>JASLAP010000462.1 GCA_030147065.1 Pseudonocardia sp. | reverse complement strand
CCAGCGCGACGACCTCCCGGTTGCCCAGGTCCGGGGCGCCGCGCTGGGCGGCGGCCACCCCGAGCAGGGTCGCCGCCAGCGCCGCGTCGCCGCCGGCCATCGCGTACCGGGCCGCCACCTCGGCCACTGCGGCCGAGACCGGCCCGTCGTCGCTCTCGATCGCCCGGTGCACGGCGTCGGTCAGGTACCGGTGGGCGGCGTCGAGGTCGCCGGCGTCGAGCTCGACGGCCGCCCGCGACATCGCCACCGCGGCGTGCCGCTGGGCCACCGCCAGCCCCACCTCCTGCAGGCCGGACGCGACCCGGTCCAGCTCGGCCCGGGCCAGGTCGAGCTGCCCGCCCAGCCGGGCCACCTCCGCCCGCGCCACACCCAACGCGGTGGTCGGCTGCCAGTGCTCCCCGGCCAGCTCGACCGCCCGCTCCATCCGGGTGCGGGCCGCGTCCAGGTCGCCGTGGCGGGCGTCGAGCAGGGCGCGGTGGGCCACGAACTGCGGCAGGTCGTCGTCGTTGGCCAGCTCGGTGGCCAGCGCGATCGCCTCGTCGTAGGCGCGGGCGGCGGCGTCGTAGTGGCCGGCGATGTCCTCCAGCTCGCCCAGCGAGTGCACCACCATGCCCAGCCCGAAGCGGTCGCCCACCTCGACGAACAGCGCGTGCGCCGCCGCGGTCAGCTTGCGCTGCTCGTCGATGCGGCCGTCGTTGCCGACCCGCGCGGCCAGCGCGGCCAGGGCGAGCGCCCGCAGCCAGGGGTCCGTCGTCTCCCCGGCCAGCCGGCGCATCGGTTCGGGGTCGATGTCGGCGAACATCCGGCGGACCGGGTCGATCAGGTCGAGCACCGGGTGCCGGGGCGGGTCGACCTGCGCGGCCAGCCGCACCGCGCGCTCGATGCCGCGCCGCACCGCGGCCATGTCGTCGCTGTTCAGCTCGATCATCAGCAGGTAGGCGGCGGTCAGCGCGCGGGCCTCGGGCGGGGCCGGGCCGTCCAGTTCGTGCACCGCGCGCACCCACCTGGTCGACTCGTCGATCAGCCCGCGGATCAGCCAGGACCAGGCCATGCCGGCCACCAGCCGGTGCGCGGTGGCGGCGTCGCCCGCCGCCACCGCCCGGCGCAGCGCCAGGTCGACCTCCTGGGCCTGCGCGGTGAGCCGGGCCAGCCAGACCAGCTGCTGGTGGCCGCGCAGGTGCGGCTCGGCGGTCTCCACCAGCTCCAGCACCAGCTGCCGGTGGGCGGCCTCGGCGGCGGGCCGCTCGCCCGCGGCGTCGAGGCGTTCGGCGGCGTACTCCCGGATGGTCTCCAGCATCCGGTAGCGGGTCGGCCCGCCGGCCGGGTCGGTCACCGCGACCACCACCGACTTGTCCACCAGCCCGGCGAGCAGGTCGAACACCTCCGCGCGCGGCGGCCCGCCCGGATCGGCGCAGACCGCCTCGGCGCCGGCCGCGGTGGCTCCGCCGGCGAACACCGCGAGCCGCCGGGCCACCGCGCGTTCCGGCTCGGCGAGCAGGTCCCAGCTCCAGTCGACCACCGCGCGCAGCGTCTGGTGGCGGGGCAGCGCGGTCCGCGCGCCCGAGGTGAGCAGCCGGAACCGGTCGTCGAGCCGGGCGGCGATCTCGGCCGGGCTGAGCGTGCGCAGCCGGGCCGCGGCCAGCTCGATCGGCAGCGGCTGGCCGTCCAGGCGCCGGCAGATCTCGGCGACCTGCGGGGTCACGTCCGCGGTGAGCCGGAAGCCCGGGCGCACGGCAGCCGCGCGCTCGGTGAACAGCCGGGCGGCGTCGTCCGGGGCCAGCGCGTCGACGGGGTGCAGCACCTCACCGGGCACGCCCAGCGGCTCGCGGCTGGTGGCCAGCACGCGCAGCCGCGGGCAGCCCTCCAGCAGGGTCGCGGCCAGCCGGGCCACGGCGTCGACCAGGTGCTCGCAGTTGTCCAGCACCAGGACGGCGTCGTGGCCGGCCAGCGCGGTCAGCAGGCGGGTGGTGGTGTCCGGGCCGGGCTCGTCCTGCACCCGGATCAGCGCGGCGGTGCCCACCGCGGACAGCAGCGCCGCCGGGAGTTGGTCGGCGGTGGTGAGCGCGGCCAGCTCGGCGGTGGCGACCCGGCCGGCCGGTCCGGGCAGCGCGGCCGCGGTCTCCCGGGCCAGCCGGGTCTTGCCCGCCCCGCCCGGCCCGATCAGGGTGACCAACCGGGCCCCGGCCAGCAGCGCGCTGACCCGGTCCAGATCGGCCTCGCGGCCGACGAAGCTGGTCAGGGCGGCTGTCCTGGCCGGCGGCGGGGTGACCGGGCGCCGGGTCTCGCGCAGCACGGCCAGCCGGGCCGCGGCCAGTCCGGGCCCCGGGTCGACGCCCAGCTGCTCGGCCAGCGCGGCGGTCGTCCGGTCCAGCACGGCGAGGGCGTCGGCCTGCCGGCCGGCCGCGTGCAGGCACCGGGCGAGCAGGACGGCGGTGTGCTCGCGCAGCGGCAGCGCGTCGAGCTGCGCGGCCAGCGGTTCCAGCTCCGGCTCCGGGTCGTGCAGCTGCAGGGCCAGCCGGGCGCGGTGCTCGACCGCGCGGGCCCGCCGCTCGTCCAGCCGCGCCGCCGCCGCGGTGGCGAACGGCAGACCGGCCAGATCGGCCAGCGCCGGGCCCCGCCACAGCTGCAGGGCCTGCCCCAGCAGGCTGCGCCCGGTCGCCGGCTCCGGCCCCTCGGCCGCGGCGACCAGCCGGTCGAACCGGGCCGCGTCGACGGCGTCGGGGTCCAGCCGCAGCCGGTAGCCCCCGTTCTCGGTGACCACCGGCCCCGGCCCGACGACCCGGCGCAGCCGCGACACCAGCGCCTGCAGGGCGTTGCCGGCCCCGTCCGGCGCCGCGTCCCCCCACAGGTCGTCCACCAGCAGCGCCGCGGGCACCGGCCGGTCGGGGCTCAGGGCCAGCCGGGCCAGCAGCCCGCGCAGCCGCAGGCCGGGCAGCGGCAGCGGGTCGTCCCCGCGCCGCGCCTCGACCACCCCGAGCAGTCCGACGTGCACCGCCCCAGTCTGCCCGCCCGTCGAGAACGGCGTTGTCGCGATTCTGGACCGGTCCACCGAACAGCGACGTCGTTCTCGACGGTCAGGCGGACTCGCGCTGGAAGGTGCGCACGCCCCAGGTGACGGTCAGCGCGACGAGGGCCACCGCGACCGCGAGGCCGACCAGCACGGTCGGGGTGGTCAGCTCGCCCTGGAACATCGCCCGCTCGGCGTCGACCAGGTAGACGAACGGGTTGGCCCGCGACAGCGCGAACAACCAGGCCGGGGCCACCGACATCGGCAGCAGTACCCCGGAGAGCAACAGCAGCGGCAGCCCGACCGTGTTGAACAGCGGGGCCAGGGCGTCCTCGCTCCTGAGCCGCAGGGCCAGCGCGTAGGACGCCGACGCCATCGCCAGGCCCAGCACCGCGACCAGCGCCAACGCGGCCAGCACCGGGCCGAGCGGGGCGCGCAGCCCGAACGGGACGGCGAGCAGGATCAGCAGCACCCCCTGCAGCACGAGCACCACGACGTCCTTCAGCGAGCGGCCGAGCAGCAGCGCGGCCCGGCTCACCGGGGTCACCCGCATCCGCTCGATCACCCCGGCCCGGTACTCGCTGATCAGCCCGAAGCCGACGAACAGCGTCCCGAACAGGGCCTGCTGCACCAGCAGCGCGGGCACCAGCACCTGCCAGGCGTCGCCGGGCGGGAACCCCGGGGTGTTCTGCACGATCGGGATGAGCAGCGGCCCGAACAGCGCCAGGTAGAGCAGCGGCTGCAGGACGCCGATGATCACCCAGGCCGGGTTGCGCAGCGACTGCTGCGCCGACCGGACGAACACCAGCCAGGTGTCCCGGGCGACGCTCATCCGGTCACCCCCGCCGGGGTCGGCCCGGCCGGCGCGCGGTCCTGCTCGGCGTCGCGCAGCGTGCGGCCGGTGAGGGTGAGGAACACGTCGTCCAGGCTGGGGCGGCGGACCTCGACCGAGGTCATCGCCACCCCGGCGGCGTCCAGGTCGCGCAGCAGCCCGGGCAGGGCGCCGGCGCCGTCGGCGGCGCGGAACCGGACGACCGGGCCGTCGACGTCCAGCTCGGTGGCGCCGGCGCGGGTGCCGACCACGTCGGCGACCCGCCCCGGCGCGTCGGTGCCGATCACCACCAGGTCACCGGAGACCCCGCGCTTGAGCTCGTCGGGGGTGCCCTCGGCGACGATCCGGCCGCGGTCGATGACCAGGATGCGGTCGCAGAGCGCGTCGGCCTCGTCGAGGTAGTGGGTGGTCAGGAACAGCGTGGTGCCGTGCTCGGCGTGCAGCGCCCGGATGTGCCCCCAGAGGTTGGCCCGGCTCTGCGGGTCCAGCCCGGTGGAGGGCTCGTCGAGGAACAGCAGAGGGGGCACGTGCACCAGCCCCATCGCGATGTCGAGCCGGCGGCGCTGGCCGCCGGACAGCGTGGCGACGACCCGACCGGCCGTACCGCCCAGGTCGAGCTGGTCGAGCAGCTCGTCGGCCCGGCGCGCCGCGTCGGCCGCGGTGAGGCCGTGGAACCGTCCCTGCAGGACCAGCTCGTCGCGCACCCGGCAGTCCGGGCCGGCGCCGCCGCTCTGCCCGACGTAGCCGATCCGGCGACGGACGCCGGCCGGGTCGGCCAGCAGGTCGTGGCCGGCCACCGTGGCCTCGCCCGCGGTGGGGGAGAGCAGCGTGGTGAGCATGCGCAGGGTGGTGGTCTTGCCCGCGCCGTTGGGGCCCAGGAAGCCGACCAGTTCGCCGGCGGAGACGTCGATGTCGACGCCGGAGACGGCCTCGACGGCCGGGCCCCGGCGGGGGTGGAAGGTGCGGGCGAGCCCGCGTGCGGAGATCACGGCGCCCACCCTGGACCCCGCGACCTCGACTAGTCAAGCTTTACTAGTGGTGCT
>JASLAP010000410.1 GCA_030147065.1 Pseudonocardia sp. | reverse complement strand
GGGGTCGAGGTGGCCAGCAGGCGGCGCAGCTCGCGCAGGTCCGCCGGGGGCAGGGCGGGGATCCGGTCCAGCGAGCGGCCGGCCGCGGGCTCGCCCAGCCGGTCGCGGACCGCGCTCAGCGCGGCCGGGTCGGCCGAGGTGACGATCACCCGCCGGCCGTCGGCGACCAGGTCGCCCACGGCGGTGGCGACGGCGTCCGCGTCGGCGGCCGCCAGCACCGCGAGCGCGGTGCCGCGCATGGTCTCGACCAGCGGGAGCGGGTCCGCGGCCGGGCGGCGCGGCGACAGCTCGGTGACCGACGCGGCCAACGCCTCGGCCAGCCGGCGCAGGCCGGGTGGGGCGGCACCGGCCGCGATGGTGGCGGTGATGTGGCCGTGGGCGAGCGCGGTGGCGCGGTCCGAGCCGCCGGCGGCCAGCCGGTCGACGAACACCGCGAGATCGGCGTCGTCCCCGCCGGCTCCGCCCACCGCTCCCACGTCCAGCACCCGTCCACCTCCCGCAGCGCCCGGCCGGCCCACTGCCGGTCACCCTTCGTATCGAACTGGTCGACGGAATGTTGCACCCCGGTCGGGTGACCAGCAATCACGCTGCGGCCGGACGCCCGCCTCGCGCGGCATCCGGTCGAGAGAGCGCACCGCCGGGCGGTGGAGCCCCGTCTACGACGAGTGGCGCCGTGCCGGGGCACGACGCTGACGTGCGGCTACTGCGACGAGTGGTCCTCGTGGCACGACGGGCGGTCGCCGGGTCACGCCGGCGGGCGGACCGGCCGTGGAATGGGCGGCGGCGACCGGGAACCGCCGGTCGGGGCACGTCGTCGGGCCCCGACCGCCGGTCACCCGGCCGCCGCCTCGGTTGCTCGGGCTTACAGGCCCAAGCGGAGCTTCAGCGCCTCCAGCTCGTCGCGCATGGCGGTGGGCAGGCGGTCGCCGATGACCTCGAACCACTCCTCGATCAGCGGGATCTCGGCCTTCCACTCCTCGACGTCGACGGCCAGCGCGGCCTCGATGTCGGCCAGCGGGGCGTCCAGGCCGGTCAGGTCCATCTGGTCGGCGGTGGGCACGTAACCGACGGCGGTCTCGACCGCCGAGGCGGTGCCCTCCATCCGCTCGATGCACCACTTGAGCACCCGGCTGTTCTCGCCGAAGCCGGGCCACAGGAACCGGCCGTCGTCCCCGCGCCGGAACCAGTTCACGTAGAAGATCTTGGGCAGCTTGTCGGCGTCGGCGCCCTTGCCGACGTTCACCCAGTGCTGGAAGTAGTCGCCTACGTTGTAGCCGAGGAACGGCAGCATGGCCATCGGGTCGCGGCGCACCTGGCCGAGCCCGCCGGTCGCGGCCGCGGTCTTCTCGCTCGACATGGTGGCGCCCATGAAGGTGCCGTGCTGCCAGTCGCGCGACTCGGTGACCAGCGGGACGGTGGTCTTGCGCCGGCCGCCGAACAGGATCGCCGAGATCGGCACGCCCTGCGGGTCCTGCCACTCCGGGGCCACCACCGGGCACTGCGAGATCGGGGTGGTGTAGCGGGAGTTCGGGTGCGCGGCCGGGAAGTCCGAGTCCGGCGTCCACTCCTGGCCGGTCCACGCGGTCAGGTGCTGCGGATCGCCCTCCAGGCCCTCCCACCACACGTCGCCGTCGTCGGTCAGCGCGACGTTGGTGAACAGCGAGTTCCCCTGCTCGACGGTGCGCATCGCGTTGGGGTTGGTCTTCCAGTTGGTGCCCGGGGCCACCCCGAAGAAGCCGAACTCCGGGTTGACCGCGTAGAGCCGGCCGTCCTCGCCGAACCGCATCCAGGCGATGTCGTCGCCGATGGTCTCGGCGCGCCAGCCGGGCACGGTGGGCTGCAGCATGGCCAGGTTGGTCTTGCCGCAGGCCGACGGGAACGCCGCGGCCACGTAGTAGGCCTTGTCCTCCGGGCTGATCAGCTTGAGCACCAGCATGTGCTCGGCCAGCCAGCCCTCGTCGTGGGCCATCGCCGAGGCGATCCGCAGCGCGTAGCACTTCTTGCCCAGCAGCGCGTTGCCGCCGTAGCCGGAGCCGAAGCTCCAGATCTCCCGGGTCTCCGGGAAGTGGGTGATGTACTTGGTCTCGTTGCACGGCCACGGCACGTCCTGCTGGCCGGGCTCGAGCGGGGCGCCCACCGAGTGCAGCGCGGGCACGAACCGGTCGCCGGCGGGGCCGTCGAACAGCGGCAGCACGTCGGCGCCCATCCGGGTCATGATCTTCATCGAGGTGACCACGTACTCGGAGTCGGTGATCTCCACCCCGAGGAAGGGCTGCTCGGCGTCCAGCGGGCCCATGCAGAACGGGATCACGTACATCGTGCGACCGCGCATGCACCCCCGGTACAACCCGGTCATGATCGACTTCATCTCGGCCGGATCCATCCAGTTGTTGGTGGGTCCGGCGTCGGCCTCCTCGACCGAACAGATGTAGGTGCGTTCCTCGACGCGGGCGACGTCATCGGGATCGGAGGCGGCGTAGAACGAGTTCGGCTTCTTCCGCTCGTCCAGCTTGATGTAGGTGCCGGCCTCGACCAGACGACTGGTCATCCGGTCCCACTCGGCGTCGGACCCGTCGCACCACACGACGTTGTCCGGGGTGGTGAGCTCGGCGATCTCCCGCACCCAGGACAGGAGGCGAGCGTTCCGAGTCGGCGCATCGTCGATTCCTGGCACGGTCACCGCGGTCATATTCGTCCTCACTCCTCGCCGGTCGCCCGGCCCCCGGGAATGCTGCGCACACCCGCGGCCGATCGGTCCGGGTGTGCTCGTGAAAAGGTGTTGCTCGAAGGTACCCGGGACGTCGGCTCTGACCCACCGCTAGTGCTGTCGGTCGGCTCACAAGACCGATCATGTAATCGATTCAGACCAGCTGTAAGCGCTTTCCCTGTGGCCGCGCCCACGTCCGTCCGCGGGTCCCGGTGGCGGTCACGTGACGGGGGTGTTGCCCGCCAGTGCCGGGCCGGCGGAGAGCACCGCCGGGCGGACGGAGCACGGCCGGGATCCCGCTGCGGGGCGTTACGCTGATCTCACCGTTTCGAGTAGGGAACGCCGGTGGCGGGTACGCCGCCCTGCCCGGGTCGAGCGGTACCGCTCTCACCCGTTCCGAGCCTCCGGGAGGGCCCGATGAACGACACCGCCCAGTACCTGCTGCTGCTCGCCATCTCAGTGGGGTTGACCTTCCTCATCGGGCGGCTGCTGGTGCGGGCGGGCGAGCCGTTCCTGCAGGAGGTCTTCCAGGACACCAAGGTCACCCGCTCGGTGAACCTGCTGCTGTCGGTGCTGTTCCACCTCATCACCCTCGGTGTGGTGGCGATCATCTCGGTGATCGACATCAACAACGACGACCCGGTGCAGAGCCTGGTGGTCAAGCTCGGCGTGGTGCTGGTGGTCCTGGGTATCGCCTACGGCATCTCGATGCTGGTGCTCATCCGGGTCCGCGAGCGGCGCCGGGCCGACCAGATCTCCGAGCAGGTCTCCGAGCGGCTGGCCGACCGCGGCGTGGCGCCCGGCCCCGGCGCCGGCGGCATCCCGATCAAGACGGCCCCGCCCATCCCGCCGGCCACCCCGCCCGCACCGCCGGCCGCGCAGCCGGCCGCGCCGGGGACCCAGCCGGCCACCGCAGCGCCCAGCAGCACCCGAGCCGTGCCGGCGCCGGCCGCCGGCCCCGCGGGTACCCAGCCCGGCAGCGGCCAGGTCCCGCCCGCCCAATCCTGATCGACCGCCCGCCCCGGCCGCCGGGGCGGGCGGTTCAGCGCAGGGCGCTCGCGACGGGTCGGGCCCCCACCGGCGGGCCGGCGATCACCGGGACGGTCACCGGCAGGCGGTGCACCGTGAGGTTCCAGTACCGGCACTCCGGGTCGCCGTCGCGCCACGCGTTGGCCAGCCGGGCCGCGGCGTCCGCGCTCACCCGCCGGCGCGGCCGCGGACGCATCCCGCACCGCTCGCGCACGTCGCGGTCCAACGCGTGCCAGGCGTCGGCCGCGGTGGTGTGCACGCTGAGCGTCGGCCCGTCCTCGTCGCCGACCAGCAGCGTGTACGCGCTGACCACTTCGTACGGCATGGGTCCCGACCCCCTTCGCCCGTCATCCCGATGTGCGCGACGACACCGGCGCGTCGGATCAGTCAACGCGACCGCATCGACCGGGTGACGGAACGGCGCGCGACCGTGCGCCGAACGGTGGGCCGGGCGCGCAGAGTCGCCGATTGCTTCCCGGTCGGAGCACGGGCGCGACGCGAACGGGTCAACCCGGTGCGCCGACGGCCGGGCGGGGCTTCAGCGACCGAGGGACACCGAGGACATGTTCAGGTCCGGGACCCGGACCGGGGGCATGGCCGTGCGGGTGAACCAGTCCTTCCACTCCCGGGGCAGGGTCCGCTCGGTCGCGCCGACTGCATCGGCCCGGCGCAACACGTCCAGCGGGGAGTGGTTGAACCGGAAGTTGTGGTCCACCTCGCCGACCACCTCGCCGTCCTCGACCAGGTACACCCCGTCCCGGGTGAGCCCGGTGACCAGCAGGGTGGCCGGGTCGACCAGCCGGATGTACCACAGGCAGGTCAGCAGCAGCCCGCGCCCGGTGCCGGCCACCAGGTCGTCGGTGCCGGCCGCGGTGCCCCCGGTGAGCAGCAGGTTGTCCCCGGCCGGGGTGAAGGTGGTGCCGAACTCGGCGGCCTCGGCCCGGGAGTAGGCGAGCTCGCCGATCGCGCCCTCGCGGATCCACTCGACCCGGCGGGTGGAGGCGCCGTTGTCGAACACGCTGATCCCCTCCCCGGACCGGGACGCGGTGACGAACGGCTCGTACTGCAGGCCGGGGGCGGCCGGGTCGCTGGCCATGGTCAGCGGCAGCCCGGTCAGCCGCTCGCCGATCCGCGGGCCGCCCGGGCCGGCCAGCGCGCTGCGCCCCTCCTGGGCCGGGCGGCCGTCCATCGACCAGGCCAGGTAGACCATCAGGTCGGCCACGGCCGAGGGCGGCAGCACCGCCGGGTAGCGCCCGGGCGGCAGGGTCAGCTTGCGCCGGCCCCACTCCAGCCGGCGGGCCGCCTCCGCGGCCAGCTCCACCACGTCGACGTCGGCGAAGTCGGCGGTGGACGCCCCGGCCCAGGCCGAGCTGCCCAGGTCGCGGGTCTTGGCGTTGAGCTCGACCGACCCGGTCGGCTGCACCCAGCGCCGGCGCAGCCCGGTCGAGGTACCCAGCCAGGTCGTGGTCAGCTCGTGGCTGGCGAACCCGTACTGCCGGTACCGGCCGGCCAGCACCTCGGCCAGCCCGTCGGCGAGCGGCCCGAACACCCCGACCGAGGTCTCGACCGGGCCGTCGGACCAGGTCGGGTCGTCGCCGGTCGGCTCCGGCAGCGGGACGGCGTCGGTGGCCGGGCCGGCGTCGCGGGCCGCCGCCTCGGCCGAGCGCAGCAGCTCCTCGAGCTGCCCGGCGTCGGTGACCGCGGCGCTGCTGCTGGCCACCCCGGCCGCGGTGCCGCCGTCGACGCCCAGGAAGGCGATCACCGTGACCCGCCCGGACGTAGTGTGGCCGTTGGTGGTCATCGTGGAGTTGGCCCAGCGCAGCACGGCCTCGCTGGTCTCCCGGACCAGCACCGCGCAGCCGGCCAGCCGCTGCCCGAGCACCAGCGTGCGCTCGACGACCTCCTGAGCGGGCCACCGCTCGTGCTGCATCTGGAGTTCGCTCGCAAGCTCGCTCACCGGCCCTCCTCCTGGGTGTTGAGCACGCTGACCCCCCGGAACCGGGCGGCCGGGCAGCCGTGGCTGACCGGCGCGGCCTGCCCGGGCTGGGCCTTCCCGCAGTTCATCGCGCCGCCGAGCCGCCAGGTCGAGGGCCCGCCCACCGCGTCCAGCGAGCCCCAGAAGTCGGTGGTGGTGGCCTGGTAGGCGACGTCGCGCAGCTGCCCGGCGAGCGCGCCGTTCTCGATCCGGAAGAACCGCTGGCCGGTGAACTGGAAGTTGTACCGCTGCATGTCGATCGACCAGGACTTGTCGCCGACCACGTAGATCCCGCGGTCGACGCCGGCGATCAGCTCCGCGGTGGAGGTGTCGCGCGCCGGGTCGGGCCGCAGCGACACGTTGGCCATCCGCTGGAGGGGGACGTGGTGCGGGGAGTCGGCGAACGCGCAGCCGTTGCTGCGGGCCAGGCCCAGCCGGGGGGCGAAGGTGCGGTCGAGCTGGTAGCCCACCAGCACCCCGTCGCGGACGAGGTCCCACTCCGTGGTGGCCACGCCGTCGTCGTCGAAGCCGGTGGTCGCCAGGCCGTGCGGCACCGTCCGGTCGCCGGTGACGTGCATGTGCGCCGACCCGTAGCGCAGCGTGCCGAGCTGGTCCGGGGTGGCGAAGCTGGTGCCGGCGTAGGCGGCCTCGTAGCCGATGGCCCGGTCGTACTCGGTGGCGTGGCCGACCGACTCGTGGATGGTCAGCCACAGGTTGGTCGGGTCGATGACCAGGTCGTAGGGCCCGGCGGTGACGCCGGGCGCCTTGGTCTTCTCGGCCAGCAGCGCGGGCAGCTCGGCCAGCTCGCCGTCCCAGTCCCAGCCCCGCCCGGTCAGGTACTCCCAGCCGCGGCCGGCCGGCGGGGCCAGCGTGTCCATCGACTCGAACCCGCCGGCCGCCCGGTCCACCGCGGTCGCGGTGATCGACGGCCCGACCCGGACCCGCTGCTGGGTGGTCGAGGTGCCGGCCAGGTCGGCGTAGAACTTGCACTCCCGGACCTGGACCACCCCGGCGTGCACGTGGTCGACGCCGTCGCTCGCCAACAGCCGCTGCGAGCGCTCGACCAGCAGCTCCACCTTCTCCCGGGTGGGCACCGCGAACGGGTCGACGGCGTACTCCGAGACCCACACGGCGTCGCGGTGCACCGGCTCGTCGGCCCGGTGCACCCGCTCCACGGCGACCGGGGCCAGCGTGCGGGCGACGTCGACGGCCCGTTCCGCGGTGGCTGCGGCCCGGTCCGGGGTGAGCTCGACGTGCGAGGCGAAGCCCCAGACCCCGTCCACCACCACCCGCACGGCCAACCCGACGGTGGTGGCGTCGACGATCCCGGTGACCCGGCCGTCACGCAGGTCGATGCTCTGCGTGACGATCCGCTCCACCCGCAGGTCGGCGTGCTCGGCGCCGAGCGCGCGGGCCCGGTCCAGGGCGGCGTCGGCGAGGGCGGTGAGCGGCAGCGCGCGGAACCGCGGGTCGATCCGACCGGCCGGATCGGGGGGCGTGGCCATGACGGCAACCTAGCCCGCCGGGCCCGGCCCGGCCTGGTCCCCACCGGGTGGCCGTCACCAGCCGGAGTCCACCCCGTCGAGCAGGCCGGCCAGCGTCCCGCCCGGGCCGGCGACCGGGTGCAGGACCTCGCGGACGACCCCGTCCGGGCCGATCCGCAGCTCCCGGTCGGCCAGCCGGTCGCCGTCCAGGTCGGTGAGCAGGACCAGGTCCGAGCCGTCCGGCCGGACCGCGGTGTCGGGCAGCCGGTCACCGTCGGTGTCCACCGCGTCCGGCCCGATCGGCACCGCGACCCCGCCGCCGGGCTCGTCGGGGACGCGGCCCGGGATCCGCTCAGCCACCGGACGACGCCGGGGCGAGGCCGGCCAGCTCGGTGTCGAGCTCGGCGCGGCGCCGGTCGACCGCGGCGTCGAGGTCCGCCTCGACCGCGCGCTCCAGCTCCAGCAGCCGGCGGCCGAGGTCGGCGTCCAGCGCGACCCGGGCGCCGGCGAGCACCGCGTCGACGTGCCGGGACCAGCGGGCGCGTTCGGCGGCGCACCGCGTCGCCACTGCGGCGGCCAGCACCGCGACCACGGTGAGCCCACCGACCAGCGGCGGCGGTCCGGCCGAAGCGCCGAGCAGCGGAACCAGGGCCGCCGGCAGCAGCACCAGCCGCCACCCCAGCGGGCCGTCGAGCAGCGCGACCAGCCCGGTCCGGTCGGCTGGCGGTGCCACGACCGGCAGCGGTCCGGGTCCGGGCGGGCGCGGCCAGCCGTCGGGGAGCTGCAGGCCCCGCTCGGCGGCGAGCCGCCGCAGCGGCGGCCCGACCTGCGCCGTCCACTGCCCGTGCAGGTCCGCGATGAGCTGGTCGAGGGCGGCGCTGAGCCGCGCGGGCAGCTCCCGGCGCGCCGCCCCGCCCGCCCGGACGTGCTCGCGCGCCTGGTCGCCCAGCTCGGTGAGAGCGGCCGTGGTGGCGGCGGTCGCGGCGAGGCGGCTCAGCGCCAGGCAGCTGCGCAGCTCGGCGCGGTGCCCGCCGGCGAGCAGGCGGCGGGCGGTGCGCAGCTCGGCCCGCCTGGCGCGGACGGCGTCGGCGTAGCGGTCGGGGGGCGGTGGCGCGTCGGTCCGGGGCACCCGCGCACCGTGGCAGCGCCGCCCGACCACGACCCCCGGAACGCGCCTGTGCCGTTCGCGCCCGCACACCCCACCGCCGCCGCCCGCCCGTCCCGACGCCTGGAAAGCCACCTTCCGGGCTTCCGGTGCCTGCGAAGTGGGCTTTCCAGGCATCCGGCGGCGGGAAGTCAGCTGCGAGGCGGATCGGCGGGGGTGGACCCGGGGTCGGCCTCGGCGACCAGCCGGGCGTAGCGGGTGCCGGCGGCCAGCAGCAGCAGGCCGGCCCCGAGGAACGCCACCACCCGGGCGATCCCGTCCAGCGCGACCAGGTCGAAGAGCACCAGCTTGGCCACCGCCGCGGCCACCAGGACCAGCCCGGTCACCCGCAGCGCCGGACGGGTGATGCCGCGGGCGAGCAGGACCAGCGCGGCGACCGTCCAGGACACCGTGACCAGCGCGTGCCCGGCGGTGAAGCCGGTGCGGTCCGGGGAGACCAGCAGCGCGGCGGTGACCACCAGGGTGCCGGCGCCGTACAGGCCGACCAGGCCGATCGGCGCCCACAGCCGGGCCGACGCCGCGTCCGGCCGCACCCAGCCCAGCCGCCCGCACGCCACCAGCAGGGCGACGGCGAGGACGAGCACCAGGGTGGCGATCCCGGCCGCGGTGATCAGCGCCTCCCCGCTCACCACGCCCCCGGAGACGTACGGGGACTGCGGGAACGACACCGGCGGCGGCGCCGACCCCGGCAGCCCGGCCAGCACCCCGAACACCCCGAACACCAGCCCGACGACGAGCAGGAACCGGCTGCGGGTGGCCGTCGCGAGCACCGCGGCCAGCACCGCCTGGGCCAGCAGCACGGTCACCATGGCCGCGCCGTCCAGCGCGATCACGGTGGCCTGGAACAGCGCCAGCGCGGCGGCCGCGCCGGCGGTCAGCCGGACCACGGGCCGGCTGCCGGTGAGCAGCGCCACCACCGCCGTCCCCAGCGCGGCAGCGAGCACCACGCCCGCACCCGCCCACCCGTCGACCGCGGTGCCGGCCGCGACGGCCGGGATCGCGGAGGCCACCACCAGCACCGCGACGGCCGCCGGCCGGGTCACCAGCCGCGCGGCCGGGGCGGCCGTGCCGAGACCCACGACCAGGGCGGCCAGCGCGACGGCCACCGTCGGCGGCTCGGCCACCGTGCCCTCGGCCAGCCGGACCGCCTCGACCACGCCGTAGAGCACCGGCCCGGCCGCGGCGACCAGCATCAGCACCGGCCAGTCCCGGCGCAGCACGACCGGCAGCGCGGCCAGCTGGAGGGCCAGCACCAGCGCGACCAGCAGCCAGCCCGCGGTCAGCGCCGGGGCGAGCAGCGCCGCTCCGGCCACCACGCCGGTCCCGAGCAGCTGGGAGCGCCACCGGTCGGCCAGCCCCAGCCCGGCGCCGGCCACCAGCAGCGCCACCAGCAGCGCGGGCACCTCGGCCAGGTAGCCGTAGAGCGCGGTCGCCGCCGCGACGACCAGGTAGAGAGTGGCGAATCCGGTGGCCGTGACGGCCAGCGCCCCGGTCCGGCCGCTCGCCCGGCGGTGCAGCCAGCCACCGGTGCCGATGAGGGCGGCGCCCAGCACCGCGCCCGCGGCGACCCGCAGCGGCGGCGAGAACCACCCCCGGGACGCGGCCAGCACCAGCAGCAGCACGACGCCCAGCAGGGTGACCGCGCCGCCGGTCCAGGCCAGCAGCCGGGCCCCGGACAGCGCCGGCAGCCCGCGGCGCCGCGGTGCGGCGGTGCCCGTCCCCGGCGGCGCCCACCCGGCCTGCTGGCCACCGGACGGCCAGGTCGGCCCCCACTGCTGCCCGGTCCCGGCCGGCCACCCGGCCGCCGGCGGGTGGCCGCCCGGGGCCCAGGGGCCGCCAGCGCCCCA
>JASLAP010000405.1 GCA_030147065.1 Pseudonocardia sp. | reverse complement strand
CCAGCGCGAGCACCAGCCACCACCGCGCGACCCGCACCCTCCGACCCTACGAGCGACGTCGCCCGGCCGCTGACCACGGCAGGAGCGCCCGGGAGGGGTGCGAGGCGACGAGATGCACGCCGGCGCGCTCGACCCCGCTGGCGCACATCTCGTCGGCAGGACGAGTGCGTGCTCAGGTGGGGCCGGAGAAGCCGATGAGGACGCCGCCCGGTGCGCGGACGAGGGCGGTGCAGACGCCCTCCATGATCTTGGTCGGCGGGTTGACGCTCTCGGCGCCGGCGGCCAGCGCCGAGTCGTAGGCGTCCTGGGTGTTGCGGACGTGGACGGTCGGCGTCGAGCCGGGGAGCTCGGTCGGTGCGGTGGCGCGGATGCCCCCGCCGCCCGCCTCGGAGTAGGCGAACAGGTGGTAGTCGCCGCCGGGGGTGGGGAACGGCGGCTGGAAGGTCCAGCCGAGGACGGCGGCGCACCAGTCGCGGGTGGCCGCGGGGTCGGTGCTGGACAGATCGGTGTGGGTGATGTGGCCGTACAGGCCGTCGGTGAAGTCGTGGCGTCGCTCGTCGGTCATGGAGTGCTCCCCTTCGGTGGGCTGCGGTGGCCGGACGGTGTGTGGACCGGGGCCGGTCGCGTTCCTCATCGCTTTCCACTCGGTCGTTCGGGCGGTCCCGGCTGGCGGGTGGGGCGAGAGCCGCTTTCGAGCGGTGGAGCGGGACGAGAGTGGCTTTCGTCCGGCGGGTGGGGGCCGGGCCGGTCCGACTCGCCCGGGGTGCTGGTCGAACGAGAGTCGCTTCGGTGCCGGTGGGTCGAGCGAGAGCGACTTTCGTCCGGCGGCGGCCCGAGTTGGTGGCTCGACCCGGCTGGCTCTGCCGCCTGGACGTCGGGGCGGTGAAGCGAGAGCCGCTGTGGTGCGGGCGGGTCGAGCGAGAGCGACTCTCGTCCGGCGGGGGGCGGTGCGGTTGGGGGGTCGGTGGGGTGGCTCGGTCAGGGGCGTCGGAGTTCAGGAAAGCCACGATGCTGCCCGCAGCGGGCCGGAACGTGGCTTTCCTGAACCGGGGCGGGCGGGGCTACGGAGCGGGGAGGGTGCCGGTGGCGACGGTGGCGTCCAGGTCGGGGTCGGTGACGACGTCGGCGCTCAGGCCGGCGGCGGTGAGCGCAGCCGCGGTGCCGGGGGCCTGTCGCCGGCTCGTCTCGACCAGCAGCGTCCCGCCCGGCGCCAGCCACCCCGGCGCCTCCGCGATCACCCGCCGCTGCACGTCCAGGCCGTCCGGCCCGCCGTCCAGGGCGACCCGGGCCTCGTGCAGCCGGGCCTCGGCGGGCATGAACGCAACCTCTCCGGCGGGCACGTAGGGCGCGTTGGCCACCAGCACCCGGACCTGTCCGCGCAGGTCGGCGGGCAGCGGGGCGAACAGGTCGCCGAGCAGCACCCGGCCGCCGGGCACGTTGTGCCGGGCGCAGCGGACCGCGACGGGGTCGACGTCCACCGCCCACACCTCGACCCCGGGCACCTCCGCGGCCAGCACCGCGGCCACCGGGCCCGCTCCGCAGCACATGTCGACGACCGCGCCGGGGTTCCCGCGCGCGGCGTCGACCGCCCGGCGGGCCAGGTGCTCGGTGCGCCGGCGGGGGACGAAGACGCCGGGCTCGACGACGACGCGCAGCCCGCAGAACTCCGCCCAGCCCACCACCTGCTCCAGCGGATGGCCCTCGACGCGGCGCCGGACCAGGGCGTCCAGTTCGTCGGGGGTGGAGGCGGCGTCGATCAGCAGGCGGGCCTCGTCCTCGGCGAAGACGCAGCCGGCGGCGCGCAGCCGGGCGACGACGCCGGGCAGGAGGGGGGAGGGGTGTGACATGGGGGACCTCTCGTGGCGGCCCCTCGACCGGCTAACGGGTGACGGTCTGCCGTGCAGAGGTGGGCCCGGGGAACGGGACGGCGGTGATCGGTCCCACCTCCTCGGGTCGGCTGGCGGCGAGGGCCGACACTACCGCCGCCCGGCGCCTTCCCAGGAGCGGGATCGGGGCCGTCCTCGCAGACCCTCCGTGCTCGTCGCAGGTGCGGTGGCCTCTGCGAGGCGCACGCTGCCTCTGCGAGAGGACGGTGCGGATCGCCGGGCCGTGGGGTCGCCGCTCTAGCCCTGGGCGAGGACCCGGCCGTGCTCCCCGAACCAGGCGATCCAGCGGCGCTGCCCGGGGGTCTCGACGGCCTTCGGCCGGTAGTGCGCGCGGGTCCAGACGACGGCCTCGGCGGCCGGGTGACCGGCCAGGATCGCCATGCAGGCGATCACCGTCCCGGTCCGGCCGGTACCGCCGTCGCAGGCGATCTCGATCCGCTCACCGGCCTTGGCGCGCCGGTAGGCGGCGCCGATGGCGGTGGCCGCGGCGTCGTCGTCGCGGGGGGTGCGGAAGTCGGGCCACTCGATCCAGTCCGCCGGCCAGTCCGGCCGCCACACCGGCTTGCGGCGCAGCCGGAACCGGCGCGGGAGGTCGGGGTCGTGCCCGAGGTAGAGGCCGTACTCCGGGGGCGGTCCGGGCGGCAGCGGTTGGCTCCGGCCCCGCCCGCGGACCACGGTGCCGTCCGGCAGGGCGACCGAGCCGGTCACGATCGTCATGCGGCCATTCTGGCTGGGCGCCGTCCGGCGGGTCACGGACCTTTCACGTCGACGATGAACTGGACCGTCGTGGCCTCCAGCCGACCGGTGACCATCCAGCAGCCCGGGGCCGGGAACTCGATCGTGGCCGGCCAGAAGACCATGCCGCCGGTGCCGAAGCTCTGCGCGAGCTCGCCCCAGCTGGCCGGGACCGGGGCCGGTGAGTCCGTGCGCATCGCCGAGACCTGCGGGGTGCCGCGCTCCGCGGACGGGACGTCGCCGTCCAGGGTCACCCAGGGGAACTTCAGCACCAGCGCGCCGTTCTGCGAGGTCGCGGCGTGGTCGGGCAGGCCCACCCACAGGTCGTCGGAGCCGTACCAGGAGCCGGTCGTCCCGGCCAGTGCCGGCGGGCGGGAGGCGGCCGGGGTCGCGGCGGTCTCGGAGCAGGCGACCGGGCCGGCGACCGGCGGGGGGAGCGTGGCCGCCTGCTCGCTGGCGCAGCCGACGACGAGGAGGGCGACGACCGCGGAGACGAGGGCACGAACCGACTTCATCGAGGGCACTCCAGCGTCGCGGGGATGGCCACATTAAAGACGCATAGCGCAATCGGCCAGCCAGCCGGGGCTCATTGGCGCAATTCCGCGCCGTACTCTCACGCAGCCGGATCGCGCGATCACGGAAAGCGATCGAGAGAGCGCTCTCTATTCAGTGATCAATGTGGCGAATCGCGGGAGGTCGATGTTGCCCCCGCTGACGACCACGCCGACCCGCTGCCCGGCGAGCTCCGCCGCCCGCCGCCGCACGGCCGCGAAGCCGAGGCAGCCGGTCGGCTCGACGACGATCTTGAGGGTGGCCGCGAAGACCCGCATCGCGGCCACCAGCTCGTCGTCGGCGGCGGTGAGCACGGCGTCGACGCCGCGCCCCGGCCCGGCCGCCAGGATCTCGAACGGCAGCACGCCCAGGTGCTGGGTCTGCGCGCCGTCGGCGATCGTCTGCGGGGTCGGGATGTGCACGATCGACCCGGTCGCCAGCGAGCGGCGGCCGTCGTCGCCGGACTCGGGCTCCACGCCGTACAGCCGGCACCGCGGCGACAGCGCCCGCGCGGCCAGCGTCGCCCCGGACAGCAGTCCGCCGCCGCCGAGCGGGACGAACAGCGCGTCCAGCTCGCCGACCTCCTCGAACAGCTCCCGGGTCGCGGTGCCCTGACCAGCGATGATGTCGGGATGGTCGTAGGGCGGGAGCAGGGTCAGACCGCGTTCGGCGGCGATCGCCCGGCCGATCTCCTCGCGGTCCTCGGTGTAGCGGTCGTACTCGACGACGTCCGCGCCGTAGCCGCGGGTGGCCGCGAGCTTGGCCGGCGGGGCGTCGTGCGGCATCACGATGGTGGCCGGGATGCCCAGGATGGCGGCCGACAGGGCGACGGCCTGGGCGTGGTTGCCCGAGGAGAAGGCCACGACGCCCGCGCGGCGCTGGTCGGGGCCGAACCGGGAGAGCGCGTTGAACGCGCCGCGGAACTTGAACGCCCCCATCCGCTGCAGGTTCTCGCACTTGAAGAACACCGACGCGCCGACCTCGGCGTCGACCCGGCGGGAGGTGAGCACCGGCGTGCGGTGCGCGTGGCCGAGGATCCGCTCGGCGGCCCGCTCGACGTCGGCGTAGGTGGGGGCGGTGGCCATGGATCCAACGTACGGCCGCACGCACGACGACGCCCGGGCCCACCGCGAGGGCGGGCCCGGGCGTCGACGGCGTCGGCTGCGACGCCGGATCAGGGGTTACCGGCGAACCGAGCGGCGCCGGCTGCCGTACACGGCCGAAACGGCGTAGACGCCGATCGCGGCGACCACGACCTGGACGAGCAGTTCCCGCCAGTCGATTCCGTTGGTCGCGGTGGGAATGCCGATGGCCTGCGCCAGGAACGTTCCGATGAATGCGGAGACGATACCGATGACGACGGTCAGCCAGATCGGGATCGACTGGCGACCCGGAACGACGAGACGACCGAGCGCACCGATGATCGCACCGACGATGATCGCGACGATGATGCTCGTGACGGTCACGTTTCCTCCAGTTGCTGTGGGGGCCGCCGGGGGTGCGACCCGCTTGTCGATGTTGTTCCCGATGTGCCCGGCGGTGATGCACGGAGATCGCCAGAAACCCGAGATCTTCCTCCGTATGGGCTAATAGATAGCGACGGACGGCCATCTCTGCCGCTCGGTCGTACCACTGTATGGCCCAATATCGCGCGGGGAACGTTGTCGAATCTCTATGCGTCGTGAGGTTTCGATCGGGCGGCGATCGGTCACCGGGAATCGCTCCACCACCCGGTGCCGGAAGCCGCGGACGGCGGCGACCCGCCCCGGGTTTCATACATCGCCTCCAAGCGCTAACATCGCCGCGTGACGATGGATTGTAGTGGGGCGGGCGCGGCTCCTGCGGTGGCGCTGTTCCGGTCGCTGGGCGACGCGACCCGGTTGGCGATCGTCCTGCGCCTGGCGGAGGGCGAGGCCCGGGTGGTTGACCTGACCCGCCTGCTGGGCTCGGCGCAGTCCACTGTGTCCAAGCACCTGGCGTGCCTGCGGGACTGCCGCCTGGTCGACTACCGCACCGAGGGCAGGCAGTCGTACTACTTCCTGGCCCGCCCGGAGCTGGTGGACCTGCTGCGCAGCGCCGAGCTGTTGCTGGCCGAGACCGGCGAGGCGGTCGCGCTGTGCCCCGTCTACGGCGAACCGGCCGGGACCGTCGACGTCGCGGTTACCGCGTCATGACCGCGACCGATGGCGCCGTCCGCCGGGAGGTCCTGCGCCGGCGCATCCGGTTGCTGGTCGCGGCGACGATCACCTACAACGTCGTCGAGGCCGTCGTCGCGGTGACCGCCGGCACGATCGCGTCGTCCATCGCGCTGATCGGGTTCGGGCTCGACTCGGTGATCGAGGTCAGCTCGGCTGCCGCGGTGGCCTGGCAGTTCGCCGGACGCGACCCGCAGCGCCGGGAACGGGCGGCGCTGCGGGTCATCGCGTGGTCGTTCTTCGCGCTCGCCGCCTTCGTCACCGTCGAGTCGCTCCGCGCGTTGCTCGGGGCCGGGGAGGCCGAGCCGTCGCCGGTCGGGATCGTGCTGGTGGCGACCAGCGTCGTGGTGATGCCGCTTCTGTCGCTGGCTCAGCGGCGCGCGGGTCGCGAGTTCGGGTCGGCCAGCGCCGTCGCCGATTCCCGGCAGACCCTGCTGTGCGCCTACCTCTCCGCCGCGGTCCTGCTGGGGCTGGTCCTCAACGCGGCGCTCGGCTGGTGGTGGGCCGATCCGGCCGCCGGTCTGGTCCTGGCCGCGCTCGCCGTCCGGGAGGGCCGCAACGCCCTGCGCGGCGACACCTGCTGCGCCCCGCTCCACCTCGACGCTGCCGACGACTGCGCGCCGGGTGATGTCCGCGGGGACGCGCTCCCCATCGCCGACGGGGGTGGGTGCTCGGCCGGATGTACGGCGCCGTGTTGTGCCGCCGGGAGCGCAGGCCCGGACAGCGACGCCCGGACGTCCGGGTGAGCGGGCGTCCGGGCGTCTGCGCTGGTCGCGCGTGGCGGAGGATAGGGGATTTGAACCCCTGAGGGCGTTAACCCAACACGCGTTCCAAGCGTGCGCCATAGGCCACTAGGCGAATCCTCCGCCGACGAGTATAGACCGGGGCCCGCGGCCGTCGTGACGGCACCGTCCCCCCGCGACGCGCCCCCGCCCGCGGCACTACACTCGCCCACGGACCCCGCGCGGCGTCCATCCTGTGAACTCCCCCAGGGCCGGAAGGCAGCAAGGGTCAACGGGCTCTGGCGGGTGCGCGGGGTCCCCTTTGTGCCCCGATGGTGGGCGCGCGCCCCGATGTCGTCGCCGGTGGGTAGCCTCGCGGCGTGGCGCTGGCTCTGTACCGCAAGTACCGCCCGGCCAAGTTCTCCGAGGTGGTCGGGCAGGAGCACGTCACCGATCCGCTGAGCACGGCGCTGGCGGCCGGCCGGATCAACCACGCCTACCTGTTCTCCGGGCCGCGCGGCTGCGGCAAGACCTCCAGCGCCCGGATCCTGGCCCGCTCGCTGAACTGCGAGCTCGGCCCCACCCCGGACCCGTGCGGGGTGTGCCCGTCGTGCGTCTCGCTGGCCCCGGGCGGGCCCGGCAACATCGACGTCACCGAGCTGGACGCGGCCTCGCACGGCGGCGTGGACGACACCCGCGAGCTGCGCGACCGGGCGTTCTTCGCGCCGGCCGAGTCGCGCTACCGGGTGTTCATCGTCGACGAGGCGCACATGATCACCACGCAGGGCTTCAACGCCCTGCTGAAGATCGTCGAGGAGCCACCCGACCACCTGGTCTTCGTGTTCGCCACCACCGAGCCGGACAAGGTGCTCACCACCATCCGCTCGCGCACCCACCACTACCCGTTCCGGCTGATCCCGCCGGGCACCCTGCGCGGGCTGCTGGAGCGGATCTGCGCCGACGAGGGCGCGGTCGTCGCGCCGGCGGTGTACCCGCTGGTCATCCGGGCCGGGGGTGGCTCGGCGCGGGACTCGCTGTCCATCCTGGACCAGCTGCTGGCCGGGGCGGGCGAGGACGGCGTGACCTACGAGCGCGCGGTCTCCCTGCTCGGGGTCACCGACGTCACGCTGATCGACGACGTGGTCGACGGGCTGGCCGCCGGCGACCGGGCCGCGGTGTTCGAGGCGGTCGACCGGCTGGTCGAGGCCGGGCACGACCCGCGCCGGTTCGCCGCCGACCTGCTGCAGCGGCTGCGCGACCTGACCCTGCTGCAGTCGGTGCCCGAGGCGGCGTCGCGCGGGCTGGTCGAGGCCTCCGCCGACGAGGTCTCCCGGATGATCGAGCAGGCCGACCGGATCGGTCCGGCGACGCTCACCCGCTACGGCGAGATCGTGCACACCGGCCTCACCGAGATGCGCGGGGCCACCGCGCCCCGGCTGCTGCTGGAGCTGCTGTGCGCGCGGATGCTGCTGCCCGCGGCCAGCACCGCCGAGCCGGGGCTGCTGGAGCGGCTCGAGCGCCTGGAGCGGCGCAACGCGATCGCGTCCGGCCCGCCGGCGCCGGGGGAGGCCGGGGTGGAGGCCGACGCCGAGAGCGCCGCGGCCCGGCGGAGGTTCGCCCGGCCGAGCGAGCGCCGGGCAGGGGGGGACGTGGACGGCGGGACTGGTTCCGGATCCGCCGGATCGGCGGACGGGCCCTCCGGGGTCGCCGCGGTCGCGGGGAGCGCCGGGTCCGGCCGGAGTGCCGGGGCCCCCGGGGCGGCGGATCCGGCCGGCGCCGGGCCGGGCCGGGCCGACCGGGTTCCGGCGGCCGGCCATCCCCTCCGGGATCGGAGCGAGCCGGGCGGTGGCGACGTCCCGGGTGCGGGCAGCCGACCCGACCGGACGGACCGAGCCGCGGCCGGCGGTCGTCCTGATCCGGGTGCTGCTGGTCGGGCGGGGGCCGAGGATGCGTCCGCCGGGGCGGACCGGTCCGGTGGGCGGGGCGCCGGGGGTGCGGGAGATCCGGCGGCCGGGCATCCCCTCCAGGACCGCGCCGCAGCCGGTACCGGCCCCGGGCAGGCCCCCGGCGACGGCCGGGGACAGCCCGGTCGCGATCGGGCACCCGCTGTCGGCGGCCGGCCCACCGGGCACGACGGTCCCGGCCGGGGCGCCGGTGGCGGGAACGCGGCCGGGCGCGACGACCCCGGGAGGGCATTCGACGCCGGGGAGGGCGCCGAGCGAGCCGGGTACGCCGGCGGTCGCGCACCCGACCAGGCCGACCCGGCGGTGTCCCCGGGCGGCGACCGACGTCCGGCCGCGGAGACGCCGGCGCAGGACGGCGGCCCCGGCGGCGCTGCGGTCGCCGCCGTCCCGCAACTGGACGCCGCCGCCGTCCGCCGGGCCTGGCCGGAGGTGCTGGCCGCGGCCAAGGAGCGCAAGAAGCGCACCGCGGCCCTGCTGGTCAGCGCGACCGTGCGGGCGGTGGAGGGCGACACCCTGGTGCTCAGCATCGGCACCGCGCCGCTGGCCCGGCTGCTGTCCGAGCAGAGCAACACCGACGTGATCGCCGAGTCGCTGCACTCGGTGCTCGGGGTGCGGTGGCGGATCCGCTGCGAGCACGGCGACGGCCCGCCCGCGGCCGCCGCGGCGGAGCCGGCCCGCGGTCCGGCGCGGGACCAGCCGGG
>JASLAP010000312.1 GCA_030147065.1 Pseudonocardia sp. | reverse complement strand
CGGGGCGAGTCCCACGCAACACCGTGCCGCTGCGGCACAGTCAACCCGTTCTGCGGCTCGGTGCGGGACCGGCGCACCGCCGGGCTCGAGTGTGCAGCGGCGCGGCCCGGGCGACGACGCGGTGGCCCTCGGCCTGCAGCGGCGCGACGACGTCGTTCCAGCTCGACGACTCGGCGAACGCCGTGGACGAGGACGATGGTGGGCTTCACGGAGGGCTCCTCGGCGGGGTCGTCCGGGGTGGGCTCTCCGTCCACGAGGACGGAGGGCGGTGTTCACCGTGCAGAAGGCGCTGCCGCTGCTGCACCGCGGCGCGTCGATCGTGCACCGCCGCGGGTGCCGACGCCGGAGAGGAGGTCGTCGACGGCGCGCAGCTCACGCTCGCGCCCGAGCAGCGGCGCGGCACCCGTCCCGTCGATGCCGGCCCCCGATCGGTGCAGTCGTCCGACTGCACAGTGGCCTGCCGCGGGGACGTCGTCAACGCACGACAGCCGCGGCCACGACGCCACGATCGCCGCCAGCGCCCAGCCCGGCGTCATCGGGGCCGACGGCTGGCGACGCACGATCGAGGACATCGGCGTGCTCGTCGAGCGCGGTGGAACGATCGAGGTCCTGCGAGGTTCCAGAACCCGGCCGCAGCCGCTGATCAGCTTCGGTCACCAGTCGGCCGGGGGCGGTGACCGGCCTGCTCACTCCCCGTCCTGGCGGGAGGCTCCAGTCCGGTGGGCTTCGGGCTCACGGGAGTCCTGACCGGAGGATTCCGCCGGGTGGTCCTGGGGCTCGCCCGGTTCCCACCGACGCAGGCTCGGTTGCGCGCTCTTGCGTTCGGGCAGTATCTCCTCGGACACCGCCTTGTACAGCGACACCCCCATGCCGATGAGCAGGATCGTGAACGGCACCCCCGTGATGATGGCGACCTGCTGCACGGCCTCGAGTCCCCCCGCCAGGAGCAGCACGAACGCGAAGAAGGCCACGAAGACACCCCACATGACCTTGATCTGCCATCCGGGGTTCTGGTTGCCGTCGGTCGAGAGCATGGCGAGGACGAAAGCGGCCGAGTCGGCCGACGTGATGAAGAACGTGGCGATGAGGATCATCGCTATGACCGAGACGACCTGGCCGAGCGGGAACTCGTTCAGGGTGACGAACAGCGCCGTGTTGATGTTCTCCGTCACGGCGGCTCCGATGTCGGCGCCCCGGGAGAGGTCCAGGTCGAGCGCCGCGCCCCCCATCACGGAGAACCACAGGAAGCTGAACACGCTCGGCACGAGCAGCACGCCGGCGACGAACTCCCGAATGGTCCGTCCCTTGGAGACGCGCGCGATGAACGTGCCCACCCACATCACCCACATCATCCACCACGCCCAGTAGAAGATGGTCCAGCTCTGCAGCCAGGCCTCCCCTTCGGCACTGGTGAACGCCCCCGAGTTGAAGCTCATCGTGAGGAAGTTCTGGAAGTAGTTGCCCAGCGATGCGGTGAAGGTCTTGAGGATGAACAGCCCCGGCCCGAGCACCAGGACGAAGAGCATGATCGCCAGGAAGAGGGCGATGTTGGTGTTGCTCAGGTACCGGATACCGCGGTCGAGCCCGGAGACCGCGGAGGCCAGGAACAGCACCATCACCACGACGATGATCACGACCTGCACCCCGATGCCCTCCGGGGCGCCGAACACGAAGTTCAGCCCGCTGTTGATCTGCGTGGCGCCGAGGCCGAACGAGGTGGCGACACCGAGCGCGGTGACGAAGATGGCCAGGACGTCGATCGCCTTGCCGATGGGTCCGTTGACCCGATCCCCGAGCAAGGGGTAGAAGGCCGAGCTGATCAGCCCACGAGCCCCCTTGCGGAACTGGAAGTAGGCGAGGGCGAGGGCGACCAACCCGTAGATGGCCCAGGCGTGCAGGCCCCAGTGGAAGAAGCTGTACTGCATCGCCAGCTGTCCGGCTTCCCGCGTCCCCCCCTCGGACGCGCCGAACGGTGGTGGCGAGGAGAAGTGCGTCATCGGTTCGGCGACCCCGTAGAAGACCAGCCCGATGCCCATGCCGGCGCTGAACAGCATGGCCAGCCACGCACCGGTGCTGAAGTCCGGGCGGTCGTCCTCCTTGCCCAGGCGGATCTTGCCGAAACGGCTGAGGGCCAGGAAGACCAGGAAGGCGATGAACATGGTGGTGGATATCAGGTAGACCCACCCGAACGCACCGGTCACGGCCGACATGGCGGCGGCGTTGAAGGCCTCCATGCTTCCCGAGAAGAACACGCCCCACACGACGAACAGGAGTGCTATGCCGATGGAGACGTAGAATACTGGCCCGACTTTCGTGGCGCTCTTATCAGGCATCGCGTCATGCCTTTCCCTGTCGTTGGCCGGAAGCCGCGGGCGTGGTAGGGGGGAACGGTACTATTGTCAATAGGGTGTGTCCAGCATCACTTCGGGGTGGGTGCCCGTCCCGGCAACTGCCCCAGAAGTCGAGCTCGACGATTTGTTCCGGCGCGACCGCGTCGACCGATCAGGCGCCGAGCCGGGTCGTGGCGGCGAGCTGACGCCGCAGGCGCGTGAAGAGCCGGGGGTTGTTCATCGCCAGGACCGCGGTGGTGGCGTCGCCCCGGTGGTAGGTCGCGACGAAGGCTCCGTCGGTGGGAGCGCCGTCGAGGAACCGGATCTCGTCGGACGGGTCCGCCGCGCCGGCGAACTGGATGCGCGTGCCGTACTGGTCGGACCAGAAGTAGCTGGGCTTGTCGACGTGCTGCACCGTGCGTCCGGCCAGGAGGTTCCGCACCGCGATCGCGGGGCCCTCGGCCGCGTCCGTCCAGTGCTCCCGACGGACGTTGCGGCCCGTGCGCGGGTTGTACGGTCGGGCGACGTCACCGACGGCGACGATGTTCGGGCGGTCCGTGACGTAGCCGGCGTCGGTCAGGACACCGTTGTCCAGGAAGAGCCCGGAGTCCTCCAGCCATCCGGTCGCCGGCTGCATGCCGATCCCCACGACGACGACGTCGGCGCGGAGCCGGCGGCCGTCGCTGAGTTCGAGGCCGGTCACGCGCAGCCGTCCCGCGCCGTCGTCGGCGGTGAGCCAGTCCACGACTGTCGTGCCGGCGAGCAGGGGGACGCCGTTGGTGGCGTGCAGGCCTGCGCACACGGCACCCAGCTCCGGCCCCAGCGCGACGGAAAGGGGGACCGGCATGGCCTCGACGATCGTCACGTCCAGGCCGAGGGCGCGGGCGGTGGCGGCGACCTCCGCGCCGATGAAGCCGGCGCCGATCACCACCACGTTCTCGGCCCCACCGGTCAGCTCGGCCCGCAGCGCGTCCGCGTCCTCCAGGCTGCGCAGGACGTGCACACCGAGCAGGCCCTCGGCGGCCGGCAGGCGACGCGGCACGCCGCCGGTGGCGATGACGACCCCGTCCGTCGCGATCTCGTCGCCGGAGGCGAGGACGATCCGGCCCCCGGTGACGTCGAGCCGCTCGGCTGCGACACCCAGGTGCCACCGCGCGTCGAGGTCGTCGATGTCCGACTGCTCGGCGAGCGCCAGGTCGGCGGGTCCGACGGTGCCGAGCAGGTAGTCCTTGGACAGTGGCGGGCGGTCGTAGGGGAGGTGCCGCTCCGCGCCGACGATCACGAGATCGCCGTCGTAGCCCTGGGCCCGCAGCTGCTGCGCTGCCCGCAGTCCCGACAGCGAGGCACCGATGACGGCGATGGTCCGCCGGGTCACGCCACACCCTGCCGGGTCTCGACGTCCGCCGCCTCCGCCGCCTCCGCCGCGTCCGCACGACTCGGCGCGGCCGCAGCGGCGTTCGCCGCCGGAGCGTCCACGTACACGACCCCGTCCTCGACCACGACGGCGTAGGTGCGGACCGGCTTCTTGGCCGGGGGCGCGGTCGGCTTGCCGGTCCGCAGGTCGAAGGACGCCGCGTGCAGCGGGCACTCGACCATGCAGTCCTCGAGCCAGCCCTCCGACAACGACGCGTCCTGGTGCGTGCAGGTGTCGTCGATCGCGAAGAGCTCGCCGTCAGCGTTGAACACCGCCACCGGGACGTGCGCCAGGACGCGGGTCGACTCACCCGGGGGGAGATCAGCCAGGGCGCACACCTGAATCATGCAGGTCCTCCGTTGCGTATAGCGCACCACGTCGTGCTATCCGACACAGTGCACTGCGCAACGCGCGCGCGTCAAGGGGTGCGTGTTGGGCCGCTCGCAACCGCTGGGTTACGGGCGATCATGAGGTGCCGGCGCTGCACGGCCGGTGGAGACGTCGTCCTGCGATGTCGGGCAGGCGCGGGATGGCGCCGTGAGGCGCCCGACCGGGGAGCGGTCGCGGCGCTGCTCGCGGCTACCGCCCGAAGAAGCCCAACCGGGCGCTGATCTCCCTCGCGCCGGCCAGCAGCTGCGAGGCCACGGCGGGGAACGATTCGACGGTGAGTCGGTAGGAGGGGCCGGACACCCCGACGGCCGCGACCACCTCACCGGTCGCGTCGTGGATGGGAGCGGCGACCGCGTTGAGGCCGATCTCGAACTCCTCGGCCGTGGAGGCCCAACCCCGCTCGCGCACCTCGGCCAGCTCCGTCTCCAGTGACGTCGGCTCGACCACGGTGTGCGGCGTGTAGCGGTGCAACGGGGAAGTCAGGATCTCCTTCAGGGCCACCGGATCCATGTGGGCCAGCAGCACCTTGCCGCTCGCCGTCGTGTGCAGCGGCGTGCGCTGGCCGATCCAGTTGCGACCGGTGATCGCCGACGGTCCGTACTCCTGGAGGATGTTGGTGGCCTCGCCGCTGTCGAGGATCGCGAGGTTGACCGCTTCGCCGAGCTCCGCGGCCAGCTGTCGGCACACGGGTCGGCTCTCGGTCGGCAGTTCGAGTCGTCCGGCCGTCGCCGCCGCCAGCCGGAGCATGCCGCGACCGAGGCGGTACTTGCCCCGCTCGCCGTCCTGGTCGATGAGGCTCCCGCGTTCGAGCGCGCCGATCAGCCGGAAGGCGGTCGACTTGTGCACGCCGAGCTCGCCGGCGACCTCGGTGACGCCCGCATCTCCCCGCTCCGCCAGCAGGTACAGGATCGCGATGGCCCGATCGACCGACTGGACCTGCGACGGCCCGGCTTCCCTGCCGCCGCCCACCGCGCTGTTCGTCACGTTCCGACTGTACGGCGGACCCACTCAGGGCCGGACGGGAGCCTTGACACACGTCTCGGGGCGAACCTATCGTCTGTTGCGGAAGGCGCGCTATGTTGCGCTATCTGATACAACTGATCTCGGTCGTCGACGGTGGAGGCGTTTCGTCAGCCCGGCCCGACCCGTCCGCGCTGCTGCGCACTGTCCCGCCCGCCACGTCCTGCGTCGAAAGGTGTTCCGTGTCCATCCACACTGGACTCCCGCCCAGCTTCATCCCCACGCTGCCCGGCCACTCCTACACCGATCCGACGATCTTCGATCAGGAGCAGGCGAGGATCTTCGAGGCGTACTGGTTCGCCGCTGCGCGCACGTCGGACCTCGAAGGTCCCGGCTCGTTCGAAACCGTCGACGTGGGCCGGGAGAACGTGGTGATCGTCCGCGGCCGTGACCGGAAGCTGCGCGCGTTCCTGAACGTCTGCCGGCACCGCGGCGCCCGCGTGTGCATGGAGAAGTCGGGCACCGGCCAGCGCAAGCTCCAGTGCGGGTACCACGCCTGGACCTACGCCCTCGACGGCACGCTGGTGGCCGCGCCGAACCTCACGCAGATGGAGGGCGTCGACCGCACGCAGTTCGGGCTGGTCCCCGTCCACCTGCGGGAGTGGTTGGGCTACGTCTGGGTGTGCCTCGCCGACGAGCCGCCGTCGTTCGAGGACACCGTCACCGGGGCAGTGGCCGGGCGGCTCGGCGACGGCGACATCATCGAGGGCTGGAAGATCGACAAGCTCGAGGTCGGCCGGCGCATCACCTACGACGTGAAGGCCAACTGGAAGCTCATCATCGAGAACTTCATGGAGTGCTACCACTGCGCCACGATCCACCCCGAGCTCACCGAGGTGCTGCCGGAATTCGCCGAGGGCTACGCCGCGCAGTACTTCGTCGGCCACGGCGCCGAGTTCGGGGAGAACGTCTCCGGCTTCACCGTCGACGGCACCGAGGGCGTCGAGGCCATCCCCAGCGTGGCCCCCGAGCACGACCGCAGGTACTACGCGATCACGGTCAACCCGCAGGTCTTCATCAACCTGGTGCCCGACCACGTCATCTTCCACCGCATGTACCCGGTCGCGGCGGACCGCACGATCGTCGACTGCGACTGGTTGTACCTGCCCGAGGTCGTCGCGTCGGGCAAGGACCTGAGCCGCTCGGTCGAGCTGTTCCACCGGGTCAACGAGCAGGACTTCGACGCCGCCGAGCGCTGCCAGCTCGCCGCGAACTCCCGGGCCTACGCCCAGGGCGGGGTGCTGGTGCCCAGCGAGCACCACATCGGTCACTTCCACGAGTGGGTCACCCAGCACCTCGACGCGCGTGCCGGACACGCGTGACCCCCGCGACCGCCACCACCACGAACGGACTACAGATGAGCATCGCCGTGCAGACGGGGTCGCAGCGCAGCGCGGACCCGGTATTGAGCGGAAGCCTGGCCGAGACGGACCCCGAGGTGCACGCGGCGATCTCGGCCGAGCTGGCGCGCCAGGAGTCGACCCTGGAGATGATCGCGAGCGAGAACTTCGCCCCGCTCTCGGTCATGGCGGCCCAGGGCTCGGTCCTGACCAACAAGTACGCCGAGGGCTACCCCGGGCGCCGCTACTACGGCGGCTGCGAGCACGTCGACGTCGTCGAACAGCTCGCGATCGACCGCCTGAAGGCGCTGTTCGGCGCCGACTACGCCAACGTGCAGCCGCACTCGGGCGCCCAGGCGAACGCGGCCGCGATGGCCGCGCTCCTGCATCCCGGCGACACGATCCTCGGGCTCGACCTCGCGCACGGCGGCCACCTCACCCACGGCATGCGGCTGAACTTCTCCGGCCAGCTGTACCGGGTCGCGGCGTACCACGTGCGGGAGGACGACCACCTCGTCGACATGGCCGAGGTGGAACGCCTGGCCCACGAACACCAGCCGAGAGTGATCATCGCCGGGTGGTCGGCCTACCCCCGCCACCTCGACTTCGCGGAGTTCCGGCGGATCGCCGACGAGGTCGGCGCCTACCTGATGGTCGACATGGCGCACTTCGCCGGCCTCGTCGCCGCGGGTCTGCACCCGTCACCGCTGCCGCACGCCCACGTGGTCACCTCCACCACGCACAAGACGCTCGGCGGGCCGCGCGGCGGGGTCATCCTCGCCGCCAACGCCGAGTCGGGCCTGCACAAGAAGCTCAACTCCAACGTCTTCCCGGGCCAGCAGGGCGGTCCCCTCGAGCACGTGATCGCCGCCAAGGCGGTGGCGTTCAAGCTCGCCGCGACCGACGCGTTCCGCGACCGCCAGGTGCGGACGCTCGAGGGCGCGCGCCTGCTGGCCGACCGGCTGCTCGCCGAGGACTCCCGCGCCGCGGGGATCGGCGTGGTCAGCGGCGGCACCGACGTGCACCTGGTGCTGGTGGACCTGCGGGCCTCCGAGCTGGACGGCAAGCAGGCGGAGGACCGCCTGCACCGGGTCGGCATCACGGTCAACCGCAACGCCGTGCCCTTCGACCCGCGCCCCCCGATGGTCAGCTCCGGGGTCCGGATCGGGACCCCGGCGCTGGCCGCACGCGGGTTCGGGCGGGCCGAGTTCGTCGAGGTGGCCGACATCGTCGCCGAGGCCCTGCGCCCGGCGACCGGCGAGGCCGCGCTGGACGCGCTGCGCGACCGCGGCGCGGCGCTGGCAGCGGCCCGTCCCCTCTACCCGACGCTGAAGGAGACACCGCGATGACGTCGGTCGACAGCGGACCGGTCCGGCCCGGGGCGCACCTGCCCGAGCACCCGGACTTCCTCTGGCGCAACCCCGAGCCGAAGCGCTCCTACGACGTGGTGATCGTCGGCGGCGGCGGCCACGGTCTCGCGACGGCGCACTACCTGGCCAAGAACCACGGGATCACCAACGTCGCGGTGCTGGAGCGGAGCTGGCTGGGGGGCGGGAACATGGCCCGAAACACCACGCTGATCCGCTCGAACTACCTGTGGGACGAGAGTTCGGCGATCTACGAGCACTCCCTGAAGCTGTGGGAGGGCCTGGAGGACGATCTCGGCTACCCGATCCTGTTCAGCCAGCGCGGCGTGCTCAACCTCGCGCACAGCCTGCAGGACGTCCGCGACAGCGTGCGCCGGGTCGAGGCGAACAAGCTCAACGGCATCGACGCCGAGTGGCTGACGCCGGACGAGGTCAAGAAGGTCTGCCCGATCGTCAACACCTCCCAGGACCTCCGCTACCCGGTCCTCGGCGCGACCTACCAGCCGCGGGCGGGCATCGCCAAGCACGACTACGTTGCCTGGGGCTTCGCCCGGCGCGCCGACCAGGCGGGCATCGACATCATCCAGGACTGCGGCGTCACGGGGTTCACCACCGAGGGCGACCGGGTGACCGGGGTGCGGACCACCCGGGGCGACATCGCGGCCGGGCAGGTCGCGCTGTGCGCCGCCGGCACGACGTCGGTGCTCACCGACATGCTCGGCCTGCGGCTGCCCCTGCAGAGCCACCCGCTCCAGGCGCTGGTGTCCGAGCTGCTCGAGCCGGTGCACCCGACCGTCGTCATGTCGAACCACGTCCACGTGTACGTGTCCCAGGCGCACAAGGGCGAGTTGGTGATGGGCGCGGGTGT
>JASLAP010000298.1 GCA_030147065.1 Pseudonocardia sp. | reverse complement strand
GCTCACCCGACGACATGTGCGGACCTTGGCACAGCCCGCGCGGATCCGGGTAGCTCCGGGTGCGGACGGGCGGCCGCCGGTCGGGCCGCGATCAGCGCCCCGGACCCCCGTCGGGGTCGGCGCGGTGGCCGCCGGAGTTCTGCATCGGGATCTCGGGGCGCCGGGGCTCCTCCGCGTAGCGGGCGGCGGCGCCGCCGTCGCTGCACTGCCGGTCGCGCAGCCGGATCGCCCGGCCGATCAGCATGCCCACCAGGGCCGCGACCACCAGCCACGCGCCGATCCCGATCAGGATCCATCCGAGCGTAGTGATGACGACTCCCCGGTTGTCGGCAACTCACCGGCCCTCCCGGGCGCATGCCTCAGATTAGCCCAACCAGAGCAATGGATCCACACTTCGGTCGGCAACCGGACGAATGCCGTGGGTCACGGAGCGTCCGGGACCGCCGGTCCGAGCAGGTCGTCGGCGTCGACGATCCGGTAGGCGTAGCCCTGCTCGGCCAGGAACCGCTGGCGGTGCTGGGCGTAGTCGGTGTCCAGGGTGTCGCGGGAGACCACGGAGTAGAAGTGGGCCTGCCGGCCGTCGCCCTTCGGACGCAGCAACCGGCCCAGCCGCTGGGCCTCCTCCTGCCGGGAGCCGAACGTGCCCGACACCTGCACCGCGACGCTGGCCTCGGGCAGGTCGACCGAGAAGTTGGCCACCTTGCTGACCACCAGCACCGGGATCTCGCCGCGGCGGAACCGGTCGAACAGCGCCTCGCGCTCCTTGTTGCGGGTGGAGCCCTGGATGACCGGGGCGTCGAGCTCGACGCCGAGCTCGTCGAGCTGGTCCAGGTAGGCCCCGATGACCAGGGCCGGCTCGCCGGGGTGCCGGTCCAGCACCGCCCGCACGACGTTGATCTTGGTGCGGGCGGTGGAAGCCATCCGGTAGCGCTCCTCGGCCTCGGCCACCGCGTAGCCCATCCGCTCGTTCTCGGTGAGCGTGACCCGGACCTCGATGCACTCGGCCGGGGCGATCCAGCCCTGGTTCTCGATGTCGCGCCAGGGCGCGTCGTAGCGCTTGGGCCCGATCAGCGAGAACACGTCGCCCTCCCGGCCGTCCTCGCGGACCAGGGTGGCGGTCAGCCCGAGCCGGCGCCGGGACTGCAGGTCGGCGGTCATCCGGAAGACCGGCGCCGGCAGCAGGTGCACCTCGTCGTAGATGACCAGGCCCCAGTCCCGGGAGTCGAACAGCTCCAGGTGCCGGTACTCGCCCTTGGACTTGCGGGTCATCACCTGGTAGGTGGCGATGGTGACCGGGCGGATCTCCTTGCGCTCCCCGGAGTACTCGCCGATCTCCTCCTCGGTGAGCGAGGTGCGGGCGATCAGCTCGCGCTTCCACTGCCGACCGGCGACGGTGTTGGTGACCAGGATCAGCGTGGTGGCCTGGGCGCGGGCCATCGCGGCCGCGCCGACCAACGTCTTGCCCGCCCCGCAGGGCAGCACGACGACGCCGGAGCCGCCGGCCCAGAACCCGTCCACCGCGGCCTTCTGGTAGTCCCGCAGCGTCCACCCGTCCTCGGCCAGCGCGATCGGGTGCGCCTCGCCGTCGACGTAGCCGGCCAGGTCCTCGGCCGGCCAGCCGATCTTGAGCAGGGCCTGCTTGAGGTGCCCGCGCTCGGACGGGTGCACGATCACCGTGTCGTCGTCGATCCGGGCGCCGAGCAGCGGGGCGATCTTCTTCTGGCGCAGCACCTCCTCCAGCACCGCCCGGTCCAGGGCCACCAGCACCAGCCCGTGCACCGGCGACTGGGCGAGCTGCAGCCGCCCGTACCGGCCCATGGTGTCGACCACGTCGACCAGCAGCGGCTGCGGGACGGCGTAGCGGGAGTGGCTGACCAGCGCGTCGACCACCTGCTCGGCGTCGTGCCCGGCGGCGCGGGCGTTCCACAGCGCGAGCGGGGTGACCCGGTAGGTGTGCACGTGCTCGGGGGCCCGCTCCAGCTCGGCGAACGGGGCGATGGCGATCCGGGCGGCCTCGGCCTCGGGGTGGTCGACCTCGAGCAGCAGCGTCTTGTCGGACTGGACGATCAACGGGCCGTCGGCCATGGTTCGGTCACTCCTCACGCGGTGGCGCCGTGGTGGGTGCGCGCCCGGCACGACGGTACGCGCGGGGACCGACGGGCAGCGGGGACGGCGGCGGCGGGCCGACCGGGGGTGCCTAGGCTGTGCGGGTACGGCCCGGCGGACGGCGAGGACCTCGGGGTTATACTGCCCGGGCTCTCCGTCCGAGCGCACGCGTGCCGCCTCGATCTTACCGGGTCTCGGCGGCCGACACCCTTCCCCGGGGGGTGCGTGTCGGGAGATCCACAGAGCGTGCACGACCACCCGAGCCGGACACCCGACCGGCTCTGCACCGATCACGAAGGCGCTACGGACTGTCCCCATGCCGATGCCTCGCGGGCGCGCTGCCCGTTTCCGGTCATCCACCGCCCCTGGACCGCACTTCGTCCAGTTCAGGGTCGCGTACGGGCGCCCGCGCGTGCCAAAGTTCGGCCGATCGTCGCCGGCAACCATCAGGGGGACGTTGACGTGACCAGCACCGAGACCGGGGGTTCCTGGTCCGAGCGGTTGAACCCGCGCAACTGGACACTGGTGTGGAAGCTCGCGGTGGTCGGCCTGCTGCCCGCCGTGCTCGCACTGGTGCTCGGCGTGCTGCGGGTGGCCGACCAGGCGGGTGACGCGGCCGACCTGGGCCGCAGCACCCGGCTGCTCGAGGTCCAGCAACAGGTCACCGACGCGGCCGACGCGCTGCGCGCCGAGCGCGACGAGGCCAGCCTGTACGTGGCCGGCGGTCGCGGCGACGACCGCGGCGTGCTGCAGATCGGCTTCGGCGAGACCGACGGCGAGATCGCCGAGATGTTCACCAGCGTGCGCGGGGCCAGCGAGCTCGACCCCACCACGATCTCGGCGCTGCAGCAGGCCGAGTCCGGGCTGGCCCTGCTGCCGACGCTGCGCCAGGAGACGATCGAGAACCAGGCCACCGGCGTCAACCAGATCCGCACCCGGTACACCGACGCCGTCGAGGGCGTCGACGTGCTCGACCGCGCGCTGCTGCGCCAACTGCGCACCCCCGGTACCGCCGGTCTGGCCGACGCGCTGACCGCGGTCACCAGCGCGACCGAGCAGCTGGCCGTCCAGCACACCGTGCTCGGCACCGCGATCCGGGCCGGCCAGCTGCAGCCCGGCGACGCCGCTGCCGTCGCCGCCACCGACAACCAGATCACCACGGACTACCGCGAGTACCAGATCGCGCTGACCCCCGAGCAGCTCACCCGGTTCGGCAACTTCCTCGACGACGCGGCCAACTCCCAGCGCGACCGCCTGAAGGCCGCGCTGCTGAACACCCCGGCCGGCCAGCCGATCACCCTCGAGCCGTTCGAGTGGGACACCGCCTACAACGGCTCCCGCGCCGCCGCCGAGCGCTCCGCCGACCAGCTGCGCAACGAGCTGGTCGCGACGAGCACCGCGGCCGAGGAGGCGGCCAGCAACGACGCCGGCATCCAGTCGGTGATCCTGATGCTGGGCCTGCTGGCCGGCATCACGGTGGCGGTCCTGGTCGCCCGGTCGCTGATCCGCTCGCTGCGGGTGCTGCGCACCGCGGCCCTGGACGTCGCCGAGCGCCGGCTGCCGCAGGCGGTCGAGAGCATGCGCGCCGGCGAGACGCCCGACGTCACCGTCGACCCGGTCCCGCTGAACAGCCAGGACGAGGTCGGCCAGGTGGCCAGGGCGTTCGACGCGGTGCACGGCCAGGCGGTCCGGCTGGCCGCCGAGCAGGCCGCCCTGCAGTCCAACGTCAGCGCGATGTTCGTCAACCTCTCCCGGCGCAGCCAGGCGCTGGTCGAGCGCCAGCTGCAGCTGATCGAGCAGCTGGAGAGCAACGAGCAGGACCCCGACCAGCTGTCGAACCTGTTCCAGCTCGACCACCTGGCCACCCGCATGCGGCGCAACTCGGAGAACCTGCTGGTCCTCGCGGGCACCGACCTGGCCAAGCGGAACGCGGCCCCGATCCCGCTGGTCGACGTGCTGCGCGCGGCGGTCTCCGAGGTCGAGCAGTACCAGCGGATCGTCGTGCAGTCGCCGCCGACGGCCACCGTGGCCGGCCGCGCCGGCTCCGACCTCGTGCACCTGCTGGCCGAGCTGCTGGACAACGCCACCAACTTCTCCCCGCCGGACTCCCAGGTGGTGATGAGCTCGGCGCGCACCGCGGACGGCTCGGTCGTCGTGGAGATCACCGACCGCGGGGTCGGCATGATGGAGCACGAGCTGGAGGACGCCAACACCCGGCTCAGCGGCCCGTCCTCGGTGGACGTCTCGGCGTCGCGCCGGATGGGCCTGTTCGTGGTCGGCCGGCTGGGTGCCCGGCACGGCGTCCACGTCCGGCTGGGCAGCACCCCGTCCAGCGGCCAGTCCACCGGGCTGACCGCCTCGGTCACGGTGCCGGCCTACCTCATCTCGGCCACCGCCGACTCCGGGCGCCCGCTCGGTGCGGTGCCCGGCCAGGCCGGCGGCGGCCTGCCCCAGCGCCCGGTCGGCGCAGGCCCCACCGGCCCGCTGTCCGCGCTGGTCGCCGGCACCGACGGCCCGGCCAACCCGACCAGCGTGTTCGACCCCCAGGTCCAGGACGCGGCGCCGATGGGCGGCGCGCCCTCGACCGCCAACGGCGGACCGTCGCTGCCCACCCGGCGCCCCGGCTCCACGCTGCGGCCCGACCGCGGCGGGCCGCCCATCCCCCCGGGGCGCGACCAGGGCCCCGGCGACCCGTTCGGCCGCTCCGGCGACGACCGGGCCCGGGAGATCGCCGAGCAGGCCCGCCGCGACCAGGAGGCGGCCGCCCGGCGGACCGCCGCCCAGCGGCAGAACGGGCCGCAGCGCCCGGACGGCTGGCCCGACAGCCGGCCCGACGACCAGCAGCGCTGGCCCGACGACCACCAGCGCCGGCCCGAGCAGTTCCCCGGCTCCGGCCAGTTCCCGGCGCCCGACCAGGACCGCAACGGCTTCTACGGCAACGGCGGCAACGGCGGGGGCACCCCGCCGACCGGCACCCCGGCGCCCGGCTCCGGACCGGCTTACGGGCCGGGCGAGGAGCCCCAGGACCGCCGCCAGCAGGACCGGCCCCGGCCGGACCGGACCCCGCAGGCCCGGGCCGACGAGGACACCCGCAACGGCGCTCCCGGCGGGCACGCCGAGGGCCCGGGCACCGATCCCGGCGCCGACCGGAACCAGTTCGGCGGCCCGCCGCTGCCGCGCCGCATCCCGGGCCGGTCCGCGCAGCCGCCCGGGCGCCCGCCCCGCGGCGAGGTGCCCGACGACGGCGGCCCGCGGTCGCTGCACCCGCAACCGCCGGAGCAGCAGCGCCGCCCGCAGGACGACCGGCCCGAGCCCCAGCAGGACGACCGTCCGCAGTCCGAGCGCGAGACCACCGATCACCACCTGGGCGACCGCCCGCTCCCGTCGCTGCCGCAGCGGGTCCCGCAGTCCGAGCTGCCTCGGCGGGAACCGCAGTCCGAGCTCCCCCGGCGCGAGCCGCAGTCCGAACTCCCGCGCCGCGAGCAGTCCGACCTGCCCCGGCGCGAACCGCGGCCGGCCCCGCAGCCGTTCGCCGGTCCGGGCGACCGGACCCGGCAGCTGCCGCAGAACGGGGCGGCACCGGCCGACGAGCTGTTCGCGCCGGTCGTGCCGGCCGAGCCGCAGCCCGACGGCCCGCCGATCGCCCGGGCGCAGGCCCCGAGCCCCACGCCGGCCCAGGAGTCCCGCCGGTTCGACCCCACCGAGACCACGCCGATCTTCGAGGAGATCGCCTCCGCGTGGTTCCGCTCGAACCGGCCCATCCCGGTCGACTACGAGGACGGGCAGGGCACTGCGCCGAAGTCCGCCCCGGTCCGCCCGTCGGGTTCCACCGCGGCTGCTCCGTCCGGGGCTCCGACCAGGCCCCCGGCAGGCGCTCCGTCCGGGAGCACGGCGGCCGGCCCGTCCGGCGCCCCGGTGGCGCGGCCCGCGCCGGTCGCCCCGGAACGCCCGGCCGCCGCACCGGCGCCGGAACCGGTGGGTGCGGTCGCCGGGCGGGTCGAGCGCGGCTTCGCGACCGAGGCCGACGACGGCTGGCGGGCCGCGAGCGGCGCGGTGTCCGACCGGGCCAGCGAGCTGACGACCGCCGGGCTGCCCAAGCGGCGCCCGAAGGCGCGGCTGGTGCCGGGCAGTGCAGGATCTGCGGTGTTGGCCGCTCCGGCGTCCCCGGCGCGCAGCGCCGAGAACATCCGCGGTCGACTGGCCAGCTATCAACAAGGTGTCCGGCAGGGCCGCGAGCGGCGGCTCCGCGGCGAGACGGCAGCACCCCACGGATCCGGATCCAACGGTGGCAACGACCCCGCCAACGCGGGTGGCAATCACGACGAGGAGTCTTCATGACGGCGCCACAGACCCAGCCGAGCCGATTCGGATGGCTGGTCACGAACTTCGCGGAGCGGGTGCCCGGTGTCGCGCACGCCATCGTGGTGTCCGCGGACGGGTTGCTGCTGACCAGTTCCGACCGGCTGCCCCGGGACCGGGCCGACCAGCTGGCCGCGGTCGCGTCCGGCTTGATCAGCCTGACCCAGGGCGCGGCCCGCTGCTTCGACGCGGGCGGGGTGGTGCAGACCGTGGTCGAGATGGACCGCGGCATCGTCCTGCTGATGTCGATCAGCGATGGCTCCTGCCTCGCCGTGCTGGCGTCACCGAGTTGTGACATCGGCCTGATCGGATACGAGATGACGCTGTTGGTCGACCGGGTCGGCCAGCTGCTCACCCCCGAGCTGCGGGCCGAGCTGCAGGGTTCGTTCGGACCCTGACCGGCCCGTCCGCCCGCAGCCCGACCAGCCAGCAGCCCGCCCCGCAACGACGACAGTCCGATCGGCAGAAGGAAGGTGATGTCCGATGAGCTCGGGTCCCGACGACGAGCGCCGACAACCCTCGGAGCCGACTTTCGCCGACGTGATGAACGGATTCAGCCTGGACGCCGGGCGGTCCCCCCGGCGCCGCCGGTGGGGCCGTCGACGCGACGACGCGGTCGCGCCACCCGAGCTCCCGCGGCCGGATCAGTTCGAACTGCCGCCTGCGCACCAGGGCCTGCCGCCGCACCAGGGCGGACCGGCCCAGCAGAACCCGCTCATGCAGCCCCCGGCGGAGATGCCGGCGGCCGAGGAGCCGGTGAGCACGACCGTGGGGGCCTCCGCGGTCCGGCCCTACGCCTGGACCCGCGGACGCACCAAGTCCGGCCTCGACCTGGCCATCGAGACCCTCGTCTCGACCAGCCAGCGGGGCCGGGATCAGATGGGCCTGTTGCAGGTCGAGCACCGTGCCGTCGCGGAGATGTGCGAGCAGACCCGCTCGGTGGCCGAGGTCGCCGCCCTGATGTCCCTGCCACTCGGCGTCGCCCGGGTGCTGCTGGGTGACATGGCGGGGCTCGGAATCGTGACCGTGCACCAGACCGCGAGCAGCGCCGGCAACGTGCCGGACCTCGCCCTGATGGAAAGGGTGTTGAGTGGACTCCGTCGGCTCTAGGCCGCAGTCGATCGCCACCGCGGCGACGATCTCGGCCAAGATCGTGGTGGCCGGGGGCTTCGGCGTCGGCAAGACCACGTTCGTCGGCTCGGTCTCCGAGATCGTCCCGTTGACCACCGAGGCGGTGATGACCGAGGCCAGCTCCGGCGTGGACAACCTCGAAGCCACCCCGAACAAGGTCACCACCACGGTGGCCATGGACTTCGGACGGGTGTCGCTGGACTCGGAGCTGATCCTGTACCTGTTCGGCACGCCGGGCCAGCACCGGTTCTGGTTCATGTGGGACGACCTGGTCCGCGGCGCCATCGGTGCGGTGGTGCTGGTCGACACCCGCAGGCTGGCCGACTCGTTCGCCGCGATCGACTTCTTCGAGGACCGGGGCCTGCCCTACGTGGTCGGGCTGAACTGCTTCGACGGGTTGCTGCAGCACCGCGTCGAGGACGTCCGGGAGGCGATGTCGATCGACCCGTCGATCCCGATCGTCAGCTGCGACGCCCGCAACCGGCAGTCGACCAAGCAGACGCTGATCGCGCTGGTGGAGCACGCGATGCACCACCGGCTCACCGCCGGGGCCCGCTGAGGCGGACCCGGCCCGACGAGGGCGTGTCCCCGCAGCGGGGCACGTCCTGGTCGAGCGCGCCCCGGTCGATCAGGACGAGTCGATCAGGGCGATGCTGGTGATGCGGTGCAGCGGCACCCGGTGCACCGCACCGTCCACGGCGTCGCGGCCTTCGACGACCCCGCCCCCGACGCTCACCGGTTCCAGGACCCGCTCGCCGGCCACGCCGTGCCCGTCCACGAAGCCGATCCAGACGTTGCGGCCGGCCGCGGCGGCCGAGCGCAGCAGGTCCACGGTGGTGCCGTTGACCGGTTCGAGCCCGCCGGTGTTGCCCCGGCGCACCCCGGCCATCGCCTCGCCGGCCCGCATCCGGGAGACCAGCGCGGCCAGCTGGGCCGGGTCCGGCTCCGGCGGGATGCCCGATCCGGCGATCCCGCGCCGGCGCGGCGCGGCGCGGCGGCCGCGGTCGGACAGGTCCAGCACCGCCCCGCCGGTGTCCTCGGCGGCCGGGCTGAACCCGGCGGCCCGCAGCCCGGCCAGCACCTCGATCAGCGGCAGCGGGGACACCGCCACGGTCGGCGCGATCCGGCGCAGCTCCAGCTCCCGGGCGTCCGGGTGGGCCAGCACCTCGGCGATCAGCACCTCGTCGTCGGAGCGCAGGAACGACGCCGCCGCCCCGCCGCGCAGCCGCCCGTGCCGGCGGGCCACGTCGTCGACCAGGTAGGACAGCCCCTGCGGCACCGGGGTGGCGGACCGGGTGCTGAGCAGCTCGTGCAGGTCCGCGGCCGACCGCCCGGAGTCCAGCGCCCGGCGCACCGACTGCTCGGTGAACCGGTAGACCGTCGCCGCGCCGGCCGACTCGACCTCGGCCACCAGCTCCAGCTCGGCGGCCAGCCCGGCCTCCAGCGGCCCGGGGGCGATCGCGGTGAGGTCGGCCTGCAGGAGCACGTGGTCGACCGGGTCGGGCAGGGTCGCGCGCAGCGCGGCCGGCACCGACGCCGGGTCGGTGAGCAGCGCCCGGCCGGGCGTGGACAGCGCGTCCAGCGCCACCACGCCGAGCACGGTGGCCTCGCTGAGCACCCAGCCGGCGACCTCGTCGCGCAGCCGGCCGCCGCGCCGCGGGGCCCGCCAGGCCAGCAGGTCGGCCAGCGCCGACACCGACCCGGGCGCGGTGCCCGGCGGCAGCTCGGCCAACCCGGCCAGCACCCGGCGGCGGTCGCGCGGGGCGAGCGGGCGGCGGACGCCGTCGGACAGCGGCGCGATCGTCCGGCCGGCGTCGTCCTTGCGCCCGACCAGGCCCGGCAGCCGCGGCAGGTCCAGCCAGGCCCGGGCCAGCAGCGCCCAGCGGGCACCCGGCCCACCGGCGGCCCAGGCGTCCACGGTGGTGGTCGGCACCCACTCGGGCGGGACACCGTCGGTCTCGGTGATCAGCTCGGCGGCCACCGCCAGCTCGATCAGCAGCGCGGCCGTGCCCTCGTCGGCGTCGGCCTCCCGGGCGGCCCGGCGCAGGTCGCGCACACCCAGCCCGCCCGAGCGCAGCGCCGGCGGCGGGGTGCGGCTCCAGAACCCGATCAGCAGGTCCACCCGGCGCAGCAGCTCCAGGGCCGCCCCACCGGCGGTGCGGTCGACGACGTCCGCGCCGCGGTCGCGCACGTCCAGGTCCGGCGGCCGGACGGCCACGGGGCCGAGGGGGCGGTCGCCGCGCAGCGCCAGGCCGACCTGGCGGGGCAGCTCCACGGTCTCGGTGTCGACGCGCAGCAGCAGCCCGCGGGCGACCAGCCGGCCCACCGGGCTGTCCGGGTCGGACCCGGCCCGGCTGCGCCCGATCGGTGGGCCGGCGGCCAGCGCGTCGAGCACCCGCTGCTCCTCGGGGGTGACCGCGGCCAGCAGGTCGGGCAGCGCGCTGGACGCCGCCGGGCCCGCCGCGGGGCGGCCGAGACCGCCGGGGTGGCGCGGGACGACGTCGCGGGCGGACGGCAGCAGGGACAGCTCGCCGTCCGGACCCCACACGAGGGCCCGCTCGCGCAGCGCGGCCAGCGCGGCCGCGGTGACCTTCGCCGGCACGTCCGGGCCGAGCAGGCGGCGCAGCTCGGCCAGCGGGACCGGCCGGCTGTCGGCGTCGGCGACCACGAGGGCCTCCAGCACCGCCAGGGTGACCGTGTCGAGGTCGTCGCAGGCGCGGTGCACGGAGGCGCGCACGCCGGCCCGGGTGGCCAGCACGGTGAGGTCGGCCGGCGGCGGGACCGCGAGGTCGGGACGCAGCCGCAGCAGCGTCGCCAGGGCCTCGTCGTCCCGGGCGCGCAGCCAGTCGACCAGCGTGGTGGGCATCGGGCCCACGGTAGTCGGCCGCTCCGGGCGGACGTCCGCGGCGCCGGTAGGCGATACTGCTCGCGATCCCTGCGCCCGAGGAGGAGACCGTGGCCAAGCAACCCCGACCCGGCCGTATCGACCCGACGTGGCCGACCCTTCCGGACGGTGAGCACCCGGTGAGCGAGCTCGCCGCGCCCACCCAGGGGTCGCTGTCGCCGTTCGGGGACGTCGAGTTCCCGCTCGACGAGGTGCCCTACGTGCACCCCGTCACGGAGATCAACAAGTAGCCGGCCCGGCCGGCCTGCTGCTCGCCGCCGGAGCCGGGCGGCGGATGGGCGGGCCGAAGGCCCTGGTCGAGCTGGACGGCGAGCCGCTGGTGCGGCGCGCCGTGCGGGTGCTCGCCGAGGGCGGCTGCGCCCCGGTGCTGGTGGTGCTCGGCGCCGCTGCCGACGAGGTGGCGGCGCTGCTCCCCGCGGGCGTGCGCGCCGTCGTCGCGGACGGGTGGGTCGAGGGGATGGGCGCGTCGCTGCGCGCCGGTCTCGACGCGCTGGCCGCGGCCGGGGTCGATGCCGCCGTCGTGCACCTGGTCGACCTGCCCGGGGTGACGGCCGGGGCCGTGCGCCGGCTCGGCGCGGTCGCCGGGCCGGACGTCCTGGCCCGCGCCGCCTACGACGGCCGGCCGGCCCACCCCGTCCTGTTCGGACGCGCGCACTGGGCCGGGGTGCGGGCGGCGGCCACCGGCGACGCCGGGGCCCGCGGCTACCTCGCCGGTCACCCGGCCCTGCAGCTCGTCGAGTGCGGCGACCTGGCCACGCCCGACGACGTCGACACCCCCGAGCAGCTCGCCCGCCTCCGCCGACCCTGACGCCCGATCGCCGGCACTGCCTGGCCGAAAGGCGCGCTCGTCCGATCCCGTCGGACGAACGTCACACCCGATCGGTACCGGCGACCGCGCACCGCATTGCCGAACCCGCCGGAATTGCGCGGGAAAGGAATGCGCGGGCTCAGAGGGTCAGCTGCTGCCCGACGGTGAGGACGTTCGGGTTGCCCAGGTTCGGGTTCTTGGCGGCGATCTCCTGCCATCCGCCGGCCACCCCATTGCGCTGCGCGATCCCGGAGAGCGTGTCGCCCGGCCGCACCACGTAATTGCCCGCAGTGGGCGCGGCGGGCGCGCTGGCGCGCACTTCGGTGGCCGGGGCGCTGCGGGTGGCGGCGGGCTCGCCGCGGATACCGAGTTTGCGCGAGCAGGCCGGCCAGGCGTTCCAGCCCTGCGCGGCGAGCACCCGTTCGGCCACCACGATCTGCTGCTCGCGGCTGGCCTGGTAGGCGACCGGGGCGAAATCCCCGCCGCCGAACGCGGTCCACGTGCGGGGCGAGAACTGCAGACCACCGTGGTAGCCGTTGCCGGTGTTGATCGACCAGTTCCCACTGCTCTCGCACTGGGCGAGGCGGTCCCACGTGCTGTCCGAGGCCGCGTGCGCCACGGGGGTGGCGACCAGCGGGGCTCCGACGACGGCTCCGGCCAGCGCGGTCCGGGCGATCCGACGTCCGGTGGTGCTGGGCTTGCGGTGCCGACCGCGATAGCGGGCCATCTGATGTCTCCGCGCGCTGCGCACCGGAGAGCGCGCCGGGGGCACGCGATCCGTTCCTGTCCCGCACTCGTCGAGGCAACGGGGGCCGGACCGCCGGACAGGGGGAGCGCTGCGGTGCCGGGGCCTGAGCGGATCTGGGGCATCCGTCCGGGCCGCAGGGCACGCTACGGGCGGGCAGGCCGAAGGCAAACCCGGGCGACAACGCCAGATGCCGAAGGAAGTTACGCCGATCGGTGGGTTTGATCTGCGTCTTACCTGATCACGGGAGCATTTCGAGGGACGTTCCCGATCTCGACCGGTTGCTGGACTGTGACCGAGATCACCGAATCCCGGCGGTCCGGCACCCGCCGCGCGCAGCCCGTAGGGTCGCACCGTGGAGCTCACGCACGTCGACGCCGCCGGGTCCGCCCGGATGGTGGACGTCACCGGGAAGGAACCGACCGCCCGCACCGCGACGGCGTCCGGCACGCTGCGGACCACCGCCGAGGTGGTGGAGCTGCTGCGCCGCGACGGCCTGCCCAAGGGCGACGCGCTGGCCACCGCCCGGATCGCCGGGATCATGGGCGCCAAGCGGACGCCGGACATCGTGCCGCTGTGCCACCCGATCGCCCTGGGCGGGGTGACCGTCGAGCTGGAGCCCGACGGCGACCGCGTGCACATCCGGGCCACCGTCAAGACCACCGACCGGACCGGCGTCGAGATGGAGGCGCTGACCGCGGTGGCGGTGGCCGGGCTGACCCTGCACGACATGGTCAAGGCCGTCGACCCGGCCGCGGTGCTGGACGGGGTGCAGGTGGACCGCAAGGACGGCGGCCGGTCGGGCACCTGGACCCGTCCGGAGGACCGGTGACCGGCCGGGCGGTGGTGATCACCGCGTCCAACCGGGCGGCCGCCGGCGTGTACGCCGACCGCAGCGGCCCGGTGATCGCGCAGTGGCTGCGCGGGCGCGGGTTCGACACCCCCGACCCGGTCGTCGTGCCGGACGGCGAACCGGTGGCCGACGCGCTGCGGGCCGCGGTCGCCGACGGCGCGGACGTCGTCCTCACCACCGGCGGCACCGGCATCTCGCCGACCGACGCCACCCCCGAGGTCACCCGCGGGGTGCTCGACTACGAGGTGCCCGGGCTGGCCGACGCGATCCGCGCCGCGGGCGCGCCCACCGTCCCCACCGCGGTGCTGTCCCGCGGCCTGGCCGGCGTCGCCGGCCGGACGCTGGTGGTGAACCTGCCCGGCTCGACCGGCGGGGTGCGCGACGGGCTCGCCGTGCTGGACGGCGTGCTGGAGCACGCGGTCGACCAACTGCGCGGAGGGGATCACCGGTGACCGGGGAGCCGATGGCCGAGGTCGTGCTGGCCGAGGTCGGCGAGGAGCCGCTGGACGTGGCCCGGCACGCCGCGCTGGTCGACCGGGCCACCGCCGGGGCGGTGGTGACCTTCGCCGGGGTGGTCCGCGACCACGACGGCGGCCGGGCGGTCGACGGCCTGGAGTACTCCGCGCACCCGACCGCCGCGGCGGTCGTGGCCGAGGTCGCCGCCCAGGTGGCCGCGCGGGCCGAGGGGGTCCGGGCGATCGCGGTCAGCCACCGGGTGGGCCGGCTGGCCGTCGGCGACGTGGCCCTGGCCTGCGCGGTGGCCGCGGACCACCGGCAGGCGGCCTTCGCGACCTGCGCCGAGCTGGTCGACGAGGTCAAGCGGCTGCTGCCGGTGTGGAAGCACCAGGTGTTCGCCGACGGCACCGACGAGTGGGTCAACTCGACCTGACCGGGGCGGACCCGCGCCGGGGGACGGGCCCGCCCCCGGGGATCAGCGCAGGTCGAGCTGCTGGCCGACGCGGAGCACGTTGGGGTTGCTCAGCACGTCGGAGTTGCGCTGGTAGAGCGCCTGCCAGCCGCCGGGCACGTTCTCCCGGGAAGCGATCTTGCTCAGCGTGTCACCGGCGGCGACGGTGTAGTCGGCGCCGTTCTTGGCCACCGGGGCGGCGGCGGGCGCGGCCGGCGCCGGGGCGGAGGCGCGGACCTTGCCGGGCTCGGCGGGCAGGCCGCGCAGGCCCATCTTGCGCGAGCAGTTCGGCCAGGCGTTCCAGCCCTGGGCGGCCAGGGTGCGCTCGGCGACCGCGATCTGCTGGGCCTTGCTGGCCTGGTGCGGCAGGCCGGTGCCGCCGAACGCGCGCCAGGTGCGGGCGCTGAACTGCAGCCCGCCGTAGTAGCCGTTGCCGGTGTTGATCGACCAGTTGCCGCTGCTCTCGCACTGCGCGAGCTTGTCCCAGGCGGACTCCGGCGCCGCGTTCGCGGTACCCGCGAGGGCGGCGGACGAGCCGACGGCGACAGCGCCCACGAGGGCGAGGCGGACGAGACTTCGACCGGCGGTCGAGGCGGGGCGAGAGTTCATGGCAGTTTTCTCCATCCACAGGGCGGGAATCGAACGTCCGGACGCGCCCTCGGGCGATCCGTGATCGTTCTGCTGGCACCGAACCGGCCACTGGGGAGAGCCGGATCATGGGGCGCTTTTCCCGTCCCGTTCTGATCATGTGTCGGCGGACCGGAACCACGGGGGGGCAATGGCGCTGTGGTTCCGGCTGCATTTCCGGCCGGCCCTCTCGGAACGACCGAGCGCCGACATTACGAGGCGACGCGCCGAGATCGCCAAATATCGGTTCAGTGAGCATCGTCACGGTAACGACCGGATCACGACTCCGATGCCGGGAACTCCCGCAGGTGGCGACGGGTGGATTACGGCGGCATCACGGCGAATGAAATACATTCAAAGTGGAAATGTCACCGGCTGCGTCACACCCGACCGTCCACCCGTTGTCGTGAACCTACTACGGAGCGTTACCGCAGCGGTGGCGTGCGGTGGCTGCCGCCGCGGGGGTTTGCCATGCTGGTCGGGTGACCGATGCCCCCCGCAACGCCACCGACACGCCGGTCGCGCTGGCCGGTGCGCTGCGCGCGACCGGCTACCTCGCCGACGACGGTCTGGCCACCGCCGCGTTCCTGGCGCTGAAGATGAACCGCCCGCTGTTCTGCGAGGGCGAGCCGGGCACCGGGAAGACCGCGCTGGCCCAGGCGCTGGCCCAGGTGCTGGGCGCGGAGCTGATCCGGCTGCAGTGCCACGACGGCATCGACGCCTCCCAGGCCCTCTACGACTGGGACTTCCCCCGCCAGCTGCTGCACCTGCGCTCGCTGGAGGCCGCGGCCGGCGCCGCCGGGGACCGGCTGGACGCCGACTCGATCGAGGCCTCCCTCTACGACCCGCGGTTCCTGCTGGCCCGCCCGATCCTGCGGGCCCTGCAGACCTCGCCGAGCGTGCTGCTGATCGACGAGATCGACCGCGCCGACGACGAGTTCGAGGCCTTCCTGCTCGAGGTGCTCACCGAGCACGCGGTGAGCATCCCGGAGATCGGCGAGATCCGGTCCACCGCGCCGCCGCTGGTCGTGCTGACCTCCAACCGCACCCGCGAGGTGCACGACGCGCTCAAGCGCCGCTGCCTCTACCTCTGGCTCGACCACCCCGACCTGCAGCGCGAGATCGAGATCCTGCACGCCCGGCTGCCCGGCATCCCCGAGCGGCTGGCCGCCCAGGTGGCCGGCGCGGTCCGCACGCTGCGCCAGGCCGACCTGCTCAAGCCGCCCGGCGTCGCCGAGACCCTGGACTGGGCCCGGGCGCTGCAGCTGGTCGGCGCCCGGCACCTCGACCTGGACAGCGCCGCGGCCACCCTCGGCGCGGTGCTCAAGTACCGCGAGGACGCCGACCGGGTGCGCAAGCAGCTCGACGCCCTGCTGGCGTCCTGAGCGCCGTGACCGCGCCGGTCCCGGCCGACGACCCGATCCAGGGCCTGGTCGGCTTCACCGCCGTGCTGCGCAGCGCGGGCCTGGCCGTCACCACCGACCGGGTCGCGGCGTTCCTCGGCGCGCTGGACGCGCTGGACGTCACCAGCCGGACCCAGACCTACTGGGCCGGCCGGCTCACCCTGTGCTCCGACCCCGACGACGTGCCGCGCTACGACCAGGCCTTCGCCGACTGGTTCACCCCGCAGGTCGGCGGCCGCACCCAGGTGATCGACGAGCGCCGGCCGCCGCCGCCCCGGCTGGCCGCGCTGGACCCGTCCGAGGACGCCGGGGAGGGCGAGGACGACGAGCAGCCGAACCTGCACGCCCGGGCCAGCGGCACCGAGCTGCTGCGCAACCGCGACTTCGGCGAGCTCAGCCCGGCCGAGCGCGAGCACCTGCGCCGGCTGCTGGCGCTGCTGCGACCGCAGCTGCCGATGCGCCCGTCCCGGCGGCTGCGACCGCACCGCCGCGGCGCCACCGACCCCGGCCGCACGCTGCGCGCCGCGCTGCGCAACCAGGGTGAGCTGCGCGAGCTGCACCACCGCGACCGCTCGCCGCGGCCGCGCCGGATCGTGCTGCTGGTCGACGTGTCCGGGTCGATGGAGCCCTACGCCGACGCCCTGCTGCGCTTCGCGCACGTCGTGGTGCGCCGCTCCCCCGGCGCCGTCGAGGCGTTCACCCTGGGCACCCGGCTCACCCGGATCACCCGGGAGCTGCGGATGCGCGACGCCGACCGGGCGCTCGCCGCCGCCGGCCGGGCCATCCCCGACTGGTCCGGCGGCACCCGGCTGGGCGAGGTGCTGCGGGCCTTCGTGGACCGCTGGGGCCAGCGCGGGGCGGCCCGGCGGGCGATCGTCGTGGTGTTCTCCGACGGCTGGGAGCGCGGCGAGACCGACCTGCTGGGCGACCAGATGGCCCGGCTGCGCCGGCTGGCCCACCGGCTGGTGTGGGTGAACCCGCACGCCGGCAAGCAGGGCTACGCACCCGTGCAGGGCGGAATAGTCGCCGCCCTGCCGTACTTGGACGAACTGCTGGCCGGGCACAGCCTGGCCACCCTGGAGCAGCTGCTCGACCTGCTGCGCCGCGACGACGGCCGGCGCCCGAGCACGGGAGTGGGACATGCGTGACGTGTTGACCAAGCTCGACGAGTGGTGGCGCAAGGGCGAGACCGCGGCCCTGGCCACCGTCGTCGGCACCTACAGCTCCGCGCCCCGCCAGCCGGGCGCGTCCATGCTGGTCGGACCGGCGGGCGAGGCCGTCGGCAGCGTGTCCGGCGGCTGCGTCGAGGGCGCGGTGTACGAGCTGGGCGAGCAGGTGCTCGCCGACGGCCGCCCGGTCCTGCAGCGCTACGGCGTGTCCGACGACGACGCCTTCGCCGTCGGGCTGACCTGCGGCGGCATCATCGACATCTTCGTGGAGAAGGTGACCCCGCAGACCTTCCAGCAGCTCGGCGCGGTCGCCGAGGCGGTGAAGGCGGAGTCGCCGGTCGCGGTGGCGACCGTGGTGTCCGGGCCGGCCGACCGGCTCGGCCGCCGGGTCGTGGTGTGGCCGGACCGCGCCGAGGGCAGCACCGGCTCGGCCCGGCTCGACGACGCCCTGCGCGACGACGCCCGCGGGCTGCTCGACTCCGGGCGCAACGCGATGCTGACCTACGGCGTCGACGGCCAGCGCCGCGGCGAGGGGCTGTCGGTGTTCGTCGAGTCGTTCGCCCCGCCGCCCCGGATGATCGTGTTCGGGGCCATCGACTTCGCGGCCGCGGTCGCCCGGATCGGCAGCTTCCTCGGGTTCCGGGTGACGGTGTGCGACGCCCGGCCGGTGTTCGCCACCGCGTCCCGGTTCCCCGGGGCCAACGAGGTCGTCGTCGAGTGGCCGCACCGGTACCTGAAGGCCGAGGCCGAGGCCGGGCGGATCGACGCGCGCACCGCGCTGTGCGTGCTCACCCACGACCCCAAGTTCGACGTGCCGCTGCTGGAGGTCGCGCTGCGGTTGCCCGAGGTCGGCTACATCGGCGCCATGGGTTCCCGGCGCACCCACGACGACCGGCTGGAGCGGCTGCGCGAGCGCGGGATCACCGACGAGGAGATCGCCCGGATGTCCAGCCCGATCGGCCTGGACCTGGGTGCGCGCACCCCCGAGGAGACCGCGGTCTCGATCGCCGCGGAGATGATCGCCAAGCACTGGGGCGGCGGCGGCGCCCCGCTGGCCCAGCGGGAGGGCCCCATCCACACCCCCTGACCGTCGAGCCCCCGGACGGACCTGACCGGCGGGCGGGGCCGGCCACCCGGACGGGCGCCCGACGGACCGCCCGGACCCTCCCCCGCCTTGTAACCTGGGCCGGGCGCGGGCCGCGGACGTCCGGCGCAACGGCTCGTGATCTGGTGCAGGAGGGCGACGTGGTCCTCGTCGACGAGGCCCGCCCGGCGGGCGACCCGGTCCTGCTCGACGGGCGCGACCGGCCCGGCCACCGGGCCGATCCGGCGTCCACCCCGCCGCCGCGGCTGTCCAAGTTCCACGCCCCGGAGATCGTGTTCGGCCCGAACTCGCTGCCCGAGGCCGCGCACGCCGCCGTCCGCCTGGGGGCGCGGCGGCCGTTCGTGGTCACCGACCCCGGGCTGATGTCGGCCGGCTGGCCGACGCAACTGCTCGGCCAGCTGCGCGAGGCCGGGCTGCACCCGGTCGTCTGGCAGGACCTGACGCCCAACCCCAAGGACCACGAGATCGAGGCCGGGCACCGGCAGTACGCGGAGTCCGGCTGCGACGTGGTGCTGGGCATCGGCGGCGGCTCGGTGATCGACGCGGCGAAGGGCGTCGCGCTGCTGGCCGCCAACGGCGGGCGGATCCTGGACTTCGAGGGCATCGACCGGATCGCCCACCCGATCCCTCCGCTGATCATGATGCCGTCCACCTCGGGCACCGGTGCGGACGTCTCGCAGTTCTGCATCGTCACCGACACCGCCCGCCAGACCAAGATCACGATCATGGGCCGGGCGCTGGTCCCGGACGTCTCGGTGATCGACCCGCGGCTGCTGGTCACCATGCCCGAGTGGCTCAACGCGGCCACCGGGCTGGACGCGCTGACCCACGGCATCGAGGCGTTCGTCTCGCTGGCCCGCGGCCCGCTCACCGACCACCACGCGCTGCAGGCCGTCTCGCTGGTCAACGGCAACCTGGCGCGCACCATGCACCGGCCCGCCGACGGCGCGGCGCGCTCGGCGATGGCGCAGGCCGCGCTGGCGGCCGGGCTGGCGTTCACCAACGCGATCCTGGGCGCCACGCACGCGATGAGCCACCAGGTCGGCGGCCTGCTCGACCTGCCGCACGGGGTGGTCAACGGGGTGCTGCTGCCGCACGTCATCCGGTACAACGGGGCGGCGCTGCCGGAGCGGTTCGTGCCGATCGCCCAGGCCATGGGGCTGGACGTGGCCGGCGCCCCGGCCGAGGAGGCCGTCGAGCTGGTGGCCGCGGCGGTCCGCACGCTGGGCGACGAGGTCGGCGTGCCGGGCGGGCTGGCCGCGCTCGGGGTGAGCGCCGAGGACATCCCCCGGCTGGCCGAGCTGACCCTCGGCGACGCCTGCCTGACCACCAACCCGCGCGACACCGAGAAGTCCGACATCGAGGCGCTGTTCAAGGCCGCCCTGTGAGGACCGGGTGACCGCCGCGGCGCAGTGGCCGCGCCGCCCGACCCCGCAGCCCGGCGGCCGGGCGCGACCGGACATCGAGGCGCTGACCGGGCTGCGCTCGGGCAAGCCGCACTACTACCCCGAGTACCGGCTGCACGCCGAGCGGCTGCAGCGGGTCATCACCTCCCTGGAACGGATCTCCGCGGCGCTGGTGCGGACCATGGAGGGCTCCGCGGCGCTGGTCCGCGCGGTCGTCGAGGCCACCGCCGACCACCTCGCCGCGGAGTGGGTCGTGTTCGCCCTGGTCGACGGCGCCCTGCCGGATTCGCAGCCGCGCCACCTGGTCCGCGGACCGGACGGCGCCGAGTGGACCGGACGGGCCGGCGTCCCGCCCCGGGTGTGGAGCCACCTCGAGCACATCCGGGCCGACGCCGACCGGCCCGAGCACGACCACGAGGCCGGCCGCCGGCACCTGCACGTGCCGATCCGGCTGGACGGCCGGTCGGTCGGCGGGCTGGTCGCCTGGACCCCGCCCGACCGCGAGGTCGACGAGACCGACCACTCGGTGCTGCGCATCCTGGCCGGGCAGACCGCGTCCGCGCTGCAGAACTGCGCCCTGCTGGAGCACTCGGCCCGGTTGCACACCCGCACCGCCCGCCAGGCCGACGACCTGCGGGCGCGCCACGACGAGCTGGTGGCCACCCAGGCCGAGCTGGGCGCGGCCCGCCAGCGCGAGGTGCTCGACGACGAGCGCCACCGGATCGCCCGCGAGCTGCACGACAGCGTCACCCAGTACGCGCTGTCGGCCGGGATGCACATCGAGCTGGTCCGCTCGGAGATCGCCGACGACCGGCTGCGCGGCGCGCTGGGCACCGCCAAGGACCTGACCCGCCGGGCCGTCGAGCAGCTCCGGTCGGCGATCTACGCGCTCAACGACGGCGACCACGGCGCCGACGAGGACCTGCCGTCCATGCTGCGCCGGCTCTCCGGCGTGCACATGCCCGACGAGCTGCGGGTGGAGGTGCGGATCGGCGGCGAGCCGGTGGCGCTGCCGGCCGCGTGCGAGCAGTCGCTGTTCCGGATCGCCGGCGAGGCGCTGTTCAACACCGCGGTGCACGGCGAGGCCCGCCGCGCGGTCGTCCGGCTGGCGTACGGCCCGGGGCGCGTCCGGCTGACCGTCTCCGACGACGGCTGCGGGCGGCCCGAGGAGGTCCGGCGCAGCCTGCGGGCCGCCGCCGCGGCCCCCTCCGGCGAGCACCGGGGCCTGGTGAACATGCAGGACCGGGCGCGCGAGCTGGGCGGGACGCTGACCTTCCGGCGGGCCCGGCTGGGCGGGTTGCAGGTCCGGGTCGACGTGCCGGCGCCGAGGTGAGCGCCCCGGGCCCGACCCGGATCGTCCTGGTCGACGACCACTCGATCATGCGGCAGGGGCTGCGGGCGGTGCTGGAGCGCGAGGACGACCTGCGCATCGTCGGCGAGGCCGGCACCCCGGCCGACGCGGTGGCCGCGGTGGCGGCGGCGCGCCCGCACGTGGTGCTGCTCGACCTCAAGCTGACCGCCGGCCCGCAGACCGACGGCCTGGACGTCTGCCGGCGGCTGTGCGCGGCCCACCCCGGGCTGGGCGTGCTGGTGCTGACCACCTTCGCCGAGGACCGGCTGGTGGTGGAGTCGGTGCAGGCCGGGGCGCGCGGCTACGTCGTCAAGGACGTCGACACCACCGAGCTGGTGCGGGCGATCCGGGCGGTGTCGCGCGGGGAGAGCGCCTTCGACGCGCGCAGCGCCTCGGCGATGGTGCGCTCGCTGTCCGGCGGTGGGCTGCCCGAACGCGAGCGGCTCACCGAGCGCGAGCTGGACGTGCTGCGGCTGCTGGCCCGCGGGCTGTCCAACCGGGCGATCGGGGCCGAGCTGTTCATCTCCGAGACCACCGTCAAGTTCCACGTGGGCAACCTGATGCGCAAGCTGATGGTCTCCCGCCGCGCCGAGGCCGTCTACACCGCCACCAAGCTCGGCCTCCTCTGAGCCACCCCGCGGGCGGGGGCGCCGTGCTGTAGACATCGCCGGCATGCGGTTCTACGCGGAGCGCCCGGGCCGGTTCCTGCTGCAGCTCGTCGCCGACGTGCTGGTCGTGCTGTGGGTGTGGCTGTGCGTCGAGGTCGCCCGCACCGCCCGTGCGGCCGTGCTGGAGCTGCAGTCCCCGGCCGACACCCTGACCGGGGCGGGTGACGGGATCCGCGGGGCGTTCGACGACGCCGCGCAGACCGCCGGTCGGCTGCCCCTGGTCGGCGAGGACCTGGCCCAGGCGCTCGGCGCCGGGACCGGGGCCGGGGAGTCGATCGCCACGGCCGGGCGGGAGATGGCCGGCACCGTGGCCACCATCGCCGCCGGCACCGCGCTCGGCATCGCGGTCCTCGGGATCGTGCCGGTGCTGCTGGTGTGGGTGCCCCTGCGGCTGCGCTACGCCCGGGCGGCCGGCTCCGCCGCCCAGATCCGCAGCGTGGACACCGACCTGCTGGCGCTGCGCGCGATCACCCGCCAGCCGGTCCGCCGGCTGCTCCGGGTCTCCGACGACCCGGCCGCCGCCTGGCGCCGCGACGACCGCGACGTCGTGCACGCCCTGGCCGCGCTCGAACTGCGCTCGCTCGGCCTGCGCGCGCCCCGCCGCATCCCCGACTAGCTCGTGACGGTGATGGTCTTGTCGTCGGTCAGCGGCGGTCGGCCCTCGCCGTCGGAGGGGTCGTCCTCGCTGACCCGGACCGTGTACTCGCCGGGGCGGTCGAGCTGCACGGTGAAGGAGTACGGAGCGAAGCGCTGGCCCTCGGCGGTGCTGGTGAAGCCCGACTCCACCACCTCGCCGTCGCGCAGCACCTCCCAGAGCACGGTGGCCTCGAACACGGCGGCCTCGCCGGTCACCTCGACCTCGCGGGCGACCTCGGCGCCGTCGGCGGGCTCGTCGATCTGGACCAGCGAGCGCAGCGCGTAGGCGTCGCCGCGCTCCACCGGCTCGGCCGTGCCCACCGCCCCCCACAGCTCCTCGACCGGCTCGCCGTCCACCAGCAGGCGGACCGGGTCGGTGGACTGCAGCGCGCCCTGCACCGTGAACACCAGCTGCTGGACCGTCAGGTGCGCCAGCTCCGTGCCGACCTGGGCCGGCCCGACGCCGGTGAGGTCGACCGTGATCGTCCCGTCGGCGGTGGTGACCGGGCCGGCCAGCCCGGCGCCCGGGGGCCAGTGCGAGCGGTAGTCCGGGTCGGTGCCGGTGGGGTCGGCCAGCATCTCCAGCACCGCGTCGGTCGCCGGATCGGCCGTGGTGATCCGGTGGAACTCCCGGTACAGCCGCGGGCCGGACTCCGTCTCGGCGACGTAGTAGACCGGCACGGCCTGCGGGACGGGCGGGCCCGGCGGCGACGCCGCCGGCGGCGGGGGGCCGATCGCGATCGTCGGCACCGGGACCGGCGCGTCCTCGCCGTCGCTGCACGCCGCCGCGACCATCACGACGGCCGCCGCGGTCGCCACCACCCGCGCCCGTCGCCCCGCTGCCATCGACCCAGCCTGCCCGACCGGCCCCGGCGACGTGCGGCACGTCACCCACGTGGAGGACGAGCCGCGCGGCGGCACCACCCGGATGTGCGTGCGAGGCTGCGGCCATGCCGCTGTTCGCCTTCGAGGGGCTCGCCCCGACCGTCCACCCCGACGCCTTCGTCGCCCCGACCGCGACGCTGGTCGGCGACGTGCGCGTGGAGGCGCACGCGTCCATCTGGTACGGCGCGGTGCTGCGGGCCGACTTCGGGCCGATCGTCGTCCGCGAGGGGGCGAACGTGCAGGACGGGTCGGTGCTGCACGGCGGGAACGACCCGGTCACCGAGATCGGTCCGGGCGCGACCATCGGGCACCTCTGCGTGGTGCACGGGTGCGTCATCGGCGCCGAGGCGCTGGTGGGCAACGGCGCCACCGTCCAGGACGGGGCCCGGATCGGGGCCCGCTGCCTGATCGGCGCCGGGGCCGTCGTCCCGCCGAACACCGTCGTGCCGGACGGGCAGCTGGTGCTCGGCGGGGTGGCCCGGGCGAAGGGGCCGCTGACCCCGTCGGCCCAGCGCTGGGTGAACACCAACCCGGAGGTCTACCGGGAGCTGGCCCGCCGCCACCGGGACGGCGTCATCCCCGTCGTACCGGCCCCCGAGACCGCCTGACCTACGTCCACTGGCCGGCGGTGTGACGTCCGGCCGATCGGTTGCATGGTGCAACCATGGGCGTATGGTTGTCGTATGCAAACTAACGGCGGCGCTCCCGGGACCGTTCCCGACCGCGCGGCCGACCAGCTCGCCGACGCCGTCCTCGCCCTGCTGCGCAGCTGGCGGACGCTCACCCAGCGGGCCGCCGAGGGCGCCGCCCCGTCCACCATGGCGGTTCTGGAACTGGTCCGCCTGCTGGGCGACGGCGAGCGCCGGCTCGGCGAGATCGCGGCGCTGCGCGGCGTCGACCAGTCGGTGGTGAGCCGGCAGATCGGCGAGCTGGAGGCCCGGCGGCTGGTCTGCCGCCGCCCCGACCCGGCCGACCGCCGGGCCAGCCTGGTCCGGCTCACGCCGGCCGGCTGCGAGCTGCTGGCCCAGGGCGAGGCGATGCGCCGGGAGTGGCTGCACGGGGCGCTGGCGCGGCTGCCCGACGTCGACGTCCTGGCCACCGCCCGGCTGGTGAACGCCCTGGCCGACGAGATCACCGCCCGCACCGCCGAGCACGACGAGGCCCGGTCCCACACCGGCGCCAGGACCAGCACGAGAGGTACCCCTGCATGACCACCCCGACCACGACGACGGCCCCGGTGGGCGGTGCCGAGCAGCAGCTCAGCCACCGCCAGGTCATCACCGCCCTCAGCGGCCTGCTGGCCGGCATGTTCGTCGCCATCCTGTCGAACACGATCGTCGCCAACGCGCTCCCGGCGATCGTCGCCGACCTGCGCGGCTCGCAGACCGGTTACACCTGGGTGGTCACCGCGACCCTGCTGGCCACCACGGCCTCCACCCCGATCTGGGGCAAGCTGGCCGACCTCTACCCGAAGAAGCCGCTGGTCCAGTCCGCGGTCGTGATCTTCATCGTGGCCTCGGTCGGGGCCGGGCTGGCCGGCTCGATGGGCAGCCTGATCGGCTGGCGGCTGCTGCAGGGCGTCGGCGCCGGCGGGCTGATGGCGCTGGCCCAGGTGGTCATCGCCGCGCTGATCCCACCGCGCGAGCGCGGCCGCTACTCCGGCTACCTCGGCTCGGTGCTGGCCGCGGCCACCGTCTCCGGCCCGCTGGTCGGCGGCCTGCTGGTGGACACCCCCGGCCTGGGCTGGCGCTGGTGCTTCTTCGTCGGGGTGCCGGTCGGGCTGGCCGCGCTGGTCGTGATGCAGAAGACGATGCACCTGCCGCACGTGCGGCGCCAGGTCGAGCTGGACTACTGGGGCGCCACCCTGATCGTCGGCGGGGTGTCCACCCTGCTGGTGTGGATCTCGCTGGCCGGCGAGCAGTTCGACTGGCTGTCCGCGACCTCAGCGATCATGGTCGGGCTCGGCGTCGCCGCGCTGGCCGTGGCGATCCTGGTGGAGACCAGGGTGTCCGAGCCGGTGGTGCCGATGTGGCTGTTCCGCCAGCGCACCGTCGTGCTGTCCGTGCTGGCCAGCATGGTCGCCGGCGTGGTGATGTTCGGCGGCTCGGTGTTCCTCGGCCAGTACTTCCAGATCGGCCGGGACTACTCGCCGATGGCCGCCGGACTGCTGACCCTGCCGCTGATCGGCGGTCTGGTCGTCTCCTCCACCGTCGCCGGCCGGCTGATCAGCCGCTACGGCCGGTGGAAGCCCTACCTGCTGGCCGGTGCCGCGCTGGTCACCCTCGGGCTGAGCCTGATGGCCACCGTCGACCACACCACCCCGGTCTGGCGGATCGGGATCTTCCTGGTGCTGCTGGGCACCGGGATGGGCATGACCATGCAGAACCTGGTGCTCGCGGTGCAGAACACCGTCGACATCGACAACGTCGGCGCGGCCAGCTCGCTGGTCACGTTCCTGCGCTCGCTCGGCGGCACCGTCGGGGTCACGGTGCTGGGCGTGCTGCTCGACGGGCGGGTGTCGAGCCTGCTGGGCGGGTCGTCCGGGGCGCTGGAGTCGCTGGCCACGGCCTCGCCCGAGCAGGTGACCGCGGTGCGCGACGCCTACGGCGACGGGATCGCGTTCATCTTCCTGATCGCGGCGGTGGCGTCGGTGCTGATGCTGGTGTGCGTGGTGCTGATCCGCGAGGTGCCGCTGCGCACCACCATCGGCATGGCGAAGCCGGACCCCGACCGGACCGACGCCCCCACCCCCGCCGGCGCCCGCTGACACCGACAGCCACTCGTCCGGCCGGGTCGGACGAGAGCCACTCTCGCTCGACCGGATCGGACGAAAGCCACTCTCGCTCGATCTGGCCGGACGAGAGCCGCTCTCGTCCGGCGGGGGTGGCGGGTCAGTCGTCGCGGTCCGGGGAGGAGGCGTGGGCCCAGTAGCGGCGTGGGATGCGGCCGGCGCCGCGGGCGGCGTAGCCGGCCTCGACGGCCAGCCGCATCGCCCGGGCCATCCGCTCCGGGTCGCCGGCGCGGGTGACCGCGGTGGCCAGCAGGACGGCGTCGCAGCCCAGCTCCATCGCCAGCGCGGCCTCGGAGGCCGTGCCGATGCCCGCGTCCAGGACCACCGGCACCCCCGCCTCGGCCACGATCATCTCGATGTTGTGCGGGTTGCGGATGCCCAGGCCGGTGCCGATCGGCGAGCCCAGCGGCATCACCGCGGCGCAGCCGACCTGCTCCAGGCGCCGGGCCAGCACCGGGTCGTCGTTGGTGTAGGGCAGCACCGTGAACCCGTCGTCGACCAGCTGTTCGGCGGCGTCGAGCAGCTCGATCGGGTCGGGCAGCAGGGTGCGCTCGTCGGCCACCACCTCGAGCTTGACCAGCTCGGTGTCCAGCGCCTCGCGGGCCAGCCGGGCGGTGAGCAGGGCCTCGGCCGCGGTGCGGCAGCCCGCGGTGTTGGGCAGCACCTCGATGTCCAGCCGGCGGAGCAGGTCGAGCACGCCGGTGCCGGTGGCCGCGTCGACCCGGCGCATGGCGACCGTGGTCAGCGCGGTGCCCGAGGCGACCAGCGCGCGCTCCAGCACCTCCAGGTTGGCCGCGCCGCCGGTTCCCATGATCAGCCGGGAGGCGATCTTGCGGTCGCCGATCACGAGCAGTTCGTCGTCCATCGTCATCCTCCCTGCACGGCGGTCAGGACCTCGACCCGCGCGCCCTCGGCGAGCGGGGTCGCCGACCAGTCGGCCCGGCGGACCAGTTCCCCGTCGACGGCCACCGCCACGCCCGTGCCGGGCAGCCCCAACACGTCCAGCACCGCGCTCACCGGCGCTCCGGCTGGCACCTCGTGCGCCGCGCCGTTGATCCACACCTGCACTCCGCCTCCTCCGATCGTGGTCATCCCGGCACCGCCGTCCGGAACCGGCCCGGGTCGGCCGCCGCGGCCGGGACGGGCACCGGCTCCCCGCGCAGCAGCGCGAGCACCGCGTCGGCGGTGACCGGGGCCAGCAGGATGCCGTTGCGGTGGTGCCCGGTGGCCGCGAAGAGGCCGTCCGGGCCGAGCGCGCCGAGCACCGGCAGGTTGTCCGGGCTGCCCGGGCGCAACCCGGCCGCGGTCTCGACCAGGGCGTACTCGGCGATCCCCGGCAGCACCCGCTCGGCGTCGCGGAGCAGGTCGCGGACGCCGCCGACGGTCACCTCGGTGTCGAACCCGGTCTCGGCCTGGGTCGCGCCGATCACCAGCCCCCCGCCGTCGCGCGGCACGGCGTACACCGGCCGGCCGTCGACCAGCGCGCGGACGGTCCGGGACGGCGGCGGCAACGCCCCCGGCCGCACCGCCAGCCGCAGGATCTCCCCCTTGACCGGCCGCACCAGACCGTCCAGGGCCGGGTGCAGCGCCGCGGAATGCGCGCCCGCGCAGACCAGGACGCACTCGGCCGGGAGGTCGGCGTCGTCGGTGCGGACGGCGGTGACCCGGCTGCCGTCGTCGAGCACCGCCCGGGCGGTGGCCGCCACGATCTCCACCCCCGCCCGGCGGACGGCGGCCAGCAGCGCGTCGAGCAGGACCCGGTTGTCGACGGCCAGGTCACCGGGCACGACCAGCCCGCCGCGCACCTCCGGGCCCAGCGCGGGCTCCAGCCGGCGCAGCTCGCGGCCGGGGAGCCGCTGCACCTCGCGACCCAGCCCGGCCAGGTAACCGGCCAGGGCGTCCAGCTCGGCCCGGTCGCCGACGCCGGTGGCCGCGACCACCGTGCCCTCGGTGCGCAGCCCGGCCGGCTGCCCGGCCGCCCCGGCCAGCTCCGCGGCGAACCCGGGCCAGCGGCGCACGGACTCCACGCCGAGCTCCAGCAGGCTCTCCTCGCCCGGCCAGGCCTCGGTCACCGGCGCGAGCATCCCGCCCGCGACCCAGGACGAGCCCGATGCCGGCGCCGGGTCGACCAGGCTCACCCGCAGGCCCGCCGCCGCGGCCCGCCAGGCGCAGCTCAGCCCGATCACGCCCGCGCCGATCACGGTCAACCGTGTGTACGTCATCTCCCCGCTCCCTGCGCCGGCATGACCCGGATCAGGTTCGACGGTCGGGATCGGCGATCCCCTCTCAGCCCACCCGGGCTCCCGTGCGTCACCTGGCTCCACCCTACGCCGCCGCCCGCGCCCGGGCCGGGCTCGCCGGCGCCCTCCCCCGCGGCCGTCGCAGCCCCTCGAAGGTCCTCGCAGCCCTCCGGCACGCTGCGACGACACCCCACGCGCTGCGCCAGCGGCTCGTGTGCCGGCCGTTCCGCGCCGGCCGGGGATGGGCGGGCCGCGCGTAGGGTCGGGGCGTGCCCGACCTCGACGGCGCCGCCCGGCGCGCCCGCCTGGACCGCGCCCGCCTCTACCTGTGCACCGACGCCCGCCGCTCGCGGGGCGACCTGGCCGAGTTCGCCGACGCCGCGCTGTCCGGCGGCGTGGACATCGTCCAGCTGCGCGACAAGGGGCCCGACGGGCCGCTGGAGGCGCGCGCGGAACTGGCGGCGCTCGACGTCCTGGCGGAGGCGTGCGCGCGGCACGGCGCGCTGCTGGCGGTGAACGACCGGGCCGACATCGCTCTGGCCAGCGGCGCCGACGTGCTGCACCTGGGCCAGGACGACCTGCCGGTCTCGTGGGCGCGGCGGATCGTCGGCGACGACGTGGTGGTCGGGCGGTCGTCGCACAGCGGCCCGGAGACCGCCGCGGCGGCGGAGGAGCCGGGGGTGGACTACTTCTGCGTCGGCCCGTGCTGGCCCACCCCGACCAAGCCCGGCCGGCCGGCGCCGGGGCTGGACCTGGTCCGCGAGGTGGCCGCGGCCCGCCCGGACCGGCCGTGGTTCGCCATCGGCGGCATCGACGACCAGCGCCTGGCCGAGGTGCTGGCGGCGGGGGCGAGCCGGATCGTGGTGGTCCGGGCGATCACCGAGGCCGCGGACCCGGCCGCCGCGGCCGCGGCACTGCGCCGCAGGCTGCCGGAGCCGGTGCACGCCGGCGGGCCGGCCGAGCCGTAGACCGGATCGACACGCTGCGACGAAGGGCCACCACCCCTTTCGCATCTGCTGATCCGCACGACGAATGCGTCGGTGGGTGGGACCGGTCCCCGGCTGTCGATACCGTGCGCGCATGACGATGGACGACGAGGCGCGCACGGGTATCGACACGACGGTGCCGCACTCCGCGCGGATCTGGAATTACTGGCTCGGCGGCAAGGACAACTACCCCGTCGACCGCGAAGCCGGGGACGCGTGGGTCGCGATCCACCCCGAGATCGTGGTGATCGCCCGGGCGGCCCGCGCGTTCCTGCAGCGCGCGGTCCGCCATCTGGCCGGTGAGGCCGGCGTGCGCCAGTTCCTCGACATCGGTACCGGCCTGCCGACGGCCGACAACACCCACGAGATCGCCCAGCGGGTCGCGCCGGACGCCCGCATCGTCTACGTCGACAACGATCCGCTCATCCTGGCCCACGCCCGGGCGCTGATGACGAGCACGCCCGAGGGCGCCACCCACTACCTGCACGCGGACATGCGCGATCCCGCCGGGCTGCTGGCGCAGGCGGGTCAGTTCCTCGACTTCGACGAGCCGGTGGCGGTGATCTTCATGGAGGTGCTCGGGCACTTCCCGGAAACCGCTGACGCCCGGGAACTGGTCCGCACGGTCATGGACGCCATGGCCCCCGGCAGCTACCTGCTCATCGGTGACGGTATCGAGGTGGAGGGCGACGACGCCGTCCGGAAGGCCCAGGACGACTACAGCGAAACCGGCGCCGTCCCCTACCGCAATCGCCCGGCGGCGGAGCTGAAGAGCCTTTTCGACGGGCTGGAGTGGATCGACCCCGGATTCGTCTCGGTGACCTTGTGGCGGCCCGACCGCGCGGACGGCCTGCCCACCATCGGCAGGCCCGACCCGGAACCGCTGGAGAACGTCTTCGGCGGCCTCGCGTACAAGCCGCACCGCTGAACCGACCGGCCGGCGGGCTCCCGGGTGCTGAACCGAGCCGACCGGCCCGGCGGTGTCCGCCGGGCCGGTGGGTCGCTCGGTCGCGAGCGGACCGGTCCGGCGGTGCGCCGGACCGGTCGCGGGTCAGCCGTCCGTGCCCGGGGCGACCGGCGCCTCCGTCGGCGCGACGTCCGCGTCGCGGGGCGCCACGTCCCGGCCCGCGCCGGGGTCGTCCTCGGCCCCCTCCTCGTCCTGCTGCGGCGCGTCGCGCTCGTCCTGCTCGGACTGCCCGGACGGCCCGGCCGGGTCGGAGGCGTCGGCTTCGGAGGTGGCGGTGGTGGGCGCGTCGGACTCGGCGCTCGGCTCCGGGGTCGACGTGGCGTCGGTCCCGGCGCCGTCCCCGGTCTCCTCGTCCTCCGCGGCGGGGGGTGCGGGGGCGATCACCCGGCCGACCGAGGTGCCCTCGTTGCCCCGGGTCAGGGTGGAGCCCTTGGCCAGTTCGATGCCGGTGATCGTGACCATCGCGATCACGAAGACCAGCACCGAGGCACCGATCCCGATCAGCCAGCGGCGGCGGCTGGGTGAGCCCCCGGCCACGTCGGGGCGGTCGGGCGGCGGCTCGCCGTCGGCCGGCTGCCGCGGCAGCAGCACCGTGGCATCCGGGTCGTCGGTGGCGATGGGCTCGCCGCGGCGGTTCACCCGGATCCGGGCGACCAGGGTGTCCCGGGTGCGGTCCAGCGAGCGCTGGTAGAGCGTGGTGGCGACGGTGCTGGCCACCGAGCCGAACGCGGCGCCGAACACGGTCCCCTCGGCGCCGAAGAACGAGCCGAGCGCCGCGCTGGTGACCGAGGCGCCGGCCCCGGCCAGCAGCTTGTTGACCGACAGGTCGGGCCGGGCCGCGGCCGGGGCGGTGTCCACCACGACGGTGCTGTCCCCGTCGGCCCGCTCGCCCTGCCCGGCGGTCGCCCCGCCGACCGGTCCGATCCGCCGGGTGTCGCCGCCGTTCCCGTTCCCGTTCCCGGACGGCGGCCAGGACTCGCGCCGCGGACCCGGCACGACCGGTGGCCGGGCGCCGGGGACCGGACCGGCGCCGGGCGGCCCCCACGGCCCGGGCGGCGGCATCCGCCGTTCGGTCGGGGGCTCGCCGTGCAGGTCGCTCCGGCGGCCGTCACCGGGGCTCGGGCGGGGCGCGGTGGGATGCTGAGGCATGGCTCCGATTCGCGGTCGTGGTGGGTGCGGGCGACGCCCCTGCCGCATCGCGCACGAGCGGCGGCTTGCGAGGGCGTACCCCTGTTCCAACGAACCCGGTGTCTTGATCGTTTCAGTCGATCACTATTCGTGAGCGCGTTCACGCCACGGGGCGGGCGATCCCGCCATGGTCCTCCGGATGCCGCAGGCCGCCGTGACCGGGGGGCAGCGCCGACCGGAGCACCGGCCAGGACAGCGCCACGCACAGGGCGACCAGCGGCCAGGTCAGCACGGTGCGGGCGATGCCCAGCGCGACCACCGCGTCGGCCGCCCAGAGCGGCAGGAACACCGCCAGCCGCACCAGGTACTGCGCCACCCACACCCAACTGGCCCGCTGGTAGCCGCGCAGCAGGTCGGGGTCGCGCCGCCAGCGGGTCCGCTGCCCGAGCGCGGTCCCGACGACCAGCCCCAGCAGCGGCCACCGCACGACGATCGACACCGCCCAGGCCAGCGCGCTGGCCGCGTTGCTGACGATCTGGACCAGGAAGAAGTCGACCGCGCGGCCGGTGTAGATGGCGACCAGCGCCGCGACGGCCACGCCCAGCAGCCCGAGCAGCACCGCGCGCGGGCGACGGCCCCGGGCCATCCGGATCGCCGCGACGACGGAGCCGGCCAGCACCGCCGCGACGCCGCCCCAGACCACCGGCGACGACCAGCCCACGGCGTCGCCGAGGGTGAACACGAGCACGAAGGCGACCACCGGCACGGTCGCGTCCAGCGCGCCGCCGCGTCCGCCCAGCACATTGGCCAGCGACGGCTCGGGACGCTGCTCGGCTCCACCCATGAGGAAAGGGTGCCCTATGTCGGTAGTCGTTCCCAGAGGTACTGGCGCGGATCACGGGTGCTGGGTGATCCTGAGGCGGGCGGGACCCGTCGGCAGGTCGGCGGCGGGGTGAACCAGGAGAGGCGGTCGACGTGGCGCACGACAGCTTCATCGCGATCGGGGACAGCTTCACCGAGGGCCTGGACGACTGGCGCCGCGACGGGACGCCGCGCGGGTGGGCCGACCGGGTGGCCGAGTACCTGGGCGAGCGCCGGCCGGGCTTCCGCTACGCCAACCTCGCGGTCCGCGGCAAGCTGCTCGACGAGATCGTCGCCGAGCAGCTCCCGGTGATCGAGCGGCTGCGTCCGGACCTGGTGGCCTTCAGCGCCGGCGGCAACGACATCATCCGGCTGGCCTGCGACACCGACGACCTGGCCGCCCGGTTCGACGCCGCGCTGCAGCGGCTCACCGCGACCGGGGCCGAGGTCCTGGTGTTCACCGGTTTCGACCTGGGCCGGATGCACCTGCTGATCCGCCGGCTGCGCGGGCGGGTGGCCTGCTACAACGAGCTGATGCGGGCCAGCGCCGACCGGTACGGCGCGACGGTCGTCGACCTGTGGGGGATGACCGCGCTGGCCGACCCGCGCTGCTGGGGCCGCGACCGGCTGCACCTGACCGCCGAGGGCCACCGCCGGGTCGCGCTGCGGGTGCTGGAGACCCTGGGCGAGCCGGTGCTGGAGGACTGGCGCGCCCCGCTGCCCGCGGCCGAGCCGACGCCGTGGCGCGACCGGCACGTCGAGGACCTGCGCTGGATGCGCGAGTTCGTGATGCCCTTCGTGCGCAACCGGCTGCAGGGCCGGCGCAGCGGCGACGGCCTGGCCGCCAAGCACTCCGAGCTGATGCCGTTCGACGCGGGCGGGCACCCGGCGCTCTGACGGACGCGGCGTCGTAGCGTGCCGGCATGATCCGTTCGTATGTGGTCACCGGTGGCGGCCGGGGCGTCGGCCGCGCCGTGGTGGAGCGCCTGCTGGCCGACGGCCACCGGGTGGTGGCGATCGAGCTCGACCCGGGCGCGCTGGACTGGTTGGCCGACCGCCCCGGTGCGGCCGGGGTGGCCGGCAGCGCGGCCGACCCGGACGTCGCGGCCCGGGCCGCCGACCGGGCCGAGGAGCTGGCCCCGCTGGGCGGCTGGGTGAACAACGCCGCGGTGTTCCGGGACGCCTCGCTGGACGCCGACGGCCCGGCCGCGGTGCTGGAGCTGATCACCGCCAACCTGGCTCCCAGCGTGGTCGGCAGCGCGACCGCGGTGCAGCGGTTCCTGGCCGCCGGGCACGGCGGGGCGATCGTCAACGTGTCCTCCCACCAGGCCACCCGGGCGGTGCCGGGGGCGACCCCGTACGCGGTGGCGAAGGCGGCGGTGGAGAGCCTGACCCGGGCCACCGCGGTGGAGTACGGCCGGCAAGGGGTGCGGGCCAACACCGTCGCGCTGGGGTCGATCGCGACCGCGCGGTACGCCGAGTCGCTGGAGCGGCTCGGTCCGGACGCGGCCGCCGACTTCGAGGAGCAGTTGCACCGGCTGCACCCGGTGGGCCGGGTCGGCCGGCCCGAGGAGGTGGCCGCCGTCGTGGCGCACCTGCTGTCGGACGACGCCTCGTTCGTGACCGGCGCGACGGTCCCGGTGGACGGTGGCCGATCGGCGCTGGGACTGGACCCGGAGGCGCGCGAGAGGTGACGCGGAGGTAACACGAGCGGCGGACACCCGATAGAGCGAATGTCCGCTCCCCACGTGACGCCGAGGTACCCGTATGCCGTTCGTCCCCCTGTCCGCCGACGGCACGCAGCACGTCGACACCGAACCGCTGCCCGCGCCGCGGGTGCAGGTCGCCCTGGCCCCGCACGACTCCGGCGTGTCGGTGCTGCTGGTCGAGCCGGACGGGGGGCTGCGCACGATCGGACAGCTCGACCCCGTGGCGGCCGGGGAGTACGGGCGGGCGCTCGCCCCGCTGGCGGCCGACGGCCTGCTCGGCACCTGCACCGCCGAGACCACCGGCACCGGGACGGTGCTGTGGCTGGCGCCGGCGGCGTCCTGCCTGCCGGGGCCGGACGTCCTGGCCCCGCCCGCCGGCGAGACCGACGGCACCGACGGCGACACCGCGGCGGCGGTCGCCGAGACCGTGCGCCTGCCCAGCACCAACGCGGTCGAGCAGACCGTGCGGCTGCAGACCGCCCCCACCTCGATCTTCGCCCCGGGTCGGGCCCCGGCTCCGGCCCCGCCGTCGGGCAACCCGCCCGCCGGGCGGGGGTCCCGCCGCGGCGCCGCGCCCTGGGTGGTCGGCGGCCTCCTCGCGGTGCTGGTGGCGGGCGGGTTCGCGCACGGCGTCGGCTCGGGTGAGCTGCCGCGGGAGGTTCCGCTCGCGGCGGTCGGGGCGGCACCCACCCCGGTGCGGCCGAGCGCGACGCCGTCGGCCACGCCGGTCCCGGTCCCCGAGCCGGTCGCGCAGCCGACCCCCCGGGCCGCCGCCGCTCCGGCCCGGTCGCGCACGGCGGCCCCCGCCCCGGCGCCGACCCCGGACCCCCCGGCCGAGGACGACGAGCACGCCGACGAGCACTCCGAGGAGCACTCCGACGCCGCGGAGTCCGCCGACCACGACAGCAGCTCCGACGAGCACTCCGACCGGCGGCCGGACAGCCCGTCGGCCCCGTCCGGCGGTTCGGGTGGCGACCGCGAGGTCCGGTACCGCAGTTGCGTGGAGGCCCGGCTCGCCGGCGCCGCCCCGATCCGCCGCGGCGAGCCCGGCTACCGCGCCGGGCTCGACCGGGACCGCGACGGGGTGGCCTGCGAGGGCCGCTGAGCGACGCGGCAGGCCCGGTCAGCCACTGCGGAGCGGGACGACGTCGAGCCCGCGCACCCGGTCCGGGTCGGAGATCAGCTCGATGGCGGTGATCCGGTCGCCGTCGACGGTGAACGCGAACACCACCCGCGGGGCCCCGCCGCGCATCCACACCGCGCCGGGCGCCCCGCCGACCAGGGCGAGCCGGGCCGCCTTCGCCCGTCCGACGAACGTGCCGGCCACGGCCGCCGCACCGGTGGCCCGGGGCGGGGCCCCGGACTGCACGGTGGCGGCGTCGGCGCGCAGCTCGACGTCCGGGTCGAGCAGGGCGACCAGGGCGTCGAGGTCGCCACCGCGGGAGGCGGCCAGGAAGGCGTCGACGACGGCGCGGCGGCGGGCGTGGTCGGCGGCCGGGGTGACCGGGGCGCCCTGCACCCGGCGGCGGGCCCGGCTGGCCAGCTGCCGGGTGGCCGCCGGGGAGCGCCCGACGATCGCGGCGATGTCGTCGAACGGCACCGCGAACATGTCGTGCAGCACGAAGGCCAGCCGCTCGGCGGGCGCCAGCGTGTCCAGCACGACCAGCAGTGCCGGGGCGACCGCGTCGGCGAGCAGGGCCTCGCGCTCGGGGTCGCTGCGGTCGTGGGCGTCGAGCGGCTCGGCGGTGAGCTGGTCGGTCAGCGGGTCCTCGCGCCGCGACCGCCGTGCGCGCAGCACGTCCAGGCAGACCCGGGAGACGACGGTGGTCAGCCAGGCGGCGAGGTTGTCGACGCCCTCGTCGCCGGCCCGGCTCAGCCGCAGCCAGGCCTCCTGCACGGCGTCGTCGGCCTCGGCCGGCGAGCCCAGCATCCGCAGCGCCACCGCGCGCAGCGCGGTCCGGTTGGCCTCGAACCGCGCGGCTAGCACCTCGTCGCCCATCGTCGTTCCTCCCGATGCGTCCGTCACAGCTTCGACGCAGGGCGCTGCTCTGATGTGACCGCATGGCGCGACCGCAAATCGAAGTCAGCGATGATGGGAGAGATCCGGGGGTTGCACTCGACAAAACCTGTAGCTATCATTGGAGCTATCCGGACCGCATCGCCGGCTCAAGTCGAGGAAGAGAGGAGTGGCTCGCGATGCTGATGCGCACCGACCCGTTCCGGGAGTTCGACCGGCTCGCCCAGCAGGTCATGGGCACCGGCCAGGGCACGTGGTCCCGTCCGACCGCCATGCCGATGGACGCCTACCGGCGGGGCGAGGAGTTCGTGGTCGAGTTCGACCTGCCCGGGGTCGACCCGAACGCCATCGACCTGTCGGTCGAGCGGAACGTGCTGACCGTGCGCGCCGAGCGCCGGCCGGCCCAGCGCGACGACAACGTCGAGATGCAGGTGTCCGAACGGACCCTGGGCGTGTTCTCCCGGCAGCTGTTCCTGGGCGACACGCTGGACACCGACCACATCGCGGCGAGCTACGAGTCCGGGGTGCTGACCCTGCGCATCCCGGTCGCCGAGCGGGCGAAGCCGCGTTCGATCTCGATCGAGCACTCGGGCCAGGGGCGTCAGGAGATCAACGCCTGACCTCCGGTGGCCGGCCGCGGGGCCCTCGACGTCGTCGGGGGCCCCGTCCGCATCCGGCGACCCCTGGCCGGACCGGACCCACACGATCTAGAATTCCTCCCATTGCTGCTGCGGAAAACCTGGAGCACCCGACGAGCCAACGGACGGCGAGGTGAGCACGATGGGCCTGTCCCGGCTCGACGACGAGGACTACCCCGCGGTGGCGATGGGCCAGGCCGCCGAGCTGCTGGAGGTCCAGCCGGCGTTCCTGCGCAGCCTGGACGCCGCCGGGGTGGTCAGCCCGGAGCGCTCGGCCGGTGGGCACCGCCGCTACTCGCGCCGCCAGCTGGCCCGGGCGGCCCGGCTGCGTGAGCTGTTCGACGCCGGGCTGACCCTGGACGCCGCCGCCCGGATCGTCGAGCTGGAGGACCAGTTGGCCGCCGCCCAGGAGCGCATCGCCGAGCTGGAGGCCCGGTCGGACGGCGGACCGCTCCCCCGGGGCGCGTCCTGACCGCGCCGACCGCCTGGACCTGGGCCGACCTGCGCGCGCGGCGCGTCCTGCTGGAGGACGACGCGCTGCTGGTGCTGGACAAGCCCGCCGGCATCTCGGTCATGGGCGAGCGGCACGACGACGACGTGGTCGAGCTGGCCGGGCGGGCCGGCGAGCGGCTGTTCCCGGTGCACCGGATCGACAAGGTCACCTCCGGGGTGGTCCTGCTGGCCCGGTCCACCGCCGCGCACGGGCCGTTGACCCGCCAGTTCGCCGACCGGTCCGCGGTCAAGGGCTACCTCGCCGTGGTCGAGGGCACCGACCTGCCCGAGCGCTGGACGATCGACCTGCCGCTGGGCGTCGGCCGCAAGAACCGGGTGCGGATCGCCGCCCCGCGCGACCGGCTCCACTACGACGACGGCACCGCGCGGTGGTCGGTCGCGGAGGCCGACGTGCTCGCCGGGAAGTCGACCTACCCGTCGCTGACCGAGGTGCACCGGATCGCGACCGGCGCCGGGCGCAGCCTGGTCCTGGCGCTGCCGCGCACCGGCCGGCGCCACCAGATCCGGGTGCACCTGGCCTGGACCGGCAGCCCGATCGTCGGCGACCCGCTGTTCGGCGCCAGCACCAGCGGCGACCGCGCGCACCTGCACGCGTGGCGGCTGTACCTGCCGCACGGCCCGCGGGCCGGGTCCGACCTGCGCGTCGTCGCGCCGCCGGACCCGGCCTTCCTGGCCCCGTTGGGCGCGGACGTCGACCTGGCCGGAGCCGACGCCGTCTGGGCCGCGGCCGTCGGCAGCCGGGCGGGGACCGACCGGTAGCCCGCTCAGAGCGCCTTCTCGAACCAGTGGTGGGCGTGGACCTCGTCGTTGAACGGCAACACCTCGACGAACCCGGCCGACCGGTAGAGGCCGATCGCCTCGTCGAGCACCCGGTTGGTCTCCAGCCGCAGCCGGCGGACCCCGTGCCGGACGGCGAGCGCCTCCAGCTCGACCAGCAGCCTCCGGCCCAGGCCGGTGCCCCGGACCGCCGGCGCGACCCACATCCGCTTGATCTGGGCGATGCCCCCGGCCTGGAACAGCAGCGCCGCGCAGCCGACCGGCTCGGTCCCGGAACGGGCGACCAGCAGCGCGCCGGCCGGCGGGCGCAGCAGGGCGTCCGGCGCGGGCAGGCCGGCCGCGGCGTCGAAGCCGTCCTCGAACCGGGCGTCGATCTCGGCGAAGTAGGCGGCCAGGCAGGCGCGGGCGTCGGGGTCGGCCGGATCGGTGATCTCGATCCGCACCGCGGCCGCCCGCAGCAGCCGTTCGACCTCGGCCATCGCCGCGACCAGGCGCCGGCGCTGCCCGGGGGCGAGCGGGTCGAGCACCGAGGCGGCGGCGAGGTCGCCGCGCCGGTCCAGCTCGGCGCGTTCGGCCACCCCGGCCGGAGTCAGCCGGGCCACCCGCACCCGCCGATCGGGGGCCGTGGCAGCCACCTCGACCAGGCCGTCGGACTCCAGCGAGCGCAGCAGCCGGGACAGGTAGCCCGAGTCCAGGCCCAGCTCGGCGCGCAGCTCGCGCACGTCCCGGCCGTCCGGACCGAGCTCCCACAGCAGCCGCGACGCGCCCAGCGGGCGGTCGCGGCCGAGGAAGCGCTCGTCCAGGGCGCCCACCTGGCGGGTGACGATCCGGTTGAAGCCGCGCACCCGCGCCACCATCCCCGCGTCCATCCTCTGACCTTAGTCAGAGAACTCGGCCGTGCGGAAGCGATGAGTCGGACCCCCGGCCGCGGTCTCCTGCTGGAGCGGACGCGGGTCCGCGCGAACGGGAGGGAACCGATGACCGACGAGGTGCGCAAGGAGGTGGCGGCCGAGCGGCGGGAGCAGGCCGACCTGCTGGCCGGGCTGTCCCCGCAGCAGTGGGACGCGCCGAGCCTGTGCGCGGGCTGGCGGGTGCGCGAGGTCATCGCGCACACGACGATGCCGTACCGGATCTCCACGCCGCGGTTCCTGCTGGAGCTGGTCAAGGCCCGCGGGAACTTCAACCGGGTGGCCGACCTGCAGGCGCGGGCCGATGCCGCCGCGCTGTCCGCCGACGACCTGGTGGCCTCGCTGCGGGACAACGCCGAGCACCCCTGGGCGCCGCCGGGCGGTGGGCCCACCGGCGCGCTGTCGCACGACGTCATCCACGGCCTGGACGTGACCACCGCGCTCGGCGTCGACCGCAGCCCGCCGCCGGAGCGGGTGGCGCTGGTGCTGGCCGGGATCAAGCCGAAGAGCGTCGCCTACTTCGGCACCGACCTGAGCGGGGTGTCGCTGCGGGCGACCGACCTGGACTGGGCGTTCGGCGAGGGCGAGCCGGTCCGCGGGACGGCCGCCGACCTGCTGTCGGTCGTGTGCGGGCGGAAGCTGCCACCGGGGCGGCTGACCGGCACGCACGCCGGCCGGTTCACCGCGGGGCTGGGTCAGCCCAGGTAGAGGCAGAACGGGTGGCCGTCGGGGTCGAGGCAGACCCGCACGTCGTCCTGCGGCTGGAAGTCCGCCACGGTGGCCCCGCACTCCCGCGCGTGTGCCACGGCCGCGTCGAGGTCGTCCACCCGGATGTCGAGGTGCATCATCATCTGCTGGTCCGCGCCGGTCGTCGGCCAGGTCGGCCGGCGGTGGGCCGGCTCCCGCTGGAACGACAGCCCCGTCCCGCCCCCGGGCGGCTCCAGCTGCACCCACTCGGGATCGTCGGTGGTGAACCGCCAGCCGAGCAACCGCTGGTAGAACCGGGCCAGCGCGCGGGGGTCCGCGGTGTCGAGGGTGACGGCGGTGACGGTCAGCGTCGGAGTGGGCACGGCGCACGCTAACGCCGGCACCGACCGGACCGCGCCCGGCGATCGGGAGCGGTCCGGTCGGGGGCGGCTCAGGCCGGCTGGACGGGCCGGTCGCGCAGGTGGTCGGCCAGGGTGCCCGGCGGCTCGCCGCCGACCCGCTCGATCACCTCGGTGACCCGGTAGAGCGAGTGCCCGGACCCGATCATCCGGAACAGCGCCCACAGCGCGGTCAGGTGCGCCACCGCGCGGTCGTCGCGGTAGAGGTCGACGGCGGCCGCCCGCCACCCGTCCGGGTCGACGTCCACGTACGGCAGGTCGCGGCCGAGCGCGGCGCCCATCGCGGCGGCGACCTCGCCGATGCTCAGCACCTCGCCGGTGAGCCAGTGCACCGGGTCGACCGGGCCCGGGTCGAGCAGCAGCCCGGCGGCCACCCGGGCGACGTCGGCGGCGGCGACCAGCGGGAGCACCGTGCCCGCCGGGCCCAGCGGCAGCGCCAGCTCCCGCCAGCCGGACGCCTCGGCGACCACCGCCAGGTTCTCGAAGAACACCCCGGCCCGCAGGTGCACCGCACCGATGTCGAACCGGTCCAGGACCTGCTCGGCCACCCAGTGCTGGCGCATGTGCGGGGTGCCGGCCTCCGGTCCGGCCGCGAGCTGCGACACGGCCACCACCCGCTCCAGCCCGGCCTCCTGGGCGGCGACCGCGAACGCCCCGGCCGCGTCGACCATGCCGTGGGTCACCGGGTAGGTGAAGTAGGCCCGGCGCACCCCGCGCAGCGCCGGGAGCAGGTCGGCGATCTCCCGCAGGTCGACGGTCACCACCTCGGCGCCGAGCCCGCGCAGCCGGGCGGCGCGGTCGTCGTCGGCGCGGACCAGGGCCCGGACGGGCTGCCCGCGGGCCAGCAGCAGGTCGACCAGGTGCCGCCCGGTCGAGCCCTGCCGGCCACCCGCCGCCCCGGCGACCAGGACCGGGGCCACCGGCCCGGTCACCGGATCCTCAGCAGCGGCTTGTCGTCGTCGTGCTCGCCGGCCAGCAGGCCGGGGCTCGGGGTGAGCGCGCCGGCCCGTTCCAGCCGGCGCAGCAGGGCCCCCGCGCGCAGCGCCTCGGCCGGGGAGAACACCCCGCCGCGGGCCGGGCCGGGCGGCTCGACCAGGGCCAGCGCCGCCTCCACCGACACCAGCGCGGCGCCGCGCCACAGGTCGCGTCCGGTGACCTGGCCGGTGCGGCCGCCGTCGGCGGTGATCGCCTGGACGGCGACGGTGTACTCCGAGGCCGCCCGGGTCGGCAGGTCGGCGTCCTGGCCGGTGAAGGTCTCCGGGGCGAAGGTGTGCGCGGTCATCTGCGCCTCGACGGTGCGCACCGGGAGGTGCCGCGGCACGGTGATCGTCTCGTAGTAGGGCACCGGAGCCACCATCGTCTGCGGGCCGAGCGGCGGCGGGAACGGGAAGACCGCGTTGCGCGGCTCGACGTAGCCGACCTCCCGGCGGCCGTCGGCGAAGGTGATCCGGCGCAGCTCGGCGATGACCTGCTCGGCGGTGGCCCGGGCGCCGGCGGTCATCCGCCAGCCGGTGACCGCGTAGCCGACGACCAGCCGCTGCACCTGCGCCAGCCCGTCCGCGACGACGTGGGCGAGCAGGTCGCCGTAGCCGCCGTAGAAGCTGGCGCCGGGGATCAGCGCGACGCCGGCGTCGGCGGCCGGCTGCTGGAGGTCGTCGACCAGGTGGGCGACGTGGTGCTGCTCCAGGGCGTGGTCGACGTAGTGGCAGCCGGCCTCGACCGCGGCCGCGGCGACCGGGGCGCCGGTCTGCGCGAACGGCCCGGCGCAGTGCACCAGGACGGCGCAGCCGGCGGCCAGCTCGCGCAGCGCGGCCGGGTCGTCCAACGGGGCGACGTGGATCCGCACGCGGTCGGGTTCGCCCAGCTCAGCGGCCACGTCGCGGAGCCCGGCGGGGTCGCGACCGGACAGTACGATGTGCTGGCCACGAGCCAGCAGTTCGGCGGCGACCAGGCGCCCGGTGTGGCCGGTGGCGCCGTACACGGCGATGATCGGTGGACTCATGATCCCACTTCCATACTCGGAGTACGGACCGTGCCACTGTTCCATACTCCGAGTACGCGTTGTCAAGGAGCGGCCGTGGGACGGCTGACCCAGGCCGAGCGCACCGAGGCCACCACCGGGCAGTTGCTGGCCGCCGCGCAGGAGCTGTTCGGCCGCGACGGCTACACCGCCACCTCGATCGACGCCGTCGCCGCGACCGCCGGGATGACCAAGGGCGCCGCCTACCACCACTTCGCCGGCAAGCCCGCGCTGTTCCGCGCGGTGTTCGCGGTCGAGCAGGAGCGGGTGGCCGCGGAGCTGGAGCGGGCGGTCGCCGAGGAGCCCGACCCGGGCTCGGCGATGCGCCGCGGCTGCCGGACCTGGCTGCGGCGCTGCCTGGACCCGGCGTTCCGGCAGATCGTGCTGCTGGACGGGCCGGGCGTGCTGGGCTGGGCGCAGGTCCGGGAGATCCAGTCCGGGCACACCCTGCGGGTGCTCACCGACGGCCTGCGCGCGGCCGCGGCGCTCGCCGGCGAACCGGACGTCGACCTGACCGCCCGGGCGCACCTGGCGTTCGGCGCGCTGTGCGAGGCCGGGCTGCTGCTGGCGAAGGCCGACGACCCGGAGGCCGCCCTGCCCGTTGTCCTCGCCGAGGCCGAGCGCCTGCTGGCCGCGGTGTCGCGCACCTGAACCGCCGGTCGGACTTGCATCCGGTACCCGGGTACGGGTTTACCGTCGGGTCATGGCTGAGGAGACGACGTTCGACGAGGTCGCGGCGTGCACGTTGCCGACGGCCGAGCGGCCGCTGCGGGCCGCGGAGTTCACCGACCTGTTCGCCGGGCTGCGCGCGGTGGACCGGCGCGACCCCCGGTGGCTGCGGCTGCGGCTGCCCGGCGCCGAGGAGGCCCGGGCCCGGGAGCTGACCGCGCGGGAGTCGCGGTGCTGCGCGTTCTTCGACTTCCGCTTCGGCCACGACGGCCCCGACGTCCTGGTCGACGTCCGGGTGCCGGGCGCGCACGTCGACGTCCTCGACGGGCTGGAGCGGCTGGCCCGCGCGGCCCGATGAGGTCCGGCGAGCTGGCCGCGGCGGCCGGGGTCAACGTCCAGACGCTGCGCTACTACGAGCGCCGCGGACTGCTGCCCGAGCCGGACCGGTCACTGGGCGGGCACCGGGACTACGGCGAGGACGCGGTGCGGGTGCTGCGGGTGGTCAAGGCGGCGCAGCGACTGGGGTTCACCCTCGACGAGATCACCGAACTGCTCGCCGTCGGCCGCCACCGCGGCGCCGGGCTGCGCGAGCGCGCCCGGGCCAGGCTCGCCGACGTCGACGCCCGGATCGCCGACCTGCGGGCGGTACGGGCGACGCTGGTCGACGTGCTCGACGCCGGGTGCGCCGACCTGGTGGAGTGCTCCTGCGTGCCGGGGTGCCCGATCCCGTTCCCCGACCTCGGCGCGTCCTAGGTTCGTCGGGTGACGGTGCTCCGGTCGGTCCTGCTGTTCCTGCTCGCCGCGGTGGCCGAGATCGGCGGCGCGTGGCTGGTCTGGCAGGGCGTGCGCGAGCACCGCGGGCTGCTGTGGATCGGCGCCGGGGTGGTCGCGCTCGGGCTCTACGGCTTCGTCGCCACCCTGCAGCCGGACCCGAACTTCGGCCGCATCCTGGCCGCGTACGGCGGGGTGTTCGTGGCCGGTTCGCTGGCCTGGGGCGTGGTCGTCGACGGCTTCCGCCCGGACCGCTGGGACTACCTCGGCGCGGCCATCTGCCTGGTCGGCGTCGCGCTCATCATGTACGCCCCCAGGTCGTGAGCGGAAGTCAGTGCTACAGCCATGATTTCCGCTCACGACCCCGCGCGCTCGACCAGGTCCCGGACCAGCCGGGCGACCTCGGCCGGGGTGAACTCCATCGCGTTCTCCCCGACGCTGATCTCGAACGAGCAGCGGCGGGGGTCGGGCGCGGAGCGCAGGTAGCCGTACAGCTGGATGCCGGTCCGGGCGAGCAGCGCAGCGTGCGCCCGGTCCACGGCCGCCGGGGCGGCCGGCAGGTGCACGTGGAACAGCGGGGTCTGCGGCACCTCGGGGACCGTCCGGACGACGCCGTCGGCGTTGAGCGCCGCGGCCAGGGCGCGGGCGTGGTCCCGGAACACGGGCATCCGGGGCAGCAGCTCGTCCAGCCCGACCAGGGCCGCCGCCGCCAGCGGCCAGGCGTCGGGCACCTTCCCGCCGAGCCGCTGCTGCCACACCCAAGCCTGCTCGATGAACTCCTCGGAGCCGGCCAGTACCGCCCCGCGCACGCCTTCCAGTCCCTTGTAGAGCGAGACGTGGACCGAGTCGAACAACCCGGCGATCTCGGCGTGCGGGCGCTCGTAGTAGGTCTGCGCCTCCCAGAGCCGGGCCCCGTCGAGGTGCGCGGCCGCGCCCCGGCCGCGGGCCCATCGCACCTGCTCGGTCAGGGGTTCCCAGTCCGGCAGCTGCCCGCCGATGTCGCGCTGGGGCAACTCCAGCAGGAGCGCGGCCGGCGGCTCGGCCACGGCGTCCAGATCGGCCCAGGTGAGCAGCGCGTTCGGGTCCCCGACCGGGTGGAACCGCAGCCCGTGCACGACGCTGTAGCCCTGCTGCTCCCACACCGCGAGGTGGGTGCGCGGGTGGGCCACGAAGGCGTGCCGGCCGCGCCGCTCGGCGTGGATGCGCAGCGCCACCTGCTGGGCCATCGTCCCGGTGGGGAAGAACAGTGCGGCCGGGGTGCCGAGCAGGTTCGCGATCCGCCGCTCCAGCACGGCGACCGGCCCGTCCGGCCCGTCCGGCGGGGTGCCTGCGGGCAGGTGCTCCAGGATCCGGCGCAGCACCCGGTGCGGGCTGCGCCGGAGCGGAGCGTGCAGGAACAGCGAGCGGCTGATCTCCGGTGCGGGCACCCGGTCACCGTACGTGTTGCCACTGACTGGCAATAGAAACCGGCGGCCCGCCTACGACCAGGGCGTCCGCGGGCGGGGCCGGCGCTGGCCGTCGACCACGACGTCGACCCGCTCGTCGAAGAAGCAGAGCAGGTCCCGCACCCCGGCCGACTCGGGCTCCGGCTGCGGGTAGCTCCAGACCAGGTCGGGCACGGTGCG
>JASLAP010000258.1 GCA_030147065.1 Pseudonocardia sp. | reverse complement strand
CTGCCGCCCCAGCAGCACGACGAGTGATCCCCGCCCTCCCGGACTTCCCCTGGGACAGCCTGGCCGGGGACCGGGCGCTGGCCGAGGCGCACCCCGACGGCATCGTCGACCTGTCGATCGGCACCCCCGTCGACCCGATCTCGCCCGCGGTCCGCGCCGCGCTGGCCGGCCCGGCGGCCGACGACCCCGGCTACCCGACGACGCACGGCCCGGCGTCCCTGCGCGAGGCGGTCGCCGGCTCGCTGCGCCGCCGGTTCGGCGTCGTCGTCGATCCGGCGGCGGTGCTGCCGACCATCGGTTCCAAGGAGCTGGTGGCCTGGCTGCCGACGCTGCTCGGGCTGGGCAGCGGGGACACCGTGGTGATCCCCGAACTGGCCTACCCGACCTACGAGGTCGGCGGGCGGCTGGCCCGGGCCGAGGTGCTGCGCGCCGACTCCACCGCGGCCCTGGGCCCGCGCCGGGTCGGCCTGCTCTGGGTGAACTCGCCGTCCAACCCGACCGGCCGGGTGCTGCCGCCCGAGCACCTGCGCAAGGTCGTGGACTGGGCCCGGGAGCGCGGCACGGTGGTGGCCTCCGACGAGTGCTACCTGTCGCTGTCGGACGGGGCCACCTCGATCCTGCACCCGGAGGTCTGCGGCGGGTCGGCCGAGGGCCTGCTCGCCGTGCACTCGATGTCCAAGTCCTCCGGGCTGGCCGGGTACCGGGCCGGGTTCGTCACCGGCGACCCGGAGCTGGTGGCGTCGCTGCTGGAGGTGCGCAAGCACGCCGGCATGATCGTCCCGCGGCCGGTGCAGGCGGCGATGGCCGCGGCCGCCGCCGACGACGAGCACGTCAGCGCGCAGGCCGCCACCTACGCCGCCCGGCGGACCCGGCTGCGGGCGGCGCTGGAGTCGTCCGGGATGGCGGTCGAGCACTCCGGCGCCGGGCTGTACCTGTGGGCCACCGACGGCCGGGCCTGCCGCGAGGTCGTCCACGACCTGGCCGCGCTGGGGATCCTGGTCGCGCCGGGGGAGTTCTACGGCCCCACCGGCGGCCGGCACGTCCGGGTGGCGCTGACCGCCACCGACGAGCGGATCGACGCTGCCGTCACCCGCCTCACCACCCCCTGAGCCCCCCGGGCCGGGTCTCGTCCCGCAGCCTGCGGGCGGGCGGCTCCGCGGTGAGGATGACCCGGTGACTGCGCAGTCCCCGGGGTCGGCGCCGACCCCGGTCCGGGTGCGGCCGCTGGTCGTGCTGCTCGGCCTGCTCGCCGTGGCCGCGAACCTCCGCGCGGCGCTGGCGGGGTACCCGCCACTGCTCGAGACGGCCCGCGCGGACCTGGGGGTCTCGGCCGGGGCGGCCGGACTGGTGCAGGCCGGGGCGGTGCTGGCGATGTCGGCCGGATCGTTCGGCGGGGCGGCGGTCGGGGTGCGGCTCGGCCGGGAGAACGCCCTCGGCGTGGCGGTCGGGCTGGTCGCGCTGGGCAGCCTGGTCCGCGCGGTCCCGGCGCTGGTGCCGCTGGTGGGCGGCAGCCTGCTGCTCGGCCTGGGCATCGGGCTGGCCGGGGTGCTGCTCGCCGGGGTGGTCAAGGAGCACCTGCCGACCCGGGCCGGTGCCGTCACCGGTGGCTACGTGGTGTCGATGATGATCGGCGCGGCGGTGGCCGGGGCGGTCGCGGTGCCGCTGGCGGTCGTGCTGGGCGGCTGGTCGCTGTCGCTGGCCGTGTGGGCGGTGCCCGCGGCGGTGGCCGCCGGGCTGTGGGTGCCGGTGGCCCGGCGCGCCGGCCGGGTCCGGCGGGTCGAGCCGGCCGGGGCGCCGCCGGCGCCGCTGTGGCGCGACCCGTTCGCCCGCCGGATCGCGGCCTACCAGGTCGGCACCTCGACGATGTTCTACGGCGCGCTGACCTGGTTGGCGCCGTACTACGAGGGCCAGGGCTGGAGCCCGCAGCGCGCGGGGGTGCTGATCGCGGTGTGGAGCGTGGCGCAGATCCCGGCCGCGCTGCTGTCCCCGGTGATGGCCGAGCGGCGCCGGCGCTGGCGGTTCTGGTCGGGGACCACGCTGGCCTGCGGGCTGGTCGGGACCCTGGGGGTGCTGGTGTGGCCGCTGCCGCCGGTGGTGGGGCCGTGGCCGTGGATCGTGCTGATGGCCTTCGGAGTGGGGGCGGGGTTCCCGCTCGGGCTGAGCGTGATCGCCTGGCGTACCCCCGACGGCGCGGCCAGCGCGGCGACCAGCGGGTTCGCCCTGGGCGCCGGGTACCTGGGCGCCGGGGTCGGGCCGCTGGTGATGGGCCTGCTGGTCGACCTCACCGGCGGGTTCGGGGCCGCGTTCGGGCTGCTGCTGGCGGCCGGGGCGGTGCAGGCGGTCGCGATCGCGCTGATCGGCGACCGCCCGCCACCCTGATCGGCGGGTCCGCCGCGCCGGCGGTCAGTTCGCGTGCAGCGCCGCGTTCAGCGTGATGCCCTCGCCGGTCCGGGACAGCACCTCGACCGCGCCGCTCACCGAGTTCCGCCGGAACAGCAGCCCGTTGCGCCCGGACAGCGTGCGGGCCGCCACGACGTCCCCGCCCTCGGTCACGGTGACCTTGGTGCCGGCGGTGACGTACAGCCCGGCCTCCACCACGCAGTCGTCGCCCAGGGAGATCCCGATGCCGGCGTTGGACCCGATCAGGCTGCGCCGGCCGACCGAGATGACCTCCTTGCCGCCGCCGGAGAGGGTGCCCATGACGGCCGCTCCACCGCCGAGGTCGCTGCCCTCGCCCAGCACCACCCCGGCCGAGATCCGGCCCTCCACCATCGACGCGCCCAGCGTGCCGGCGTTGAAGTTGACGAAGCCCTCGTGCATCACGGTGGT
>JASLAP010000247.1 GCA_030147065.1 Pseudonocardia sp. | reverse complement strand
CGCCGGACGGGCCAGCGCGATGGCCCGCGCGGTGCGCCGGTTCGGTGAGGAGTCCGGTGCGGTGCGCCGCCCGGGCGAGGAGCGCTCGCAGCTGCGCCGGTTCGGGGAGGACCCGCCGCGCGGGCGCTCGGGCAACGGCCGCTCGTCCGGCTCCGGCCCCGGCCCGTCCCAGCCGCGCAACCGGCTGCGCCTGGGCCTGCGCGGCGCCCGCCGCCGCTGACCGTCCCCCCCGGGCCCTCCCGCCCCGGACGTCAGGAAAGCCACTTTCAGGACGGATTCGGTCCTGAAGGTGGCTTTCCTGCCACCTGGAGGGGATGTCGGCGGCGGGCGGATAGCGTGCTTGCGTGGCTTCCCCGACGGCTCCCTCGATCACCCTCGTCGCCCGGCTCGGCGCCTCCGCCGCCGACGCCCGCCGCGGGGTCGTCCGGCTGCACCCCGAGGTCATCGACGCGCTGGGGCTGCGGTCCTGGCACGCGGTCACGCTGACCGGGGCGCGGGTCACCACCGCGCTGGTCGCGCCGGCCGACGGGCCGCCCGGGCAGGCCACCCTGGACGACGTCACGCTGTCCAACGCCGGGCTGACCGACGGCACCCCGGTGGTGCTGGCCCCGGCCCGGGTCGAGCCGGCCCGGCGGATCCTGCTGACCGGGTCGCGGCTGGCCCGGGCGTCGCTGTCGCCGGAGACCGTGCGCAACGCGCTGATCGGCAAGGTCGTCACCGGCGGGGACGCGGTGTCGCTGCTGCCCCAGGACATCGAGCCGGCCCCCGGGCTGGACGCGGTGGCCGCCCGGCGCGGGGTGGCCGGGGCCCTGGGCAGCGGCTGGACCAGCGAGCTGCTCACCGTGTCGACGGTCGAGCCGGGCGGGGCGGTGGCGGTCTACCCGAGCACCGTCGTCGGGTGGGAGGGCGGCGCGGTCACCGGCGCGCCCGTCACCACCCCGGCGGCGACGTCCGGTTTCGATCGGGGCGTCGGCGTGGCCGGGACCGTGACGTCGGCGCGGGCGGGCACCACCGGTGCCGCCGTGGCCGGACCGGCCGGTCCCGCGCCGGTCGATCCGCCCGTCGCGGTGGAGGACCTGGTCGGCAACACCGACGCCGCCCGCCGGCTCGTCGAGTGGCTGGAGCTGAGCCTGGACCGGCCGGAGCTGCTGGCCAGCCTGGGCGGTTCGGCCCGGCTCGGGGTGCTGGTCGTCGGGCCGGAGGGAGTCGGCAAGCTGACCCTGGCCCGCAGCGTCGCCGCGGCCGTGGACGCCCGGTGCGTCGAGCTGGAGGCGCCCGGGGTGGCCGCCATGGAGGCCGGGGCCGCGGCGCAGCGCGTCCGCGACGTCGTCGAGGCGGCCCGGTCCGGCGGCCGGACGGTCCTGGTCGTCACCGACGTCGACGCGCTGCTGCCGGCCGAGAACCCGCCCCCGCTGGCCACGGTGGTGCTGGACGTGCTGCGCACCGCGGTCCGGACGCCGGGGTTGGCGCTGCTGGCCACGACCTCGGCCCCGGAGGCGGTGGACCCCCGGCTGCGCGCCCCCGACCTGGTCGACCGCGAGGTCGGGCTGGCGCTGCCCGACCTGCGCACCCGCACCGAACTGCTGCGCCGGCTGCTGACCGCGGTGCCGCTCGCCGACGACGTCGACGTCAAGGCGGTGGCCGAGCGGGCCCCCGGCTTCGTGGTCGCCGACCTGACCGCGGTGCGCCGCGAGGCCGCGGTGTGCGCGGCGCTGCGGCACAGCGACGACGCCGACCCGGCGATCACCCAGCAGGACCTGCTGGACGCGGTGGGGTCGGTGCGCCCGCTGTCGATGTCGTCGTCGGACACCCTGCAGACCGGCGGCATCACCCTGGACCAGGTCGGCGACATGGCCGAGACCAAGCAGGCGCTCACCGAGGCCGTGCTGTGGCCGCTGCAGTACCCGGACTCGTTCGCCCGGCTCGGCGTGGCCGCCCCGCGCGGCGTGCTGGTCTACGGCCCGCCCGGCTGCGGCAAGACCTTCCTGCTGCGCGCGCTGGCCGGCACCGGGCAGCTCAACGTGCTGGCGGTGAAGGGCGCGGAACTGCTGGACAAGTACGTCGGGGAGTCCGAGCGGGCGGTCCGCGAGCTGTTCCGCAAGGCCGCCGACGCCGCCCCGGCCCTGGTGTTCCTCGACGAGGTGGACGCGCTGGCCCCGCGCCGCGGGCAGTCGTCGGACTCGGGGGTGGCCGACCGGGTGGTCGCGGCGCTGCTCACCGAGCTGGACGGCGCCGAGCCGCTGCGCGACGTGATCGTGGTCGGGGCGACCAACCGGCCCGAGCTGATCGACCCGGCGCTGCTGCGGCCCGGCCGGCTGGAGCGGCTGGTCTACGTCCCGCCGCCGGACGCCGCGGCCCGTGCCGACATCCTGCGCGCGGCCGGCCGCAACACCCCGCTGGCCGACGACGTCGACCTGGACGCGCTGGGCGTCGAGCTGGACGGCTACTCGGCCGCCGACTGCGCCGCGGTGCTGCGCGAGGCCGCGCTCACCGCGATGCGCGAGTCGCTGGACGCCACCGAGGTGACCGGGGCGCACATCGCCGCCGCGCGCGCGGCCGTGCCGGCCTCCCTCGACCCCGTCCAGCTGGCCGAGCTGCAGGCCTATGCCGACCGCAGGCTCGCCTGACCGGGCTCCTCGGGGCCGTTGCCGCCGTCATCCTCCGGCGAAGCGCGAGACGACCTGCTTGCCCCCGGCGCCGAACGCGGCGATCGCCTGGTCCCAGGGCACGATGCCGTCGATCAGGGCGTCGGTCGCGACGGTCCCGTCGGCGAGCAGCTCCAGCACGTCCGCCAGCAGCCCGCGGACGTGCGGTTGACCGGTGCGGACCGTGGCGCAGGCGGCGAACAGGTCGAGCAGCGGCACCGGCGTCAGCGGCCGGGCGTACATCGCGCTGATCGTGCAGGTGCCGCCGGGCGCGGTCGCCCGCAGCGTCGCGACGAGCAGGTCGGGGTCCAGGCTCCCGTCGACGGTGATCGGGTAGGCGCGCGGCTCGATGTCGGCGGCGGAGTCCAGGACGCGCGCGCCGAGCGCGGCGGCCCTGGCGCTCGCGGGCGGGCGCAGCCCGAACACGTCGACCTGTTCGGCGCCGAGCGCGCGGGCGAGTGCGACGCAGGTCAGACCGATGCTCTGGAAACCGTCGGTGACGACGAGCACCGCCGCTCCGGGCTCGTCGCGGAGCTGCGGTACCACGCACCGGTAGGCGTCGGTGATGTTGCAGCCCGCCGCGGCGGCCAGCTCGCGGGAGACCCCGGCCGGTCGCGGGACCAGCATCGCGTCGGCGTAGGGGACGGTGAGCCGGTCGGCGACCGCGCCACCCCAGTCGCCGGCGCCGGGCCCGAGGCCGTAGCAGGACAGCCAGGGGACCTCGGCGCACGAGCTCGTGCGGCCGGACCGGCACGCGGCGCACCGGCCGCAGGAGATCTGGAACGGCACGATCACCTCGTCGCCGGGCCGGACGGTCCGGACCCGGTCGCCGACCTCGAGCACCTCGGCGACCACCTCGTGCCCGATGCGCACGGGATAGGGGACCGGTGCCCGCCCGGTCAGGATCAGCCGGTCGAAGTCGCAGGTGCTGACCACGAGCGGGCGGACGACGGCGGACGCCGGCCCGCTCAGGTCCGCGTCGGGGACGTCGGTCCAGGCCAGGTCGCCGGGACCGCTGACGGTGAGGCTGCGCATCATGACTATGACGTCCGTATTAGTAGGCGGAGGGCCCCACCGTAGGTAATACGATCGTCTTAGTCCAGGGCTATCGTGGCGGCATGGCGAGCGGCACGCGTCGGCGCATGGTCGAGACGGCGGTCCGGATGTTCCAGCGCGACGGCTACCACGCGACCAGCTGGCGCGCGCTCGTCGACGAGGCCGGGGCGCCGTGGGGGTCGATCGCGCACCACTTCCCCGGCGGCAAGGAGGAGCTCGGCGCCGCCGCGGTCGAAGCCGGCGGGGACGCCGTCGCGGGCGTGGTCGAGCACTGCTTCGCCGACGGGCTCGAACCGGCGGAGATGGTGCGGCGGTGGTTCTCCACGAGCCGCACGCTGCTGGTCGCCAGCGGCTACACGGCCGGATGCCCGATCGCCACCGTCGTCCTCGAGGCCAGCGGGGGTTCCCCGGCGATCCGGGCCGCCGCCGCCCGCGCGTTCGACCGCTGGGAGGAGGCGATCGGTGCGGCGCTGCGCCGCGCCGGCGCGTCCCCCGGAGCGGCCGACGACGCCGCGGCGACCGTCGTGGTCCTGCTGGAAGGGGCACTGCTGCTGGCCAGGGCCCGGCGCGACGACCGCCCGCTGCGCGTTGCGTCCGAGCAGGCCCAGCTCGTCGTGGCTGCCGCCGTCGCCTGACCGGCCGCCCCGACCTCCGCTGGTCGTCGGTCGTGCCCGGCGTTGCCGGGCCGGAGGGCGGCGCCTCGGGTCAGAGGCCCCGGTAGTCGTTGGTGACGATGACGATGACGCCGGGGGAGGCGTCCTCCAGGCCGGGGAAGCGCTCGTGCACCCGCAGCCCGAACTGGCTGCCCAGCTCGTCGGCGACGGCCTTCTCGGGCGTGCCGGGGCGGTAGTAGACGGTGCTGCTGGAGATGATCCCGAACGGGTAGTTGGCGACCTCGTCGACCTGCCAGCCGGCGTTGCGGAAGTCCTCCGCCGCGGACGAGGCCAGCCCGGTGATGGTGCTGTTGTTGTAGACCCGCAGCGAGCCGCGGGGCGCGCCGGTCTTGGTGTCCCCGCTGCCACCGCCGGTCCCGCCGGCCGTCGCGCCGCCGGTACCGCCGGTGCCGGCGGCTCCGCTGCCGTCACCGCCGGGAGCGGCGTCGGCTCCGGGCGCGCCGGGTTCGCCGGGCGTTCCGGGGGGTGCGGCGATGCCGGCGGTCGGGGTGGGGCTGAAGGTGGGCACGCCGACCGAGCCCGGGTCGGTCGGGGGCGGCTGGTCGCCCGGGGCCGCTTCGGGGTCGGGGGTGGCGCCGGGCTCCGGGGCGGCCGAGGAGGGCGGGGGCGCGGCGGTCTGCCCGCCGTCGTCGCCGCCGTTGAGCGCCAGCGAGGCCAGGCCGATGATCGCGGCGATCACCCCCACCCCGAGCAGCGCCAGGCCGGCGACACGCCGGCGGGACGGGCTACCGGACGGTGCGGGTTGCGTCACGACGGCCTCCAGGGCTGATCACGTTCGGTGGCCGGCGGACCACCGGATCATCGTCGCGCTACCAGGGCTCGATTCCCAGTCGACGCGCCGCACGGGTGCGCTGCCGGCTGGCGCGCAGCCGGCGCAGCCGCTTGACCAGCAGCGGGTCGGCGGCCAGCGCCTCGGGCCGATCCACCAGCGCGTTGAGCACCTGGTAGTAGCGGGTGGCCGACATGTCGAACAGCTCGCGGATCGCCTGCTCCTTGGCGCCCGCATACTTCCACCACTGCCCCTCGAAGGCGAGGATCTCGCGGTCCCGGCGGCCGAGCTCGCCCGGCCGGGCCGCTCCCGGCGTCGCCTCGCTGCGTTCGGTGGCGGACTCCATCACGCTCCTCGCGGCCTCGCTCGAGCCGAATGACATTCCTGTCATTCGCGGCGGCCATTCAACCACGGGGGACCGACCGGACCGGGGCAGGGACGCGCCGCAGGATCCCGATCCGGCCGCCGCGCACACCTCCCGGCCTCCGCGCGCAGGTCGTGCGGTGTGCGCCGTGGGGAGGAGGTGGGCGCGGTCCTCAGCCCGGGCGGAACCGGTCGCGGAGGAGGTGGGCGACGGGGCCGAAATCGGTCAGGTCGGACCAGGTCCAGCGGACCACGGCGAGGCCGGCGGCCCGCAGCCGGTCCTCGCGGACCTTCTCCGCGTACACGGCGTCGGCCGGGGCCTGACCGGGCCGTAGCAACCGGCCGTACTTGCTGCGCCCGTCGAACTCGCCCACGGTGCGCAGCCCGGGCCACCCGAAGTCGACCCGGCCGAGCAGCTCGCCGGAGTCCGCCCGCACCGACCACTGCAGGACCGGGACCGGCAGCCCGGCCCGGGCGATGGCCACGCGACTGCGCGACTCCCCGACGCTCTCGCTGCGGCCGTCGGCGAAGGCGAGCGCCCGGCGGGCCGCGGGCAGCCCGGGCCACCCAGCGTGCGGGCGAGCGAGGTCACGGCGATCCCGTCGACGACCTCGATGTCGTCGGCGTTGAGGGGTGCCGGGTGCACGGCACCTGCCGGCCGCGCCGCCCCCCGGACCGGCCTCGGGCCCGCGTGACGTGCACCGTGCCCACCCCTGCGCACCCGCCACCAGCCCGTCCGTCCCGCCTGTGGACAACTCCCACCGCGCACACCTGTTGGCCTCCGCGCGCACGTCCGGACGTGGGCGCGGTGGCTGCGAGGTGTGCGCGGTCGGCTGGATACGCTCGCCACGTGGCCGTTCGACCGATCCGGATCATTGGTGACCCCGTGCTGCACACCCCCACGCGGCCCGTCGAGGTGTTCGACGACGAGCTGCGCACGCTGGTGGCGGACATGTTCGACACCATGGCCGCGGCCGAGGGCGTCGGCCTGGCCGCCAACCAGGTCGGGGTCGACCTGCGGCTGTTCGTCTACGACTGCCCCGACGAGGAGACCCGGACCCGGGTGCGCGGGGTGGTGGTCAACCCGGTGCTGGAGACCTCCGAGCGGCCCGAGGGCATGCCCGACGAGGACGACGACGACGAGGGCTGCCTGTCGGTGCCCGGCGAGCAGTTCCCGACCGGGCGCGCCGACTGGTCCCGGGTGACCGGCGTCGACGCCGACGGCAAGCCGGTCGAGGTGGAGGGCCGCGGGTTCCTGGCCCGCTGCCTGCAGCACGAGACCGACCACCTCGACGGGATCATCTACGTCGAGCGGCTGGTCGGGCGGTGGGGGCGGGCCGCGCGCAAGCAGGTGCGGCGCAACGGCTGGGGCAAGCCCGGGCTGTCCTGGGACCCCGCCACGGAGCAGGCCGAGGAGGTCTGAGCGCGCGTACCCTCGCTCCTGCAAAGGTGTAATCGCAGGAGGTTGCGGTGGACGAGCTCGACTCCTACTCCCGCACGGTCAGCGCCGTGGCCACCGAGCTGACCGCCCGGGTCGCCGCGGTCCGGATCGGCCGCGGCAGCGGCTCGGCCGTGCTGGTCGACGCCGACGGCGTCCTGGTCACCAACGCCCACGTGGTCGGCGACGCCCGCGGCGGCCGGGCGGACTTCGTCGACGGCACCCAGGTCGACGTGGCCGTGGTCGGCATCGACCCGCTGTCCGACCTGGCCGTCCTGCGCACGGCCGACGGCGCCGGGCTGCCGTCCCCGGTCCGCCTCGGCGACGCCGACGAGCTGGTGGTCGGGCAGCTGGTGGTGGCGGTGGGCAACCCGCTCGGGCTGGCCGGCTCGGTCACCGCGGGTGTGGTCAGCGCGCTGGGCCGGGCGATGCCCACCCGCAGCGGCCGGGCCGGCCGGGTGGTCGAGGACGTCATCCAGACCGACGCCGCGCTCAACCCCGGCAACTCCGGGGGCGCGCTGGCCGACGGCCGGGGCCGGGTGGTCGGGATCAACACCGCGGTGGCCGGCGTCGGGCTGGGGCTGGCGGTGCCGATCAACGCCACCACCCGGCGGATCCTGGCCGCGCTGCGCGCCGACGGCCGGGTGCGGCGGGCGTACCTGGGCGTGGTGGGCAGCCCGGCGCCGGTGCCGGCCGCGGTCGCCGACCGCTACCGGCGCAGCAGCGGGTTGCGGCTGGTCGAGGTGATCGCCGGCAGCCCCGCCGCGGAGGCCGGGCTGCGCGCCGGCGACCTGGTGCTCGACGTCGGCCGCCGCCCGGTGCACGACGCCCAGGGCATCCAGCGCCAGCTGTTCGGCGACGCCGTCGGCCGCCCGCTCCCGGTCACCGTGCTGCGCAACGGCGCGATGGTCGACGTCGTCGCCGTCCCCACCGAACTGCGCTGAGCTCGTGCGTGAGTTTCATGCCTATGGCCATGATTCTCACGCACGACCGTTCTCCCAGGCCCAGGCGGCGATCTCGACGCGGTTGCGGGCGGAGAGCTTGTTCTGCACGTTCGTCAGGTGCGTCTTGACCGTCGACAGCGAGACGAACAGCTCGGCGGCGATCTCGGCGTTGGTGCGGCCGCGGGCGACCGCGCGGACGACGTCGAGCTCGCGGGGGGACAGCGTGTCGGGGACCGGGCCCCGGGCGGCGGGCCGGGCGGCGAGGTGGGCCAGCAGTCGCACGGTGACCGACGGCGACACCAGCGCGTCCCCGTTCGCCGCCGCCCGCACCGCCTCCACCAGCAGCCGCGGGCCGGCGTCCTTGAGCAGGAAGCCGCAGGCCCCGGCGCGCAGCGCGCCGTAGACGTACTCGTCGAGGTCGAAGGTGGTGACCACGACGATCCGCGGCGGCTCCGGGTCCGCGGTCAGCGCCCGGGTGGCCGCCAGCCCGTCCAGGTCGGGCATCCGGATGTCCATCAGCACCACGTCCGGGCGCAGCCGGCGGGCCAGCTCCACCGCGGCCACCCCGGTGCCGGCCTCGCCGACCACCTCGACGCCGTCCTCGGCGCTCAGGATCAGCCGGAACCCGGTGCGCACCATCGCCTGGTCGTCGGCCAGCAGTACCCGGATCACGCGGCTCCTCCCAGCGGCAGCCGGGCGGCCACCGTCCACACCCCCGGCGCGGTCGGTCCCGCGCTGAGCGCCCCGTCCAGCGCGGCGACCCGCTCGGCCATCCCGACCAGCCCGAAGCCGCCGGTCGCCGCGCCCCGGGTGGGGTGCGGGCCGCTGGCCTGCCGCAACCCGTCGCTGCGCACGGCCAGCAGCAGCGCCTGCTCGCGGATCCTGATGTCCACCTCGATCGCGGTCGCCTCCGGGGCGTGCCGGCGCACGTTGGTCAGCGCCTCCTGCACCACCCGGTAACCGGTGGCGGCGACGCCGGCCGGCAGCACGGCGTGCTCCAGGCCGGGGTCGGTGGTGAGCCGGACGATGCGGGCGTCCGGGTCGAACCGCTCGATCAGCCGGCGCACCTCGCCCAGCTCGGCGCCCGGGGTGCGGGCGCCGTCGGAGTCCTGGCCGCGCAGCACGCCGACCATGCTGCGCATCGCGGCGAGCGCGTCGGTGCCCGCGGTCTCGATCGCGGCCAGCGCGCGGTCGACCTCGTCGGGCTTCTTCCTGGCCACCACGGCGGCCGCCTGCGCGGCCACCACGATCCCGGTGACGTGGTGGGCGACGACGTCGTGCAGCTCGCGGGCCAGCTCCATCCGCTCGGCGGACCGGACGTCCTCCACCGCGGCCCGGCGCCGGGTGTCGATCTCGCGCAGGGCCAGCCCGATCGCCACCGCCCCGCCCCAGCCCAGCGCGGACATCACCCCGAACGCGACCTCGCCCTCGAACCGGGCGGGCGGGGCCCACACGATGGCCACCGCGGCCGCTCCGGTGAGCAGCAGCGCGGTGCGCAGCCCGGACCGGCGCAGCACGGCCACCACCAGGATCGCCAGGGCGAGCTGCTCGGTGAACGAGAAACCCTCCAGCCGCTGCGCCGGGGGGTAGGCACCGGACGTGACGGGCCCGGTGAGCTCGGCGTGCACGGTGAACACCAGCGAGACGCCGATGGCGACCGCCGCGGCGACCTCGCGGCGGACCGCCGGGTGGCGGCGCGACAGCACGATCGCGACCGCGGCCAGCGCGGCGGGGACGGTCAGCGGCGACTCGCCGAACACCCCGATGCCCAGGTCGAGGAACAGCCAGAAGCCGAGCCCGGCCAGCTCGGCGAGCAGCCCGGCGTGCAGCCGCAGCCAGCGCAGCGCCGGGATCACCGGGCCAGCGTAGATCGGCGGGGTCCCTGCCCACCCTCAGCCGTAAGTACGAACCGCGCCGGACGGCACCCGGACTTCCGACCGAAGCGGCCGCGACCGTCGCGCGGCCAGGGTTCGGCCCATGACGGAGACGGCAACAGCGGGCGCCCCGGCCCACCCGGGCGGCGGGCGGGAGCGGGCGGTCGCGCTGCGCGGGATCGGCCTCACCCACCGGTTCGGCGCCACCACGGTCCTGCAGGACGCCGACATCGCGGTGCACCGGGGGGAGGCGGTCGCGGTCACCGGGCCGTCCGGGTCGGGCAAGTCGACGCTGCTGCACTGCCTGGCCGGCATCCTGCGCCCGCAGGAGGGGCAGGTCTGGCTGGGCGACGACCGGATCGACGGCCTTCCCGAGGGCGCCCGGACGACCTTGCGCGGGTCCCGGTTCGGGTTCGTCTTCCAGTTCGGGCAGCTGCTGCCGGAACTGCCCGCGGTGGAGAACGTGGCGCTGCCGCTGATGCTGGGCGGGACGCGCCGCGCGGCGGCGGTCGCCCGGGCGGCGCAGTGGTTCGGGCCGCTCGGCCTGGCCGGCCTGGAGCAGCGCCGGCCCGGTCAGCTCTCCGGCGGCCAGGAGCAGCGGGTGGCGATCGCCCGCGCGCTGGTCACCGGCCCGGAGGTGGTGTTCGCCGACGAGCCGACCGGCGCCCTGGACACCGTCACCGGCCGGCACGTGATGGACCTGCTGGCCGGGCTGGTCGCGCACTCCGGGGCGGCGCTGGTGGTCGTCACGCACGACGCCGAGGTCGCCGCCCGCTGCCACCGCACGGTGGTGCTGCGCGACGGTCGCACCGCCCCGCCGCCCACCCGCGGCCCGAGCGCCCCCACCGCTCCCACCGCCGCGTGGCCCGCCCCCGGCGGTGCCGCGTGACCGCCCCGCCACCGCCCCCCGAGGTTCAGGAAAGCCACGTTCCTGCCTTCTCCGGACCGGAACGTGGCTTTCCTGAACTGGGGCGGACCGGCGCAGGAGCAGGGGGGCGGCGGGCGAGGGGGCCGGCGGGGGTGGTGCGGGCGGCCGGGTTGAGCCTGCGGCTGCTGCGGCTGGGCGGCCGGCGGGCGTGGTTGGCCGCCGGGCTGATGGGGGCCGGGGTCGCGGTGGGGACGCTGCTGCTCGCGGTGGTGCTCGGCGCCCTGCACGGCTGGGACGCCCGCGAGGCGCGCACCGGGTGGCGGACGGCGAGCCCGGGGGTCGCCCTGCAGGTCGAGCCGCCGGCCGTGCCGGACTCGGCGGTGGCGCTCGTGCGGCGCACCCCCGACCGGGTGCTGGACCGGGACCTGCAGGTCGTGGACGTGGCCGCGGTCCGCCCGGACGTCCCGGCCCCGCCCGGACTGCCCCGGTTCCCGGCGCCGGGCGAGCTGTGGGTCTCGCCCGCGCTGGCGGAGTTGCTCGCCACCCTGCCCGCCGACCGGCTGGCCGACCGGTTCGACGGGGCCCCGGTGGGGGTCATCGGGGCCGAAGGGCTGCGCGACCCGGGCGAGCTGGTCGCCGTCCTCGGCCGGGACGGGCCGCTGCCCGGCTCGCTGGCCGTCGAGCGGTTCGACCGGTCCGCCGAGCAGTTCTCGGTGATCGAGGTCTACCGCCAGCTGACGTTCGTGGCGGTCGCGCTGCTGGTGGTTCCGGTGGTCAGCCTGCTCGGTGCGTCGGCCCGGCTGACCGCGGCCCGGCGGGTGCAGCGGCTGGCCACGCTGCGGTTGCTCGGCGCGACCACCGGGCAGGTCACGATGGCCGCGGTGACCGAGGTGACGGCGGTGGCCACGGCGGCGGCGGTGGCCGGGGTCGGTGCGCACTGGCTGGCGTCCCCGGCGCTGGCCGCGATCGAGCTGGGCGGATCGGGCTGGTTCGCCGCCGACCTGCGCCCGGCGCCCGCGGTGCTGGTCGCGGTCGTCGCCGGGGTGGCGGTGCTGTCCACGCTGGCCGCGATCGGGGGCACCCGCCAGGTCGTGGTCGGTCCGCTCGGGGTGGCCCGCCGGGACCGGCCGGGCGGGGCCCGGTTGCTGCGGCTGGTCGGGCTGGCCGCCGGGATCGGGGTGTTCGTGCTGGTGAACCAGCTCATGCGGGCCGGCGACCCGAACGTCGGTGGGCTGGTCTTCGGCGTCGGGGTGCTGGCGATGTTCGCCACGGTGTCGCTGATCGGCCCGTTGGTGGTGCGGCTGTGCGGCAACCGGATGGTCCGGGCGGCGCGCACGCCGGCCGTCCTGCTGGCCGGTCGCCGGCTGCTGGACGACCCGAAGGGCGCGTTCCGGCCGCTGGCCGGGCTCACCCTGGCGGTGTTCGTCGCCGGGTTCCTGGCCCCGCTGACCGCCGCGGTGACCGGCGAGACCGGCGGCGACGACACCACGCTGTGGACCGCCGCCCGCGGCCTGCCGCCGGCCGAGCTGGCCGCGACGGTGACGGGGCGGCTGGCCGAGGTCGGGGTGCCCGGGCAGGTCGTGGTGGAGGAGCGGGCGGTCGGCGTGGTGCCCGGTCCGGGCGTCGACCGCGACGTCGTGCGCACCGCGCTGGCCCCGGTGTTGCCCGGGCGGGCCGTGCTCACCGACCTGGAGGCCGACAGCGAGGGCACGGTGCTCGTCGGCGACCTCACCCGCGGCGCGGTCGTGGTGCTGGCCGGCACGTTCCTGCTCGCCGCGACCGCCACGGGCACCACCGCGGCCG
>JASLAP010000234.1 GCA_030147065.1 Pseudonocardia sp. | reverse complement strand
CGAGAGCTGGAGCGTCGGGAAGACTGGGCGGCATGCCCGGGGACGACGCGTTCGGTGACCTGCCGGTCACGGCTGCCCTCGTCGTCCCGGTGTCCGCCCTGTCCTGGCGGTTCAGCCGGTCGTCGGGCCCGGGCGGGCAGGGGGTGAACACCGCGGACTCCCGGGTGGAGCTGTCGGTGACCCCGCTGGAGATCCCGGGGCTGAGCGACCTCCAGCGCAGCCGGCTGGCGCAGCGGCTGGGCGACCGACTGGTGGACGGCGTGCTGACCATCGCGGCCAGCGAGCACCGGGCGCAGTTGCGCAACCGGGAGGCGGCCCGCGCCCGGCTGGCCGCCGTGCTGCGCGCGGCGCTCGCCCCGCCGGCTCCGGCCCGGCGCAAGACGAAGCCCACCCGCGGCTCGCAGGAGCGGCGCATCCAGGCCAAGAAGCAGCGCAGTCAGCTCAAGAAGCAGCGCGGCGGCTGGGACTGACGCGGTCGGTCGGCCGTCGGCAGGTCGGCGCCGGCCAGCCGGCTTCGCAGCCAGTCGACCTGGTCGGCTGCCACGGCCAGCTCGATCGGCCCCTCTGGGGTGTCGACGGTCAGCACCCGGGGGTCGGCGACGTTCATCCGCCACTTCTCCCGCCACCGGGGACGCCGGTCCCCGGACCGGACGCCCTCGACGGCGATCGTGGTCACCTCGTCGTCGATCAGCGCGTGCCGCACGTCCAGCCGCCCGGGGTGCGGGGTGACCCGGAGGCCCGACCACACCGGTGACAGCACCGGATGGGCTCTGCCCGTCGTCGACCGGGCGGCGACGACCGTCCGGCCGGCCGTCATCCGTCGGCGGGACCGACGCCGGTTCAGGCGGTCGCCGAACCACAGACCGAAGGAGCCCAGGACGGCTCCGGTCAGCAGTGGCTGCAGCACGTCGCCCCAGTCGTCGACCACCGACGCAGTGTGCCGGGCCGCCTGCGTCCCTGGGGCGTCCCTGCGCGCGATCGACCCGGCTCACGCAGCCGTGCGCCGGCCGCGGGCGACCACCCGGGGCAGCCCGAGGGCCACGGCCAGCGCGACCACAGCGGCCAGCAGCGCGCAGCCGGCGACCGCCGGGACGACGCCGGTGACGCCGGCCAGCACCCCGACGGCGAGCACCGGTGCCGTCCCCCCGCTGTAGGTGATGGCGAAGAAGCGGCCGGTGGTGGCGCTGTCGGCCCGGTCCGTGGTGGCCAGCCGCAGGGCGCCGAGGAACGCCAGCCCGTGGCCCACGCCCAGCACGACCAGCGACGTGAGCAGCAGCGCCGCGGTGGGGACCCGGGCCAGGGCGGCGAACACCGGCAGCCCGAGCGCCAGGACGAGGCAGCCGAGGCGGATCGAGGGCAACGGAGCCAACCGGGCGGCGCCGAGCTGGGTGACCGCGGAGACCAGCAGCAGCAACCCGGCGGGCGCTCCGATGACGAGCGGGTGGGCGGCGCCCAGCACCGCGGTCGCGAAGGACGGTGCGATGGCGAGCACCGTGTACCCGACCGCCCAGCTCAGCAGGCTCACGCCGGCCCCGGCCCAGAACCGGACGCCGGGCGGCACGCGCTCCCCGGTCGCCCGCCGCACCGTCGGGCCCGAGGCGGGCAACAACGCGCCGGCACCGGCGGCCGCGACGACGAGGGCGGCGATCGTCGTCCCGAAGACGGCGCCCAGCGCCGTGCCCTGGCTCCCGGCCAGCGCACCGGCGACCACGGGGCCGCAGCCGGCACCGGCGGTGAGCAGCGCCGTGCTGGCCAGGGCCGCGCGCCGGTTGCCGGCCCGCGAACCCAGCAGCACCGCTGTCAGCGGGCCGCCGGCGACCCCGACGCCCAGCCCCTGCAGCACCCGCCCGATGGCCAGCACCCACGTGGACCCGGCCTGCCACAGCAGCAGGCACGCGCCTGCGGTGAGCGCCAGGCAGCCGACCGCCAGCCGGCGCGGGCCGGCCCGGCCGAGCACCCGGGACGAGACCAGTGCGGCCGGCACCAGGGCCAGCACGTACAGCGCGAACACCAGCGTCGTCACCGACGGGCCGTGGCCCAGCCGCTGCTCGTAGCCCGGCCACAGCGGCGTGGTGACGGTGGAGGAGGCGGACAGTGCGACCAGGGCCACCCCGGCGGCGACCGACTGCGGGCGGCCGCGCACCGTCAGCCGACCGGCGGGGCGGACCCGGCCCGCAGGTCGAGCTCGTACACCTGGCCGACCAGGTCGGCGCCGAAGCTGGTGTGCCGTTCCTCCGCGACCAGCCGGAAGCCCTCGGCCAGGTAGACGGCGCGGGCGGCGACCAGGATGTCGTTGGTCCACAGCCGCAGCCGCTCGTACCCGGCCGCGCGGGCGAAGTCGACGCACTGGCGGGTCAGCCGGCTGCCCAGGCGGTGGCCCCGGGCGTCGGGGTGGACGAGCAGGGTGCGCAGCTGCGCCGTCGTCTCGTCGGCGGCCACGCACAGCACGCAGCCCACCCGCCGGCCGTCCAGCTCGGCGATCCAGGCGGACTCGCGCCGCGGGTCGTGGTCCCCGGCGTGGTCGGCCACGATCCGGGCCACCAGCGCCTCGAAGCCGGTGTCCCAGCCGAACTCGGCGGCGTACAGCTCGCCGTGGGCCATCACCACCCAGCCCAGGTCGCCGGGCTGCCCGAGCGGCCGTATCCGGACCCGCTCCTGCTCGCCCATCCCGCCCGCCTCACTGAAACGACTGTTTCAGTGCCAAGCTAGCCCGGTGGCCGGCGACCCGACAACCCCGGCGGAGCCCCCGCCCTCGGCCCGCCGTCAGGAGCTGCTCGAGGCCGCCTACCGCTACGTGCTGCGGCACGGGTTGTCCGACCTGTCCCTACGTCCGCTGGCCGCCGCGATCGGCTCGAGCCCCCGCGTGCTGCTGCTGCTCTTCGGCAGCAAGGAGGGCATGGTCCGCGCCCTGCTGGCCCGGGCCCGCGACGACGAGCTGACCGTGCTGGCCGAGATCCGCCACGCACGAGGGGACGGCGGGCTGCCCGCCGCGGCCGACGTGGTGTGGTCCTGGCTGGCCGATCCGGCGCACCGCGGGCTGCTCGTCCTGTGGCTGGAGAGTTACACCCGGTCCCTCGTCGACCCGCTGGGCCCGTGGGCCGGGTTCGCCGCGCGCACCGTCGCCGACTGGCTCGCCGTCCTCACCGAGGTCGACGGCGGGACCGCCGACGCCGACGCCGTCGACCAGACCCTGCTGCTCGCGGTGCTGCGCGGAGCGCTGCTCGACCTGCTCGCCACCGGCGACCTCGCCCGCACCACCGCGGCGGTGCAGCGGCACGTCCGCACCCTCGCCGGGCGCGCCGCCGGGACGGCGGGGTAGACCAGCGGCATGCAGATCGACCGGCTGGACCACCTGGTGCTCACCGTCGCCGACGTCGAGGCGACGGTCGACTTCTACACGCGCGTGCTGGGCCTGCGCGCCGAGACCTTCGACGGGGGACGGCGGGCCCTGGTGTTCGGCCGGCAGAAGGTCAACCTGCACCAGGCCGGCGCCGAGTTCACCCCGCGGGCCGCCCGCGCCACCCCCCGCAGCGCCCACCTCTGCCTGATCACCGAGACCCCGCTGGACCAGGTGCAGGCGGAACTCGCCGCCGCCGGGGTCGAGGTCGAGGTGGGTCCGGTCCCGAAGGTCGGGGCGCTCGGCCCGATGCAGAGCGTCTACGTCCGCGACCCCGACGCCAACCTGGTGGAGATCGCCGTCTACTAGCGCACCCGGGCCTCCGGACGCCGCCGCAGGCGGCTGCCGACGACGACGCCGGCCAGCGCCCAGAAGGCCCCGGCGCCCACGCCGGCCAGCACCACCCAGAACGGCACCCGCATCTCGTCGGTCGCGGCGTACACCAGCTGCTGCTCCACGCTCTGCTCCATGCCGGTCAGC
>JASLAP010000212.1 GCA_030147065.1 Pseudonocardia sp. | reverse complement strand
CGTCGACTACTTCGGCGTCGAGCTCAGCGCCGAGGACCGCGCCGGCCTCGACCCGTGGGTCTTCGGCCTGATCGGCTCGGTCTTCGCCGGCGTGCACCGGTGGCTGTCGCGATCCGCGCGGGCGCCGGGGATAGGGACCTTCGTCGACCTGATGGCCACGACGGTCTGGCTGCAGATCGACGGCATGGCGACCTGGCGTGGCATCACCGTCCCGGACGTGGTGCTGTCCGACCTCCTGCAGGCGATGGAGAGCTCCGAGAAGTGATGGCGGCATGACCGACCCGGACGGGTTGGAGCGTCTCTGGACGCCCTACCGGATGGCGTACGTGCGGGGCGACGAGGCCGACGGTCCGCCCCCGGCGGACCCCGACCGGCCCGTGTGCCCGTTCTGCCGGATCACCGCCGACCCGGCGACGTCCACCGACGACGACCTGGTGGTGGCGCGCGGCACGACGACGTACGCGGTCCTCAACCTGTATCCCTACAACCCCGGCCACCTGATGGTGCTGCCCTACCGGCACGTCGCCGACCTGGAGGAGCTCACCCCGGCCGAGGCCGGTGAGCTGATGACCTTCACCCAGGACGCGGTGCGGGCGATGCGCCGGGTGGCCGCGCCGCACGCGTTCAACGTCGGGATGAACCTGGGCGCGGTGGCCGGCGGCTCGCTGGCCGAGCACCTGCACCAGCACATCGTGCCGCGCTGGGGCGGGGACGCGAACTTCATCGCCGTGGTCGGCCAGACCAAGGTCATCCCGCAGTTGCTCTCCGAGACCAGGACGCTGCTGGCCCGGGCCTGGGGCAGCCCGACCGTGGACCCGGCCCGCGGCTAGGCTGGAACCGGTCCCCGGCGCCCCCGGAGCCGTCCGTCAAGCAGGAGCCCATGCTCAACGTCCTCGCCCGCGTCCACGTCGCCCGTATCACCGGGCCGCTCGGCCGGTGGCTGGTGGACCGCGGTGTCACGCCGGATGCGGTGACCGTGGTCGGTACCGTCGGTACCGTCGCCGCCGCGCTGTGGTTCCTGCCCCGCGGCCAGCTGTTCGTCGGCGCCGCCGTGATCACCTTCTTCGTGCTGTTCGACATGGTCGACGGGGCCATGGCACGGGCCCGTGGCCGCGGCACGCCGTTCGGTGCGGTGCTCGACTCGACCTGCGACCGGGTGGCCGACGGGGCGCTGTTCGCCGCCCTGACGTGGTGGTGCCTGGGTGTGGGGGAGCAGCGCTCGCTCGGAGTCGCGGCGCTGCTGTGCCTGGTCATCGGCCAGTTGGTGTCCTACATCAAGGCCCGCGCCGAGGGCGTCGGGCTCGCCGCGGACGGCGGGCTGGTCGAGCGGCCGGAACGGCTGATCATCGCCCTGGTGGGTGCCGGGATCCACGGGCTGGGTGTCCCGTACGCCCTGCACGTCGCGCTCTGGCTGCTGGCCGCGGCGTCGCTGTGGACGCTGGGGCAGCGTGTGGTGGCGGTGTACCGCAGCGCCCGGGCCGTGACGGCGGCCGGCCCGGTCGACCCGGTCGACCCCGCCACCGGGCCGTGACGGCGGCCGGGCCACCCGCAGCCCCCGGCGCGCAACGCCGCCGGCCGGTCCGCGACCGGGTGGCCGACGGGCTCGTCGACCTGGAGTACGCCGCGGCCTGGCGGCTGGTCGGCACGGTCCCCCCGGCGATCGGCCGGCGCGCCTTCGACCTGGGAGCGGACCTGGCCGCGCGCCGCGGCGGCCCCGGTGCCCGGCGGCTGCGGGCGAACCTGGCCCGGGTCGTCCCGCAGGTCCCGCCGGCCGAGCTCGACGCCCTGGTCCGCGCCGGGCTGCGCAGCTACGCCCGCTACTGGTACGAGGCGTTCCGGCTGCCGGCGGCCGACCCGGTCGCCGTGCACGCCGGCACCACCGCCACCGGCACCGGACCGTTCCAGCGCGCCGTCGGCGAGGGCCGCGGCGTGATCTTCGCGCTGGCCCACACCGGCAACTGGGACGCCGCGGGGGTCTGGCTGGTGGAGGAGCTGCGCCGGCTCGGTCACGAACCCACGTTCACCACGGTGGCGCAGCGGCTGCGGCCGGAGTCGGTGTACCGGCGGTTCGTCGCCTACCGCGAGGCGCTGGGCTTCGAGGTGGTGGCGGCCGAGGACGGCTCGCGGGCGCACCGGGCGCTGACCGGGCGACTGCGCCGCGGCGGGGTGGTCTGCCTGCTGGCCGAGCGGGACCTCACCGGCACCGGCGTCGAGGTCGACTTCTTCGGCGAGCCGGCCCGGTTCCCGACCGGTCCGGCCCGGCTGGCCGCGCTGACCGGGGCGCTGCTGGTGCCGGCGATGCCCGGGTTCAGCCCCGATGGCTGGACCCTGGAACTGGCCGACCCGGTCCCGGTCGAGGGCCGGGCCGGGATCGGTCGGGCGCTGCAGGACCAGGCCGACGCGCTGGCCGCGATGATCCGCCGCCGCCCCCAGGACTGGCACGCGCTGCAGCCGGTGTGGACCGCCGACCGCGCCCCCGACCCGCTGCGCGGGCGTGCGGCGGACCCGGCGGGAGCCCCGCGATGAGCGCCCCGCCGCGGGCCGGTCGGCTGCGGATCGGGATCGTCTGCCCGTACTCGCTCGACGTCCCCGGCGGGGTGCAGGCCCACGTGGTCGGGCTGGCCCAGGCACTGGAGGCGCTCGGGCACACCGTCGGCGTGCTCGCCCCGGCCGACTGCGCCACCCCGGTGCCCGACTTCGTCACCGCGACCGGGCGGGCCCACGCGGTGCCCTACAACGGCTCGGTGGCCCGGGTGGCGTTCGGCCCGGTCAGCTACGCGCGCACCCGGCGCTGGCTCGCCGAGAACCGCTTCGACGTGCTGCACCTGCACGAACCCACCACGATGAGCCTGTCGGTGCTGGCCCTGATGGCCGCCGAGGGCCCGATCGTGGCCACCTTCCACACCGCCACCGAGCGGTCCCGCGCGCTCAGCGCGTTCGGCGGGGTGCTGCGCCCGCTGATGGAGAAGGTCACCGCCCGGATCGCGGTCTCCCCGGTGGCCCGCCGGGTGCAGGTCGAGCACCTGGGCGGGGACGCCGTGGAGATCCCCAACGGGGTCGACGTCGAGGCGCTGGCCGAGGGCCCGCTGTTGCCCGGGCACCCGCGCCCGGACACCGTCGGCTTCGTCGGCCGGTTCGACGAGCCCCGCAAGGGCATGCCGGTGCTGCTGGCGGCCCTGCGCTCGCTCGCGCCGGCCCGGCCCGACCTGCGCCTGGTCGTCGTCGGCCGGGGCGACGCCGACGCGCTGCGCCGCGCGGCCGGCCCGCACGCCGACCGGCTGGAGCTGCTCGGCCCGGTCGACGACGCGGCCAAGGCCGCCGCGCTGCGCTCGGTCCAGGTGTTCTGCGCGCCGAACCTGCACGGGGAGAGCTTCGGCATGGTGCTCACCGAGGCCATGGCCGCGGGCACCCCGGTGGTGGCCAGCGACCTGGACGCGTTCCGCGCGGTGCTCGGCGACAGCGGCGCCGGGCGGCTGTTCCCGGCCGGCGACGCGGACGCGCTGGCCGGCGCGCTCGCCGCGCTGCTCGACGACCCCGCCGCGCGGGCGGCCGCCGGGGCCGCCGGTTCGGTGCGGGCCACCGATTTCGGCTGGCCCGCGGTCGCCGCCTCGGTGCTGCAGGTCTACCGGGCCGCGGTGGCCGCCGACCCCCGCCGCGTCGTGGACACCCCGTTGACGGGCCGATGACCGGGCTGCTGTGGGCGCTGGGCTGCGTCCTGGTCGTGCTGCTGGTCTGGACCGTCGCGCACACCGCGGCCCGGGTCCGCCGCCTGGACCGGCTGCACGCCCGGCTGGACGCGGCCCGGGCGGGCCTGCTCGCCGCGCGGCATCGGCGCGCCGGCGCAGCGCGGCGAGCAGG
>JASLAP010000168.1 GCA_030147065.1 Pseudonocardia sp. | reverse complement strand
GGGTGGGTTAGCGGAGGATGCCGGCGCGGCGGGCGGCGGTGATCCAGGTCGGGAACTCCGACAGCAGCCGGTCGTACAGCTCGGTGTCGGGGACCTCGTCGATGTCGTCGACGGCGAAGAAGCCGACGTTGTCGACGGTCCGGCCGGGGAGGGTGTCGAAGCGCTCCAGCACGCCGAAGCCGGCCCGGCCCAGCCCGACGAACTGCCAGAACACCGGTTCGGTCGCGGCGGCGCGCAGTTCGCGCTCGATCTCGTCGTTGCGGTAGACCCCGCCGTCGGAGAAGAACAGCACCAGCGTCGGCACCGGCTCCGGCGCGAACTGCACGTACTGCCGCACCTCGGCGATGACCTTCTGCTCCTCGTTCTGGATGCCGACGGTCTTCATGTCCAGCTGCCCGGGCTCCAGCCGGCGCTGCTTGAACATCGCCCCGACCCGCACGTGCAGCCGGATCCACTCGGGCAGCTCGCCGATCTGCAGGTCGGGCAGCCGGGCCGGACGGCTGGCGAACGTCCAGGCCTGCATCTCGCCGTCGTCGTCGAGCTGGGCGGCCACCGCGGCCATCCGCTCGACCACCCGGTTCACCGTGCCGTCGGAGTAGAGGCTCGACATCGACCCGGACGCGTCGAGCACCAGCACCACGCGGGCGGTCAGCCCGGGCACGCCGCGCTTCTCCAGCGACACCGCGACCTGCTGCTTGCGCAGCGAGAGGCGCTTGCGCATGTCGACCGGCAGCTTCTCCTCGCCCTTGGTCATCCGCGGCCCGGCTGCCGGCGCCGCGGTCGGTGCTGCGGGGGCGGGGGTGGGCGCAGAGGAGGGCTCCTCGTCCACGCTGATCCCGAAGTCGCCGGCCAGCCCGGCCAGCCCGGACGCGTAGCCCTGCCCGACCGCGCGGAACTTCCAACCGCCGCCGCGGCGGTACAGCTCGCCACCGATGAACGCCGTCTCGGGGCCCGCGGTCATCGCGAAGTCGGCCACCGGGGCGCCGCTGCCGGCGTCGAGCAGCCGCAGTCGCAGGTCCCGGACCTGACCGAAGGTGCCGCCGTCGGCCGACGCGGCCAGCACCACCTTGTCGACCGCGCCCTCGACCCGGTCGAGGTCGACCTGCAGCGCGTCGCGGGTGCCGGTCTTGCCCAGGTGGCGCACGGCGCCGGAGGCGTGGCCGGGCTGGTTGTAGAACACGAAGTCGCCGTCGTCGCGGACCTTGCCGGCGTCGGTGACCAGCAGCGCCGAGGCGTCGATGTCCGGGACGCCCGGCCCACCCGCCCAGGACAGCTCGGCCCGCACGGAGGGGACCTCGACCGGCACGTTCGCGCCCTTGCTCAGGCTGGTCACGACCGCCGATCATGCCAAAGTCCCCGGTCAGGCCCACCGCCGGCCCGGCGGGCACCGGGCGTGTCGAGGCAGCGACGCTCCGCGCGACCGGAGCCGTCCCGCGGCGGCGCGCTCTCGGCGAGCACCTGCTCGGCCGCGTCAGCTGGGCGGCGACCGCTCCGGTGTCGACCCGTGGAGGACGTCGTGTGCGTCGGGCTGCGCTCGTCATGCGACCCCGGTCGATCCTCCCGGCCGAACGGCTGGGCACTGGGCGGCATCGGGGCACCGCTGTTTCTGCCGCGGCGCCCTGGCATGGCCGACGGCGCGCGTACCCCGCAGGCCGTCGCGGTTCGCGCAGCCCGTGAAGTGTCCTCCTCGCAGCCCGCCGGCGGGCTGCGACGGCACCACACGCTCTGCGCGACCCCACTTGCGCTGCGACGGCCACCCCGCCGCGTCGCCGGGAGATGTCCTCGCAGCTACGGCGCGCTCTGCCCCGGCCACCCGCCGCCGTCCGTGGTGCCCGCCGGCCGAGGAGGTCGCGCAGACGTTTGCGGGGTCTCGCAGACGGTTGTGGGTCGCGCAGACCGTGGAGTGTCCTCGCAGCGTGCCGGCAGGCTGCGACGCCACCACACGCGCTGCGCGACGCCACTCGCGCTGCGACAGCCGCCCCGCCGCCCTGTCGGCTGATGTCCGCGCAGCTGCGGCGCGCTCTGCCCCGGCCACCCGCCATCCGCAGCGCCCGCCGGCCGAGGAGGTCGCGCAGACGGTCGTGGGTCGCGCAGGCCGTGGAGTGTCCTCGCAGCGTGTTGGCGGGCTGCGACGGCACCACACGCGCTGCGACAGCGCCCCGGCCGCCATCTGCGCCTACCCGCCAGATGCTCGCTCTCGCAGGCCGTTGTCGGTGGTGCAGACCTCGGGGGGACGGGGTCGCCGGTGATCGTGTGGGAAGTTCCACCGGGCACGATGGGGCGATGCGCACCGGTGCGGAGAACTCCCTGACCGACGTGGCCGGTCTCGCCGTGGGCCACGCCGAGGTGCCCGGTGGGCACAGCGGGGCGACGGTGGTGCTGGCGCCGGCGGAGGGCGTGGTGGGCGGGGTGGACGTCCGCGGTGCCGCCCCGGGCACCCGGGAGACCGATCTGCTCGACCCGCGCAACACCGTCCAGCGGGTGCACGCGGTGCTGCTCACCGGCGGCAGCGCGTTCGGCCTCGCCGCCGCGGACGGCGTCATGCGCTGGTTGGAGGAGCGCGGGCGCGGGTTCCCGACGCCGGGCGGGGTGGTGCCGATCGTGCCGGCGGCGGTGGTGTTCGACCTGGGGCGCGGTGGCCCCGTCCGTCCGGACGCGGCGACCGGCGCGGCGGCCTGCTCGGCGGCCGGGACGGGCGCGGTGGCGCAGGGGGCGGTCGGGGCCGGGGCGGGTGCGGTGGCCGGCGGGCTCAAGGGTGGGGTCGGCACGGCGAGTGCGGTGCTCGACGGCGGCGCGACGGTGGCCGCGCTCGTCGTGGTCAACGCGCTCGGGTCGGCGGTGGACCCGGCCACCGGCACGGTGCTGGGCGTCCGCTCCGGCCTGCCCGGGGAGTTCCCGGACCTGGCGGTCTCTCCGGCCGCCCGGGAGACCCTGCGCGCCGCGGCCGCTCCGCCCCCGCCCGCTCCCGGCACGGCGACCACGCTCGCCGTCGTCGCCACCGACCTGACCCTGGACAAGGCCGGCTGCGCCCGGCTGGCCGGGATGGGCCACGACGGCCTGGCCAGGGCGATCTCCCCGGTGCACACCGCGCTGGACGGCGACACCGTCTTCGCGCTGGCCACCGGGGCCCGTTCAGCGCCCGAACTGCCCGAGCTGATCGCCGTCCAGGCCGCCGCCGCCGAGGTCGTCAGCCGCGCGGTCGCGCACGCCGTCCTGGCGGCGGCGACCGTCGGGAGGTGGCCGAGCTACCGGGAGCTCGTCGGCCGTTCGTAGGGGCCGCTACCCCATTGCGGGGTAGGTGCTGAGCTGAAAAGGCGCAGAAACATGGCGTATTCACGCCATCGTTCACGCTGAGGCGTGGCGTATCGGCGCTCCGCCGCAGTCGAGCGGGTGCTGGCGAGCGCCGATGGGTGGGCCACTGCGGTGACGCGTTGTAAGCAAATGCTCGACCACCCGGATGGCCGGTGACTGGTGGTCACCGAGCTCTCGTCGATAACGTTTCAATGAACGCTCAGCTTGCGGAGGAGCGCAGGACCGTCGGGGGACGGAGCCGCTGCCCGCTGAACATCTGACGGGGGGATCGATGAGGGGTTCGAGAGGCGTCCGGGCGCGCCCGGGGAGTCCGGCGCGTGGCCGTACCGCGGGTGACGGCATGGGGGTGAGGCGGTCGCGCACCTGATCCACATCGGGGTGGATCGACCGCTGGCGGGCCCGCTGCGCCGCGGGGTGGGTTGGGTGCTCGCGACTCCGCCGCCGGGACCGCGGCGGTGACCGGGCCGCGCACCCGGTCCACCCGCGTCCACCTGGACGTGCCGCGCTTCCCGCAGCAGTTCGACGGCGACTGGCCGGTCGGGGTGACGGTCCGGGGGCACGGTGCGCTGCACTGGAGCGGGCGGGCGTGCGGCGCGGCCTGCCTGCGCATGCTGCTCGCGTACTACGGCCGGTCGGTGCCCAGCCTGTTCGACCTGCTCGTCGAGGGCGTCGAGCGGGACGCGTACACGCCGCGGGGATGGCTGCACAGCGGCCTGGTCGAGCTGGCCCGCCGGCACGGTGTGCGGGCGTCGGCGCTCCGGCTCCCGGCGTCCGAGTTCGCCGGGGCGCTGCGCGCGTCCGGGCCGCTCATCGTCCCGGTCGGGCACCGGTTCCCGGTCGACGGGTCCCGTGGCGGCCACCTGGTGGTCGTCAACGGCCAGTGGCGGGCGGCGGGTGAGACCCGGCTCGAGGTCCGCGACCCGGCCCCGGCGGGCGCCCGTCGCCGGTCGGTCCCGCTGACCAGGCTCGCGGCCAGTTACTCCGGCCGCAGCATCGTCTTCTCCGGCACGCTCACCGGGTCGTGACGCGCAGCCCGACGTCGGCGGGGTCCACCACCGTCGCGGGTGCGACGCCGGCCCGCCCGGGCAGCCTGGTACCGGCAACCCCAGGATGATCAGGGCGTCCCCCTGGCCGCGCAGCGGGCGCACAGTGGGTCCAGGCTCCCCCGACCCGCGGGGAGCCGGGAAGGTGGAGACCATGACATCCCCCGAGCTCCCCGGCGGCACGTACCGGGTCGGCGACCTCGACCTGACCCGCTTCGGCTACGGCGCCATGCAGCTCGCCGGCCCCGGTGTGTTCGGCCCGCCGGAGGACCGCGACGCCGCCGTCGCCGTGCTGCGCGAGGTCGTCGAGCTGGGCATCACCCACATCGACACCGCGGACTACTACGGCCCGCACGTCACCAACGAGATCATCCGCGAGGCCCTCGCCCCCTACCCGGACGGCCTGCACCTGGTCACCAAGGTCGGCGCCCGCCGCGACGAGCAGGGCGGCTGGCCGCCCGCGCGCAGCCCCGAGGAGCTGCGCGAGCAGGTCCACGGCAACCTGCGCCGGCTCGGGCTGGACGCGATGGACGTGGTGAACCTGCGCGTCGGCGGCTTCGACGCACCCGAGCCGGGCTCGATCGCCCCGCAGGTCGAGGCGCTCGCCGAGCTGCGGCAGCAGGGCCTGGTCCGGCACATCGGGCTGAGCACCGTCACCGCGGAGCAGCTCGCCGAGGCCAGGGCCATCGTCCCGATCGTCTGCGTGCAGAACCTCTACAACATCGCCCGCCGCCAGGACGACGCCCTGGTGGACCTCACTGCGCAGCAGGGCATCGCGTTCGTGCCGTACTTCCCGCTGGGCGGTTTCTCCCCGCTGCAGTCCGGCGCGCTGGACAAGGTGGCCGCCGAGCTCGGCTCCACCCCGATGTCGGTCGCGCTGGCGTGGTTGCTGCAGCGCTCGCCGAACATGCTGCTGATCCCGGGGACGTCCTCGGTGGCGCACCTGCGGGAGAACGTCGCCGGCGCCGGCCTGGCCCTGCCGCCCGAGGCGCTCGCCGAACTCGACACGATCGGCCGCTGACCCACCGCGCCCACCCGGTGGCCACGGCGCACACGTCAGGACGTGTGCGCGGCGGCCCGGGGGTGTGCGCGGTGGCGCCGGTCAGCCGCCGGCGAAGGGCGGCAGGACGTCCAGGGTGGCGCCGTCGTGCAGGGGGGTCGCCAGGTCGCGGGCGGCGACCTCGTCGAGCAGGTAGCTGCACCGGTCGAGCACCGTCGACAGCTCCG
>JASLAP010000099.1 GCA_030147065.1 Pseudonocardia sp. | reverse complement strand
ACGACCTCGGGCGCGCCCGCCCCGACCGACCACCGCGGGCGGACGAGACCGGCGCCCGGTACCCGGGCCGCACGGCGCGGACCGGTCGCCGCTGACCGGCCCGCCGGCGACCCTCCGGCCCGGTCGGGTCGCCGCGCTCCCGGTCCGGCTCGCCGTACCCGGCGAGCACGACCGGGGTCGGCCCGCCGATCAGGTCCGGACGTACTCCCCCGGGCCGTCACCGAGCACCGGGTGCTTCTGGCTGCCGGTCCGGGGCGGCTTGCGCATCGGCCCGGAGTGCTCGTCGGACCAGCGCGCCCAGTCCTCCCACCAGGAGCCGGGGCGGCGCTCGGCCATCGCCTGCCAGTCCTTGCCGGTGGCCGGGACCGCGCGGTTCTCCTCGGCGGTGCCCTCCTTGGCCGCGCCCTCCTCGGCGACCATGTGCCACACCTTCGGCCCGGGCGGGCTGACGATGCCGGCGATGTGCCCGCCGCTGCCCAGCACGAACCGGGCCGGGCCGCTGATCAGGCCCACCGACCGGTAGGCCGACTCCCACGGCACGATGTGGTCGTTGATCGCGCTGACGACGTAGGTCGGGTGCTTGATCGCCGACAGGTCGATGGTGGTGCCGCCGATCTCCAGCGTGCCCGCGGCCAGCTTGTTCTGGATGTAGAAGTTGCGCAGGTAGAACGCGTGCATGGCGGACGGCATCCGGGTGCTGTCGGCGTTCCAGGCCAGGATGTCGAACGCCGGCGGGTCCTGGCCCATCAGCCAGTTCGACACCACGTAGTTGAAGATCAGGTCGTTGGCCCGCAGCACGTCGAAGGTGCCGGCCATGGACGCGCCGGGCAGCGTGCCCTCCTTGCGCATCTTGCGCTCCAGGCGCTCCACCGTGCGGGTGTCGGTGAAGGTGCCCAGCACGCCCGGCTCGGCGTAGTCGAGCATGGTGTTGAGCAGGGTCAGGGTGCCGATCCGGTCGTCGCCGGCCTGGGTCAGGTAGGCCGCGGTGATCGCGGTCAGCGCGCCGCCCAGGCAGAGCCCGACGATGTCGACGGTCTCCGCGCCGGTGATCTCGGAGATGACGTCCAGCGCGGTGCGCGGGCCGTGCACCAGGTAGTCGTCCATGGTGGTGCCGGACATGTCCTTGGACGGGTTCAGGTAGCTGATCGCGAACACCGTCCGGCCGTGCTTGACCGCCCACTCGATGAAGCTGCGGTCCGGCGCCAGGTCCATGATGTAGTACTTGTTGATCCACGGCGGGCTGCACAGGATCGGCGCCGCGTGCACCTGCTCGGTCTGCGGCTCGTACTGCAGCAGCTCCATCAGCTCGTTGCGGTACACCACCTTCGACGGGGTGCAGGCCAGGTTGCCGCCCACCTCGAACGCCGAGCTGTCGACCTGGCGCGGCCGGCCCTCGTTGTAGACCAGGTCGTGCAGGAAGTTGCCGGCCCCCTTGATCACGCTGCCGCCCGCGGTGTCGAAGGCCCGCTTCAACGCGGCCGGGTTGAGCGGCAGCAGGTTGGTGGGGGCCATCGCGTCGATCATCAGGTCGGTCGCCAGCGCGGCCTTGGCTGCGACGTCCGGGGGCAGCTTCGCGGAGCCGACCGCGTCCCGGGCGAACCGGGAGCCGGCCAGGTAGGCCAGGCGCAGCGCGTAGTACGCCGGGTTGCTGGTCCAGGCGGGGTCGGCGAACCGGCGGTCCTTGGGGTCCACCGGCACCGGCGGGTCGACGTCGCGACCGAGCGCGCGGGCCGCGCCGGCCAGCGGGATCCGGGTCAGGTCGCCGGCCAGCCGCAGGGCCGCCGCGACCGAGGCGCCCGGGCTGGTCAGGTTGGCCTGCACGGCCTGGCGCAGGGCGTCGGCGAAGCCGGCCGCGTCGAGGTCCTCGAAGAGGTCCGACTCGGGGCCGAGCACGCTCGCCGCACGCTCGCCGGGGTCGTCGTCGAACACGGAGCGCTTGTTCGCCATCGGTCCATCCTCGGCGTTCCCGCTGATGATCGCCCGGTCGCGGTCGAGGTCTCCCGCTGGCCGGAAAACGGAGCCCTTCCGCGCAAATGTGGCGCACATCACATGAACGGCGGCGGTCGGCCGTTCCTCCGGACTCGGCCTAGGCCGGTCAGCCGCTGGTTGGGACGGGCACACGGGGGTAACTCCAGGTTCGATCAGACACAGGCGAGTTAACCCGAACGCAGTAATGACACGCGCAGGGCCACGATGTGTCGCCGAACCGGTCCGTGCCGGCCATACGAAACACCCCGCATGGGCACACGACGTCTTCCCGACCCCGCACCCGCCGGCCGGGAATCGGAGGTACGCAGCTACTGCCGCAGCTACCGCGCGGTCTTCAGCACCGCGCGGGGCAGCCTGCTGTGGGACACCGAGGGGCGGGAGTACTTGGACTTCCTGGCCGGGGCCGGGTCGCTGAACTACGGCCACAACGACCCGGACATGGCCGCGGCGCTGGTCGAGCACATCGGCGACGCCGGCATCACCCACGGCCTGGACCTCAACACCGCGCCCAAGCGGGCCTTCCTGGAGGTGTTCGAGGAGCTGGTGCTCGCCCCGCGCGGGCTCGACCACCGCGTCCAGTTCACCGGGCCGACCGGCACCAACGCCGTCGAGGCCGCGGTCAAGCTGGCCCGCAAGGCCACCGGGCGGCGCAACGTCATCGCCTTCACCAACGGCTTCCACGGCGTCACCCAGGGCGCGCTGGCCGCCACCGGCAACCGCCACCACCGGATGGGGTCCGCGCTGTCGCTGCCGGACGTGACCCGGCTGCCCTACGACGGCTACCTCGGCAGCGGCACCGACACCGCCGACCTGCTCGACCGGGTGCTCGCCGACCCGTCCAGCGGGGTGGACGCCCCGGCCGCCGTCCTGCTGGAGACCGTGCAGGGCGAGGGCGGTCTGAACACCGCGTCGCCGGCCTGGTTGCGACGCGTGGCAGCCGCCGCGCAGCGCCACGGCGCCCTGCTGATCGTCGACGACGTGCAGGCCGGCTGCGGGCGGACCGGCACCTTCTTCAGCTTCGAGGGCACCGGGGTCGTCCCGGACCTGGTCGCGCTGTCCAAGTCGATCTCCGGGTTCGGGCTGCCGATGGCGCTGCTGCTCATCCGGCCGGAGTTCGACGTGTGGGAGCCCGGCGAGCACAACGGCACCTTCCGCGGCAACGCGCACGCCTTCGTCACCGCCCGGGTGGCGCTGGAGAAGTTCTGGCGCGACGGGGAGTTCGCCGGCGCGGTGGCCCGGCGCGGCGAGCTGGTCACCGACCGGCTGCGCCGGATCGCCCGGCTGGTCCCGGACGGGCGGGTCAAGGGCCGCGGCCTGATGCAGGGCGTCGACCTGCGCACCGGCCGGTTCGCGGCCGAGGTCACCCGGCGCTGCGCCGAGCGCAGGCTGGTCGTCGAGTCCTGCGGGCCCGACGACGAGGTGGTCAAGGTCCTCGCCCCGCTGACCACGCCCGACCCGCTGCTGCGCCGGGGCCTGGACATCATCGAGGAGGCGGTCGCGCTGAGCATGCCCGCGGTGGCGGCGGTATGACGACCGGTCCCACCGCGGTCCGGCCTCCGGCCGGGCTGCCACCCGGCCACCCGGCCGCTGTGGGCTGGCTCGACGGGCCCGTGCTGACCTGCGCGGACACCGACCAGTCGGTGCGCTGGACGCCCGGCGAGCGGCTGCACGAGCTGTTCGAGCGGCGCTGCGACCGGTTCCGCGCCGAGGGCGACGCCGGGCACCTGGCGGTGGCCCGCGGCGACCTCGCGCTGACCTACGACGAGCTCGACGCCCGGGCCAACCGGACCGCCCGCTGGCTGCGCGCGCACGGCGTCGGACCGGGGCACCGGATCGGGCTGCTGGTCGACGACGCCGTGGCGGCCTACGTGGGGATGCTGGCCGCGCTGAAGGTGCACGCCGCCTACGTGCCGCTGGACGTCGCCTTCCCGCCCGACCGGCTGGCCTACATCACCGACGACGCCGGGGTGAGCACCGTGCTGACCCTGGCGCACCTGCGCGACCGGCTCGCCGAGGCCGGCGTCGACGTGCTCTGCACCGACGAGGCCGCCGACGACATCGGCGCCCGCGACCCCGCCCGGCTCACCGCCGACGAGCGCGGCGAGCCGGTCGAGGACCTCTGCTACGTCATCTACACCTCCGGCACCACCGGGCGGCCCAAGGGCGTCCCGATCGACCACGCCAGCATCACCAACTTCGTCCGGGTGGCCGCCGAGGTCTACGGCGTCGTGCCGCAGGACCGGATGTACCAGGGGATGACGATCGCCTTCGACTTCTCGGTCGAGGAGATCTGGGTGCCGCTGGCGGTCGGCGCGACGCTCGTGCCCAAGCCCGGCGGCAGCCTGCTCGGCGAGGAGCTGGCCGACTTCCTGCGCGCCGCGGGGGTCACCGCGCTGTGCTGCGTGCCCACCCTGCTCGCCACCGTGGACGACGACCTGCCCCACCTGCGGTTCCTGCTGGTGTCCGGGGAGGCCTGCCCGCAGGACCTGGTGACCCGGTGGTACCGCCCGGACCGGCGGTTCCTCAACGTCTACGGGCCCACCGAGACCACGGTGACCACCACCTGGACCACCCTGCACCCGGACCGCCCGGTGACCATCGGCGTCCCGCTGCCCACCTACGCCGTGGTGATCCTGGACCCCGACGACCAGCGCCCGCTGCCGCCGGGCGAGCTGGGCGAGATCGGCATCGCCGGGGTCGGGCTGTCGAGCGGCTACCTCAACCGCGACGACCTGACCGCGAAGGCGTTCCTGCCCGACCCGCTCGGCATCGCGCACAACACCTCCGGGCGGATCTACCGCAGCGGCGACCTGGGCCGGATCACCCCCGACGGCCAGGTGGAGTGCCTGGGCCGGATCGACACCCAGGTCAAGGTGCGCGGCTACCGGATCGAGCTGACCGAGATCGAGTCGGTGCTGCTGCGGCTGGCCGGGATCGCCGCGGCCGTCGTGGACACCCACGAGCCCGAGCCGGGCCGGGTGGAGCTGGTCGCCTACTACACCGAACGGCCGGGCGGGCCCCCGGTGACCGCGGCCGACATCCACGCCGCGCTGACCGAGCGGCTGCCCCGCTACATGGTGCCGACCTACGTCGAGCGGCTGGCCCGCATCCCGATGCTGCCCAGCGACAAGGCCGACCGGAAGAACCTGCCCGCGCCCACCGGGACCCGGCTGACCTCGCAGCGCGCGCACGTCGAGCCGGCGACCGAGGTCGAGCGGGTGCTGGCCGGCGCCGTCGCCGACCTGCTCGGCCTGGACCGGGTCTCGGCCGACAGCGACTTCTTCGACGACCTGGGCATGAGCTCGCTCGGCCTGGCCCGGCTGCGCGCCCGGCTCCGCGACCACCCGCGGATGCCGCCGGTGACGATGAAGGACGCCTACCTCAACCCGTCGGTCCGGGCGCTGGCCGCGGCGGTGGGCGACCCGGCCGACCGGCCCGCCACCACCGCCCCCCGCGAGGTCCGGGTGGCCGGCACCACCTCCTACCTGCTGTGCGGGCTGGCCCAGGTCCTGCTCTACCTGGGCGTGCTCCAGATGCTGTTCCTGTCGGTCGTGACCGGCTACCACTGGGTGCAGGCGGCGACCGGCCCGCTGGAGGGCTACCTGCGGATCGTGGCCTTCGGCGCGCTGTTCTTCGGGGGCACCGCGCTGCTGCCGGTCGTGGCCAAGTGGCTGCTGATCGGCCGCTGGCAACCCGGCACGATCCCGCTCTGGGGATGGCGCTACCTGCGGTTCTGGGCGGTCCGCCAGCTGCTGCGGATCAGCCCGCTGAACCTGTTCAGCGGGTCGCCGCTGTACCTGCTGTACCTGCGCGCGCTCGGGGCCCGGATCGGCCGCGGGGCCGCGGTGTTCACCCGGTCCCTGCCGGTGTCCACCGACCTGCTGACCATCGGCGACGGGGCGGTGGTCCGCAAGGACACCGTGCTGCCCGGCTACCACGCGGAGTCCGGGTGGATCCGGGTCGGGCGGATCGACCTGGGCCGCGACGCCGTCGTCGGCGAGGCCTCGGTGCTCGACGTCGACACCGCGCTCGGCGACGGCGCCCAGCTTGGGCACGCCTCGTCGCTGGCCGCCGGTCAGCGGGTCCCGCCAGGCGAGCGCTACGCCGGCTCCCCCGCCCAGCCGACCCGGACCGACTTCACCGGGGTCGAGACCCTCCCGTGCACCACCCGGCGGCGGGCCACCTACGCCGCGTTCCAGCTGGCCATGGTGCTGCTAGTCAGCGGGCCGCTGCTGGCCGCGGTGCCGCTGGTGCTCGTTCCGGCGGTCTACGCGCGCGTGTCGCTGGCGGCCGGCGCGCAGGGCGCCGGCTGGGCCGACCCGGCGTTCTACCTGGTCCACCTGGGCGTGGCGGCGGCCGTGCTGGCGGTCACCATCGGCTTCCGGCTGGCCGTGGTGGTCCTGGCGCCCCGGCTGCTCGACCGCCTGCCCGGCACCGACACCCCGCACCCGCTGTACGGCGTGCGGTACGCCGCGCACCGGGCGGTGGCCCGGCTGGGCAACTCCCGGTTCTTCAACGACCTGCTCGGCGACAGCTCGTACATCGTCGGGTTCCTCCGGGCCACCGGCTACCACCTGCACCCGGTCGAGCAGACCGGCTCCAACTTCGGGCTGGCCACCCGGCACGACTCGCCCCGGCACGTCCGGGTGGGCACCGGCACGCTGGTCTCCGACGGGCTGTCGCTGATGAACGCCGAGTACTCCAGCTCGTCCTTCGCGGTCTCCCCGGTGGCCGTCGGCGCGCGCAGCTTCCTGGGCAACAACGTCGCCTTCCCGGCCCGCGCCGCCGTCGGCGCGGACGTCCTGCTGGCCACCAAGGTGATGGTGCCGATCGACGGGCCGCGCCGGTCGGGCGTCGGGCTGCTCGGCTCGCCGGCCTTCGAGATCCCCCGCTCGACCCAGGGCGACCCCGAGCTGGACGCGCTGCGCACCGGGCCGGGCTTCCCCGCGCGGCTGGCCCGCAAGAACCGCGCCAACCTGGGCACCGTAGCGGTGTTCCTGGTGCAGCGGGTGCTGCTGCTGTTCGGGCTGGTGCTGGTGTTCGTCGGCGCCCACGAGTTCGAGGACGCACTCGGCCCGACCGCCTACCTGCTGGGCGCGCTCGCCGCGCTGGCCTGCACGGCCGTCCTGTCGATCGGGTTCGAGCGGCTGAGCATGGGGCAGCGGCGGCTGCGCCCGGAGTTCTGCTCGATCTACCAGCCCTACTACTGGCGCCACGAGCGGCTGTGGAAGCTGAGCCGGATCAGCGTGCTGCCGCTGTTCAACGGCACCCCGATGAAGGCCGCGCTGTGGCGGGCGCTCGGGGTGCGGATGGGCCGCAAGGTGTTCGACGACGGCGCGGTGATCCCGGAGAAGACCCTGGTCTCGATCGGCGACCACAGCACCCTCAACACCGGCACGGTGATCCAGTGCCACTCGCTGGAGGACGCCAGCTTCCGGTCCGACCGCACCGAGGTCGGGGCCGGGGTGACGCTGGGGGTCAACAGCTTCGTGCACTACGGGGTGCGGATCGGCGACCGGGCGGTGCTGGACGCGGACTCGTTCCTGATGAAGGGCGAGGCGCCGGCGGCGGACACCCGGTGGCGCGGGAACCCGGCCACCGAGATCCCGGAACCGGCTGTCGCCCCCGTCACCGCGGTCACCGCGGTCACGGTGGAGCAGGAACCGGCATCGCTTCCGGCGGCCCGCGACCCCCGGTGGCGGGACCTCGCGGAACGGGCCGCGGCGCTGGGCGCGGGTGCGCCGGGGCGGGGGCGGGGCCCGATCCGGACCGCGTCCGACGGCGAGGTGCGGTCCCCCGCTGAGCCGCGTTCCGGGCGGCCACCCGTCGGGTCGCACCTCGGCCTGGCGCCGAGCGGGCCGTCCGGCGCGGGGGCAGGACTCCCGCAGTCCGCGACCGACGCTGCGGCGGGGGCCACCCCCGCACCCGACCGCGCTCCACGGCGGCGCTCCCCGATCCCGGAGCTGGCCGTCGCCGCGCTCGGGATCCTCGCCGTCGTCCGGGTGGCCCTGTCGGCGTTCACGCTGCCGGCGACGGCGGGCGAGGCCGAGCTGGTCGACGGGGCCTTCGGCGCGCTGCGCGGACTGGCCGGGCCGTGGTCGCCGCCCGGCTTCACCGACCTGGCGGGGCAGCTGCAGCTCCAGGCGTACGCCGGTCTGACCGGCGCCTTCGACCGGTACCCGGGCGTGCTGGGGGCGGCCCGGGAACTGGCCGTGGTCGCCGTCGCCGTGCTGGTGGGGGCGGCGGTCGTGGCGGCCCGCCGCGCCGGGACGCGGCCGTGGGCGGTGGCGGCCGCCCTCGCGCTGCTCATCGTGGGCGAACCGGCCGTGACCGCGCTGGCGACGTTCGGGCCCGGCCTGCTGGGCGCGATGTGGCTGGTCCTCGGGCTGGCGCTGATCTCCGGGACCGGGCGGATCGGGCCCGTCCTCGGCGTCCTCGCGGCCGCCGTCGGCGTGCTGACCGCACCGGTCCTGGGAGCCGCCGTCGCGGTGGCCGCGATCGCCGTCGGGCGACGGCACCCGGTCGCGCTGCCGGCGGCCCTGCTCGGCGTCGTCGCGCTCGCCGGGGCGCTGGTGGCGGGGCTGGCGCCGACGGCCGCGACCGGGGCCGTCGACGGACCGGGCAGGTGGCTGCTGCTGGCCGCGGGTGCCGTCGTGGTGCTGGGGGCGTTCGCGCTGCCCGGACTGCGCGGGATCGGGGCGACCGCGGCCGCCGTCCTGGTGCCGGCCGCCCTGCCGTGGCCGGGCGCGGTCGTCGCGCTGCCGGGGCTGGTGGCGGCGTCGCTGCTGCTGGCTGCGGCGCTGGGGCAGGAGCTGGCCGGGGAACCGGCCGCGCGGTCCCGGCTCCGGCACGTCGGCGCGGTCGTGGTCGCCGCCGCCGCCTGCGTCGCGGCCCTGGCCACCACGGCTGCCGGCGCGGTGTCGAGCCCCGGGGCCGCCGCCGTGTCACACCGGGAGCTGGCCGCCTGGCTTGCGTCGGCGAGCGACCCCGCCGCCACCGTCGCCGCCCCGCCCGGGGTGCGGTCGGACCTGGTCCGCGACGGGGTGCCGGCCGAGCGGTTCGCCGTCGGCGGTGTGCTGGTCGTGTCGGCCGGGTCGGGGCGGACCGGCTCACCGGGCGGCGGGTCCGTCCTCGCGCGGTTCGGCGAGGGCGCCGACCTGCTGGAGGTGCGGGCGGCCGGAGGAGCGGTCCCACCCGCCCCCGCCCGGCTCGCCGACGCCGGCGCGCAACTGGCCGGCAACCCGAACCTGGCCGCCCCCACCGCCGTCCGCGACAGCCTGCGCGACGGCGCCGTGGACCCGCGCGCGCTGGTGGTGCTGGCCGGGCTGGCCGGCCGCGGGCCGGTGACCGTCACCGACCTGCCGGTCGTGCCCGGCGAGGACCCGGCGCTGCCGCGCCACCGGGTCGTGCTGGCCGGGCTGGACCCGTCGGCCCGGGAGTGGCTGGCCGCGCAGCAGGCGCCGTTCGCGCCGGTGCCGACCGGGTCCCCCGACGCGGTGACCCTGACCTGGCCGGTGCCCGCACCGGCCGATGTGCTGCCCGGTTGACCGGGCGAGGAGGAGCGAGGACATGGCACGACGGATCTCGATCGGCATCGTGGCGGTGGTGGTCGCGGCACTGGCGGCGCCGGCGGTGTGGCCCGCGCCGGCCCACGCGGCGACCGGCACCTACCTGCGGCTGGCGCACCTGTCGCCGGACACCCCGGCGGTGGACGTCCTGGTCACCGGCTTCGGCGGGACGACCTACCGGCTGGGCGGGGTGTCCTACGGCGACGTGTCGACCTACCAGCGCATCGAGCCGGACACCTACACCGTGCAGATGCGGCCCGCCGGCGCCCCGGAGAGCACGCCGGCGGTGGTCACCGGCACCCTGCGGGCCGGGGAGGGTCGCGCCTACACCGCCGCCGGCCTCGGCATGCAGGCCGACCTGGCGGTGCGCGTGCTCGACGACGACCTCAGCCCGCCGCCGGCCGGGCAGGCCCGGGTCCGGGTGGTGCAGGGCGCCGGGGACGCCGGCGACATCGCGCTGCGGTGGAACGGCGCGCCGATGGTGGACGCCGTGGCCTTCGGCAGCGCGACCGACTACGTCGGCGTGCCGGCCGGGTCGGGGTCGTTCGACGTGCTGCCGGCGCGCGGCGCGGAGACGACGATCCCGGTCGACCTGGCCGCGGGCGGGGTCTACAGCGTGATCGTCGTGCAGGACGGGGGCGGACTGGCCGCCGAGGTGAAGGTGGACGCGGTCGGGCCGGGCAGCGTCCCGGCGGGCGGGATCGACACGGGTCTCGGCGGCGCCGAGCCACCCGCGCCGCCGACCTGGGCACTCGTCGGGCTGGCGGTCGGGGCGCTGGGGGCGGTGCTGCTGGCCCGGCAGCGGGCCCACCGGTGACCGCCGCCGGCGACCCTCCCCCCGGCCCACCGGACCGGGAGGCCGTCCGCAGCGAGGATCGGCATCGACCTGCCGGAGGCGCTGCCGCGCGGCCGACGCGCCGAGCCGCGTCCGGCCTCGGCGCAGACCGGCGATGACCAGAGCAGCCCTCACGGTGCTGGTGACGGCCGCGCTGCTCACCGCGGCCGCCTGCGGATCGGCGCCCGCAGCGTCCCCGCCCGCGCCGCCGCCGTCGTCGGCTGCCGCGGTTCCGGCCGCTCCCGCACCGGCCGCCGGCGGAGGCGCGGAGCCGACCCGGCTGCGGATCCCGGCGATCGGCGTGGACACCGCGCTGATCGACCTGGTGACCGACCCGGCCGGCACGCTGGTCCCGCCGGCGGCCACGGACGTCGCCGGGTGGTTCGCCGCCGGACCACGCCCCGGCGACCCCGGACCGGCCCTGCTCGCCGGTCACGTCGACTCCCGGGCCGGGCCGGGGGTGTTCTTCCGGCTCACCGAGCTGGTCCCGGGCGATCGGATCGTGGTCGACCGGGCCGACGGCGGCGTCGCCGAGTTCGTGGTGAGCCGCCGCAGCCAGGTCGCGAAGGACGCCTTCCCGACCGACTCGGTCTACGCCCCGACCCCCGCCCCCGAACTGCGCCTGGTGACCTGCGGCGGGAGCTTCGACCGGGCCGAGCGCAGCTACCGCGACAACATCGTGATCGACGCGGTCCCGACGGGCGGGTCGTGGCGGGTCGAGTGAGCCGCGCTCCTGGTCGACGGTGTCGTCTGCCCGGCGGACTGGCCCACCGGGTGGCCAGGGCGTCGAGGGCGGCCGGATCGACGCGGCCGTCCGACCACCCGTCGGCCGGCCGAGCGGTTTCGCCGCCGGCAAGTCGTCCGACGGCGCCCATTGACTGAGGTGTCGTCCGGTAGCGGCGCCATCCGGCTGCCCGCCCTCGCGACGGGCCCGCTGCACGAGCTCGCCGATGCGCTGCCCCGACGCCGTCCGCGGCGCCGGATCTCTGGGCGCACGTCCTCGGGGCGGTGCCAACGGTCCCGGACGGAGTACCCACGCGTCCCTCGCCGGATCGTCGGCCCGGATCGGTGTGCTGCGGCTGCTACGTTCCGGACGTGCGGTTCAACCCGGCTGCCGAGGCCTGCACCGACTCGCCGATCGGCGCCGCGCACGCCCTGCTCGCCGAACGCGCCCGCTGCGTCCCCGACGCCGCCGCCCGGCCCGTCCTGGACCTCTCCCAGGCCGCGCCGCCCTGGCCGTGCGCGCCGGAGGTCGTCGCGCACGTCGAGGCCACCGCCGGTGAGCCCGATGCCGCCACCTACACCCCGGTGCCCGGCATCCCGAAGCTGCGCGAGGCCGTCGCCGCGGAGCTCGGCCGCGACTACGCCGGCCTGGTCTCGCCCGCCGACGTCATGGTCACCGCGGGCTGCAACCAGGCGTTCAGCCTGGTCGCCGCCACGCTGGCCGGGCCGGGCGACGAGATCGTGGTCCCGCAGCCCGGCTACTTCAACCACGAGATGTGGCTGCAGCTGGCCGGGATCCGGTCGGTGCCGCTGGAGCCCGGCCCCGACCTGGTGCCGCGCGCCGCGGACGCCGAGGCGCTGATCACCGCACGGACCCGGGCGATCGTCCTGGTTACGCCGAACAACCCGACCGGGGTGACCCTCGAGCCGGCGGTGATCGCCGAGTTCGCGCGAGTCGCGCGCCGCCACGACCTCGCGTTGGTCGTCGACGAGACCTACCGCTCGTTCCGGGACACGACCGCGCCCGCGCACGACCTGTTCGCCGACCCGCAGTGGCGCCGCACGCTGGTCAGCCTGCACTCGTTCTCCAAGGACCTGGCGATCCCCGGCTACCGGGTGGGCGCGGTCGTCGCCGCGCCGGAGCTGATCCGTCAGGTGCTCAAGCTGATGGACTGCGTCGCGATCTGCGCGCCCCGGGTGGGTCAGGAGGCCGCGTGGGCGGGCCTCACCCGCACCGGTGCGTGGCGGGCCGAGCGGGCCGTGGAGGTGGCGGGCAGGCGGGCGCGGTTCGCGGAGGCGATGGCCGCCCGCCCCGGCGGGTTCGAACTGCTGGCGACCGGCGCCTTCTTCGCCTGGGTCCGCCACCCGTTCCCCGACCGGCCGACCACCGACGTCGTCCGCGACCTGTTGTTCACCCACGACACGCTGGTCATCCCGGGCACGGCGTTCCAGCCGGACGACCGGCAGACGATGCGGGTGAGCATCTGCAACGTCGACGACGCCGGCATCGCGGCGACCGCCGCCCGCTTCGCCGCCATGGGCCAGACCTGATCGAGCGCCCGCGCTACGGGCCCGCGGGCCCCTCCCCGTGCGGGGGGTCGTTGCCGACCAGCCCGTCGATCGCCTCCCGCAGCAGGTCCGCGTGCCCGGTGTGCCGCAGGTACTCCTCCAGCAGGTCGAACTGGATGCGGCGGGCGCTGACCCGGAGGCCGTCGTCGGTGGTCAGGTCGGACGGGGCGTCGGGGTCCACCCCGGCCCACACCGCCTGGGCCCGCGCGACGGACCCGTACCACAGCGCGTAGAGGTCCGCGGGCTCGTCGCCGACCGCGGAGTGCCAGTCCCACTCCGGGTCCTCGTCCCAGTCGATCTCGATCCACGGCGGGCCGGGCGGCAGGCCCTGCAGCGAGATCCGGGAGTAGCGCTCCTCCACGAAGGCCATGTGCTTGATCAGTCCGGCGATCGTGAGGGTCGAGGGCGGATGGGTCCGGCGCAGTTGCTCGGCGGTCAACCCGCCGGTCTTCCAGGCGAACTGGGCACGCACGCGGTCGAGCGCGAACACCAGCATGTCCTTCTCGGGACCGTCGACGCACTCGTTGGACGGCGCGACCCGGGTGTAGTCCATGTCGCGACGCTAGCGGCCGGGCCGGTCCCTCCGATCACCCCCGGTCGACTCCTCCGCGCGCCGGCCTCGGCCGGAGTCGGCGGTGGTGCCCACCAGCAGGTGTTCGACCTGCCGCCGGTCCCGGCGCGGGTCACCGAGCACCACCTGGTCACTCGGCGGTACGGCTGCGACACCCACTCCGGCGGCGGAACGCCGTGGGGCGGGGCCGCCGGCGCAGTCCGGTCGCAGAATGCTGCGGCAGGGCGGTGACCACCCAATTGAAACGCCCGGATCTGCTGGGCGGTCGTAGGCCGCCCGGATGTGCGTCTACATGTCCATTGTGAAGCCGGACGACCACCTGGGATAGAGGTAAAGTCGCGATAAACAGGAGCGCGGCCTGACGCGACATGCGGCTGCAAATGTGAAGACAGGTATGGGTCCGATGCACAATCACCGGACGGTGTCGTGCGAGGATGACTGGCATGTCGCTCGCACGAAAGGGCCATGGCGCGTAGGTCCTCTGCGCGGGTTCGCTCCAGCGCGTGGCACCAGGCGATGCCCGGCCATGCCGTGACAACGGTTCCAGGGTTGTCGCCGAGAAGCAGGGCGCGATCGTCCGCTTGGAACGCACGCGCTCTGGCCGGGTGCTGTCGCCCAAGCGTGGGTTCCTGGTCGCGGTTCGGTCTGGACCCGATGCATTCCCGATGCATCGCCTGTGGGATCCGCAGTACGGCTGCGGCGTGCCGGAGTGCTGCCCGAACCCCGGCGAGCTGCGCCGGGTTCCGCAGGCCGTGGCGCACGCCTTGCCACCCAAGGACGCCCGCCTGCTTCGCCGCCGGATCGCAGTGCTCGACGAGCAGTGGTGACCGCCCCTACTGATCTGGACGGTGCTCCTCGGCTGCCCGATTCGGGCAGTGTGCCGGTCCGGTGATCACGTCAGGTGGGCGTGGAGCTCGCCGCGGGCGTTCGGCGACTTCGTCTCCGCCGGCGCCCACCAACAAGATCACGTGACGACTTTGCCGGGCCCTGGACCCCCACTGGCCAAGGCCGCCGCCGGATGCGCCGTAAACCCACCTGAACACCTTCGACAGCCGACACGGCGCCGGCCGCAAGCAGCCCATTCACCTGCAGTCACCGGTTCAGTCGACAGCCCCGTGGTGATCCTGGCGACCAGTCCGATGATCCGGGCGTGGAGCGCAAACAGCCAGGGGCGGCGCTCGGCGAGGGAGTCGCGGAGGTGGCGGCGGTGTTCGCGGGGCCGACAGGGGCCGGGAGGGCGCCGCCAGCGAATGTCATCCCTGAAGGAGCGGGGCCGGTCAACCCCGGTTCTTGTTGTTGATCTTTTGCTGGGTTTCTCCGCCGGGTTCTGGGCGCGTCGGGGTAGGCGGCGGGGTCAAGGAGCGCCCGTCAGGGCGCCCGCGGTAGCGGCCGGAGGTCCTTGACGCCGTCGCCGGTCGGCGCACGCTGTTCGAGGCAGGAGGATCTGCTGGTCGCGGCTCCAGGGGTGGCGGCGGGGGTTGTGTGCTGCTCCAGGGCCGGGTTCCCGGCCGGGGTGGGCAGGCCCCGGGTGAGGGCTGCCGGTCATCCCTTCGCCGCGCTGGTGGGGCGGCATGGTGCGCTGCGACAGGTTCGCGGTGGGCGAGATCAATCAGAAGGGGCGATCACGCCGAGCCGGCAGGATGAGCTGGCAGGGTGTCGGGTCGGGGATCATGACATCCACGATCCGCGTCCACCGCGAGGTCTCGGGGCGGCTCATGCCGCCGGTGGCCGCACCGGGGCGGATGTAGTGCTCAGGCAGCGGATGTGGTGGTCGCGTAGCCCGTAGAACACCAGCGTGGTCAGCTCGCGGGCGGCCGCGACCACACCGATGTTGCGCCCGCGCCGGGCACCGACCTGGTCACGGACCTGCCCGAGGCGGGTAGGGGCGGGCACGCGTTGCACGGCCTCGACCGCGGCCCAGCGCACCAGCCAGCTGCCCTGCTTGGTGATCCGGCCGGGGAGGCCCCGCTCCTTCATCGCATCAGAACGGCGGGGGGTCGTCGTCGACCGGTGTGGCTCCGGCGTCGGCGGTGTTGTCGGGTGGGGCCGGTGGCTGGATGCGGCGGTGGAGGTCCCGGTCGAGGGGGTCGTCGTAGCGGTAGTCGTAGGGGTCGCTGGTGTAGCTGTGCCCGGTGGGGGTGGTCCAGGTGATCCGGGCGTCGGGGTGTTGGGTGACGGTCCAGCCGGGGGCGTCGTGTTTGAGGTGGTGGTGTCCGGTGCAGGAGCCGTG
>JASLAP010000035.1 GCA_030147065.1 Pseudonocardia sp. | reverse complement strand
TGTGGCTGCCGTAGAACCGGCTGGCCCGGGCCTCCCGGTCGGGGGCGTTGCGGATCCGGATGACCGCGAAGACGCCGAGCGAGATCAGGCAGGCCACGGCGATGGTGTCCTGCAGGAAGCCGAGCACCGGCCAGCGCCCGACCAGCGGGATGTGGAAGTCCGGGACGAACAGCGCGCCGTAGGCTTCCAGGTAGACCGTCGCCAGGATGACGAACGCCCAGAACGTGAACAGGTGCGCCAGGCCGGGTACCGACCACTTGAGCAGCCGGCGCTGCCCGAACACCTCGACGAGCTGGGTGCGCAGCCGGCGGCCGAGCTCGTCGCTGCGGTCGTGCGCCGGTTGACCGGATTTGATCAACTTGTAGACGGTGAACGCCCGCCGGCCGGCGATCGCCAGCGCGAGCACCGTCAGCGCGAGGCCGATGACCAATCTCACAACCACGGACGTTCCTTCCACGTGTGGTCCGCCGGCTGCGGTGCCGGCGACCGCTGTCGAGCAGCGTAAACCGCGGGTAGGTCGTCCCGCCCGGTCGCGACGGGCCGACCGGACCTCAACCTACTCTTGAGTAACTTAACATCGTCGTCCGGCACGATAACTCGTCCGCCACACCACTTGCGGCCGACCGGACGGGGCTTTTGTCACTCGACCGGTCCAGTTCGCCGGCCGTTGAGCGCGCTGCACAAGGAATCGATTCACCCGTCGGCGCGGGCGCCCGGGCACGGCGTACTGCGTGGTGTCTGCCGTGCGGGCGACCCCGTCCCCGACCGTCTATGCTGCCCGTGGTCAGCATGTTCTACTCGGACCGGATCGAGAACCGAGCCGACCAGGTCGGGTGCTCGGCGCCCCGAGGGTCGGGTCACTGGCTTCCTCGGGCTGGAAGTGCCCATGAGGAGGAGCCGTCATGTCGGGACCCGAGGCCGTTGCGCTGCTCGCGCAGGGCCTGAGCACAGGCGGCCTGCAGGGCTGGATCCAGGACAACGTGGTGCCGCTCGTGCTCCTCGGCATCGCCGTCATCCTGCTCTGGATCGGTGGCCGGGGCGACAACGCCGGGGTCGCCCGGCGCAGTGTCGGCCTGGTGATCGGGCTGATCGCCCTGGGCATCGCGGTCTCCGGGAGCGGTCCCGAGATCGGCAGCTTCCTCGCCGGCCTGCTCGTCGGGTGACCGCGTGCTCGTCCGAACCGACGACGAGGTCTACCGCGTCGACGCCGTGTGGCTCGGGCCGCCCCGGGCGACCTTCCCCTGGCGGGCCCGCTACGTCAGCTACGGGCTGGGCCTGCTCACCATGATCCTGGTGATGTTCGTCCAGCGCCGGATCGGCATCGGGCTGGACTTCTTCTCGGTGGCCTGGGCGCTGATCATCACCGTGCTGGTGACCCGGTTGCTCGGCCAGCGCATCGACTACGAGCGCCCGCTCGGCCAGGTCCTCGCGCTGTTCCGGCTGGAGGTCGGCGGCCCGCGGGAACGCACCGCGGGAACCGGCGGCCCGGTCCGCTCGGCGCACGTGCGGATCGGTCCGGCCGGCCGGCCGAAGGGGCCGAAGGCCGCCACGGGGTCCCGGCGGGGCGCCACGGCCGGCGGCCCGGTCGACCGCACCTCCGACCGGCGGGCCACCCGCCGCGAGAGGCGGGCGCGTGGCCGGGCGTGACGCCTCCCGTGATATCCCCCGTGACGCCTCCCGTGACGATGCCCGGGCCCGCAAGAAGGCGGAGCGTCGCAGCCGGCGGGGCCGGTCGCGGGCCGGTGAGGGGAACCTGCCGACGTACAAGCCCGACATCGCGCTGCGCTCCATCGAGGGCCACCTGACCCGCACCGGCACCCAGGTGATGGCCTGGTACCGGCTGGCCGCGCAGGCCTGGAGCTTCCGCAGCGACTCCCAGCGCGAGGTGCTGATCCGCCAGATCGCCGCGCAGCTGGGCGAGCTGCAGGGCCGCTGGGTGCACCTGCGGGTGACCACCCGCCCCTACCCGGTGCACATGTGGGCCGAGTCGTTCGACCACAACGCGCTGGGACGGATGCCCGACGTGGCCGGGGCGCTGGGCTGGGACGGCTTCCTGGAGGGCGAGCAGCGCCACCTGATGGGGCTGTCGATGTCGGACAAGGAGGTCTTCCTCGGCATCGAGGTGTCCGGGCGCAACGCGCTCGACCGCTGGCTGGAGATGGCCGCGCCGGTGCTGGGCCGGTTCGCCCCGGCCGCGGTCCGGGCCGAGCTGGCCGCGCTGGCCTCCGAGGTCGGCCACCTCGACGCGCTGGTCGCCGGCAGCGGGCTGGACGCCGTGCCGGCCACCGCCGACGACCTCGGCTGGCTGATGCACCGGTCCTGCGCGCTCGGGCTGCCCGCGCCGCGCACGCTGTCGGTGGTGCCCGGCGGGGTCACCCGCTGGGACACCGAGGACCTGGCCGCGTTCACCGACGGCGTCGACATGTTCCAGGAGCCCTACGCGCCGACGGTGCGCGTGGTCGGGCGGCTGCGGTCGCAGACGGTCTCCCGCAACGTGGCGGTGCTCTCGGTCGGTCTGATGGAGGGCCTGCGCATCCCGGAGGTCGACGACCCGTGGATGCAGCACTCCGACCGGCTGCCGTTCCCGGTGGAGTGGTCGGCCCGGATGTACATCCGCCGGCCCGAGGAGGTGGCCGGCGAGCTGCAGCGCCAGATGGGCAAGGTGCGCAGCCAGATCCGGCACTACACCCACGACCACGACCTCGACCCGCCGATGTCGCTGGCCCGCCAGGCCGACCGGGTGCTGGAGGTCGAGGACGAGCTGACCACCGGGCTGAACCAGCTCAACTCCCGGCTCTACGGCTGGTGGCGGATCGCGGTGTCCGGCAAGGACGAGGCCGAGGCGATCAGCCGGGCCCAGCAGGTGCTGGAGGTCTACCGGCCCAAGGTGCAGATCGAGCACCCGGAGGCCCAGTACCGCTACGCCCGCGAGTTCATCCCCGGCGAGCCGCTGGCCTCCACCGCCTACCGCAGGCGCGGCTCGGTCACCTGGGCCGCCGCCGCGGTGCCGGCGGCCACCGCCTCGGTCGGCGACCGGCGCGGCATCATGATCGGCGAGACCTGCACCGCCACCCGCCGGCCGGTCGCCTGGGACCCCTGGCTGGCCCAGGAGGTCCGCCGGGCGTCCGGGCTGACCGCGATCGTCGGCGGGCTGGGCTCGGGCAAGGCCCTGGCCCTAGACACCCCGTTGCCGACGCCCACCGGGTGGACCTCGATGGGCGAGGTCCAGGTCGGCGACGAGCTGCTGGGGCGGGACGGCAGGCCGACCCGTGTCGTCGCAGCCACCGAGGTCATGATCGGCCGCCCCTGCTACGACGTCGTCTTCTCCGACGGAACGGTGATCCGGGCCGACGCGCAGCACGAGTGGCTGACCCGGACGCGCGAGGACTGGAAGGCCGCCGACCGGCTGGCGACCCGGATGGGCCGGGCCGAGCGGGTGGCAGTCCCGGCCGGGCCGGCCCCCGCCGGGACGTGTTCCTGCGGGTGCGGTTCCGCCACGACCAGGACTCGGCACGCACGCCGGGCCGCGGGGATGCAGGCCGGCGACCACTTCCGCTACGTCCGTGGACACTCCCGACGCGGGGAGATCAGCCTGGTGCCCAGCCGGGTACCCGAGGTCCGCACCACCGAGCAGATATCCCGGTCGTTGACCTGGGGCCCGAACGGGCAGCGGAACCATGCGGTACCGGTGGCTGCGCCCTTCGCGCTGCCCGAGGCCGACCTGACCGTCGACCCCTACGTCCTGGGAGCCTGGCTCGGCGACGGGGCGTCGATCCGGGCCGAGATCACCGTCTACGACGAGGAGATCGTTCGCGAGATCGAGGCGACCGGGCAGGAGTGCCGCCCGCACCGGACGGCGAACCGCTACGGCATGGTCGGGACCCTGCAGCAGCGGCTCCGCGCGATCGGGGTCCTCGGCGACAAGCACATCCCCGGTGAGTACCTGCGCGCGTCCGAGCGCCAGCGCCGGGCGCTGCTGGCGGGCCTGCTCGACACCGACGGCCACTGCACGCCCAGCGGGACCGTCGAGTTCAGCGCGACCAACGAGCGCCTGGCCCGGGGGGCCCGCGAGCTGGTCCAGAGCCTGGGTTACCAGGCCCGGCTCCGGACGAAGCAGGTCCCCGGTCGGCATCCGCACACGTCGGTCGCCTACACGATCAGCTTCACCACCTCCGACCCCGTCTTCCGGGTTCCGCGCAAGCTCGCCCGGCTCAACCCGCGCCCGCGGCCCACCAACGCCTACCGGTACATCACCGATGTCGTTCCCGTGGAGTCGGTTCCGGTGCGGTGCGTGCAGGTCGACAACGCCGACCACCTCTACCTCGCCGGGGAGAACTGCGTCCCGACGCACAACTCCTTCCTCACCGGCCTCACGGTCTACAAGACCCTGCGCATGGGTGCCCGCTGGACGGTGCTCGACCCGTCCGGACCGCTGGCCGAGCTCACCCGGCTGCCCGAGCTCGCGCCGTTCTCCCGGCACATCAACCTGCTGCGCGCCGACCCGGGCATCCTGAACCCGTACCGGGTGGTGGCCGAGCCGCGCCCGGACCACTTCCTCGACGAGGAGGACCCCGAGCGGGCCTGGCGCCGGGAGCGCTCGCTGGCCGGGGCCACCCGCCGCCGGCTGGTGCTCGACGTGCTGTCCGGGCTGCTGCCCTACGAGGTGGCCCGGATGCCGCACACCCGGATCGTGCTGCTGCGCGCGGTCCGCGAGGTCGGCGGCGCCCCCGACCGGCACCCCGGCATGGTGATCGACGCGCTGCGCCGGCACGCCCGGGAGGGCGAGGACCACGCCGGCGTGGTCGCCGACTTCCTCGACGAGCGCCGCGAGCTCCCGCAGGCCGCGCTGCTGTTCCCGGACACCTCCCGGCACGACCCCTGGCAGGCCGACCGCGACTACCGGCTGACCGTGCTGACCATGCAGGGCATGACCCTGCCCCGGCCGGGCAGCCCGCGCGAGGAGTGGACCGACGGCGAGTCGCTGGCCGTCGAGCTGCTGAACCTGGCCTCCTGGCTGACCCAGCGCACGATCTACGACGCCGACCGCAACCTGCGCAAGGGCGTCGCGCTGGACGAGACGCACTTCCTGTCCCAGGTGCCCACCGGCAAGGTGCTCATCGACCGGCTGGCCCGCGACTCCCGCAAGTTCAACGTGCGGGCGCTGTTCGCCTCCCAGCTGGCCGGCGACCTGCTGCGGGTCTCCGGGTTCGCCTCGCTGGTCAACGCGGTCTTCGTCGGGCGCACCGACGACGAGGAGGCGCAGACCGAGGCGCTGCGGCTGCTGCGGGTGCCGATCGGGGTCGGGTACGAGCAGATGCTCGGCACCCTGTCCCCGCGGCCCCGGCACGACGACCGGCCCGACGACACCCCGCGCCAGTTCGTCTTCGCCGACGGGCACGGCGGGGTGGAGAAGATCCGGATCGACCTGGAGGCGCCGCACCTGGAGCACGTCCGCGAAGCGCTGGACACCAACCCGGACGCCAGCCGGGTGTCGCTGCGCGGCCCGCACGTCGCGGCCGCGGTGCGCGCCCCGGACGAGCCGGCGCCGGCCCGGCCGCTGCCCGGCCCGCCGGTCCCGGTCACCCTGGACATCGGCGACGACCTCGACGAGCCGGGCGTCGACCCCGACCTCGACGGGTTCGACGCGACCGTCGATGCCGCTCCCGGCTCCGCGGTCGACGACCTGGACGCGGACTTCGCCGACCTGGACGACCCGGACGGCCTGCTGGACGGGCCGCCGCCGTCGCAGCCCCGGCAGACGCCGGTCCCCCGCCCGACCGGCGCCACCGCGGCGTCGAACGGCGGCGGCCCCAACGGCGGCGGGCACGGCGCTCCGGTCGGCGGCCCGCACGCCGACGTCGCGGGCGACGCCGAGCTGTTCGAGGACGAGGAGCTCGACCTGCTCGCCGACGTCGATGCCGATCTGGACGCCGAACTGGACGCCGACCTCGATCTCGACGCCGACCCGGCGCCGGGAGGCGGGCGCCCGTACCCGACTGGGCAGCGCAACGGCCACGGCCCTTCCCCCGGCGACGACGTGCACAGCAGCGGGAGGGCTGTTCGGTGATCGCCGAAGGTCCACCGGCGGCCGCCGGGTGGCTGCCGGTCGTCCTCGTCGTGCTGGCCGCGGTGCTGGTCGCCGCCCGCCGTCGCCGCCGGGCCCGGTACGGCGGCGAACCGCCCGCCCGTCGCGGGGCGGCGGTGCTCGTGGTCCTCGCCCTGGTCGGCGGCTCGGTGCTGCTCGGCCAGACCGCCTCGGCCCAGCCGTTCAGCTGCAAGGAGTCCCCCGAGCCGGACCGGCCGGGCACCGGCCTGGTCGGCTCCCTCGACCCGCCGACCTATGGAGTCGGCGAACCGGGCAGCGTCTACGACGAGGTCGGATACGCCGGTCTCATCTGGCACAACTACGACCTCGGCTGCGCCGGCACCGCGGTGTTCAACCCGGCCTCGACCACTGACACCTGGCTGGGCAACCAGGCCTTCAACGTGGCCAAGTTCGTCGTGGGCGGGGTCAACTGGGCGCACTACCTGATCGCCGACGGCGGGGAGTTGCTCTCCCCGCTGGACGGCCTGATCGGCGACGGCACCCGGGCGATGTACGACACGGTGTTCACCACCTGGATCGGCCCCGCCCTGCTGGTGCTGGCCGTGGTGCTGCTGGTCCTCGCGTTGCGCGGCGACCTGGCCCGGCAGGCCCAGCGGGCCGCGTTCGGGGTGATCGCCTTGGTGGTCGGCGCGGCCGCCTACCTGGCGCCGGTCGACTGGGCCAAGGCCGCTGACCCGCTGCTGCTCGACGGGGTCACCCAGATGCAGGAGGGATTCCTCGGGCAGGTAGGGCTGGGCAACCGGGACACCCTCCCGACCGTGCTGACCGACCAGGTCGTCTACCAGAACTGGCTGCGCGGCGTGTTCGGCGCGCCGGACGTGCCGCAGGCCCAGGAGCTGGGCCGGGACCTGCTGCGCGCGCAGACCTTCACCAAGCCCGAGGTCGCCGAGGGCCGGGACACCCTCGACCTGGCCGAGCAGAAGAAGGCCGAGTTCGCCGCCATCGCCGACCGGATGGGCGACCGCTACCCGTACTTCCAGGGCACCGCGGGGAGCCGCACCGGGGCCGGCCTGCTGGCCGTGGTGCAGGCGCTGTGCATCGCGCTGTTCCAGCTGCTGAGCAAGGTGCTGGTGCTGGTCGCCATGCTGCTGCTGCGGCTGATGGTGATGACGGCGCCGGCCATCGCCGTGGTGGCCGTCCTGAAGCCCGACGTGCTGCCCGCGCTGCTCCGGGTGGCCGGGGCGGCACTGGTGAACACCCTGGTGGTCGGCGCGCTGGCCGGCTTGCACGCGCTGCTGGTGGTCTCGCTGTTCCGGCCGGGATCGGGCATCGACCTGTGGCTGGCCCTGCTGGTCACCGGGGTGGTGACGGTCGTGCTGTGGGCGGTGGCCCGCCCGTTCCGCCGGCTGGTGTCGATGGTGTCGCTGACCCGCGAGCAGTTCGGCGGCATCGTGCCGGGTGCCGGGGCCGGGCCGATGTCGCGGGTCTGGCAGCGGGTGCGCGGCGGCCCCACCGACGACCGCCAGTCGCGCTGGTGGAACGAGCGGCGCTCCGGCGCGGACGGCTACGGCGACCCGGACGGCCTCCGGCCCGAGACCGACGCCGGGTCGGCCCGGGTGCCGGCCCAGCGCCGCCCGGTTCAGCGCACCGAGGTCGAGGTCGCACCCACCCCGGCGCTCGTGCCCCCGGTCCGGCGGCCCGCGCTGCCGGCCGCCCCGGGCGGGATCGGCGCCGGCCGCAGCACCCCGAACTCCTACGACCCCTCGGAGGTCGACGACCGGGTCATCTACCGGCGTCCGGACGCCGTGCCGATGCGTCCCGGCGGCGCCCGCCCGGTGCAGGCCGAACTGGTGGACGGGGTGCCGGTGTACCGCATCTACCGACCGCGCGCGACGCAGTCGGTCTACAGTCCGGCGCCGTACCGCCCCGATCGCTGACCCCGTGCCCCACCGCCCGACCGACCCCTCCCGCTAGGAACCCCGGTGCCGATCAGGACCCCGCGCGGCCGGTCCGCCGCCTACCGCCCGGTGTGGCAGTGGCCGCTGCGCTCCCCGTTGCGCCTGGCCACGGTCGTGCTGGTGGTGGCGACCGTGGCCGTCGCCACCACGCTCGGGCTCGGGCTGCTCAACGGGACCGGGCCCGCCGCGCAGCCGGCGGCCGGGCCGGACGGCCGCCCG
>JASLAP010000012.1 GCA_030147065.1 Pseudonocardia sp. | reverse complement strand
GGCCCGGTGGGCGACCGCGGGCCGAAGGGCGACCAGGGCGCCAAGGGCCCGGTCGGCGAGCCGGGCCGTCCTGGCCGGCCACACCCAGATCGCCGATCGGGCCGGCCGGGCCCTTGGTGCCCTGGTCGCCCTTCGGGCCCTTGTCGTTCTTGCCGTTCCGGTCGTTCTTGTCCTGGTCGATGGACTGAGCCATCAAGCATCGCCCTTTCACGTGTGAGGTACTCGAGCTGCGGCGAAATGCCGGGCAGCCGGTGCGGTGCGCAGTGGCCCGCGGATGTGCCGGGGCCGGACCGCGCCCTCCGATCGAACAGAGGATCAGCAGGTCCGTGGTCGCGTTGTGCGAGGTCAGCGGACTGCTCTCGGTGTCCGATCAGCTTCGACCAACGGTACGGGAATCCCGCTGCGGGACATAGTGGGGCGCCCGGACAGCGACGCATCGCACAGATCCATCCGAATTCCGGAACACCCAGGCCAAGCCATGCCCAATTGTGTGATCGGTAAACCGCGGATCCCGTCGGCCGCGTCACTCCACGCGGCGAGGTGGAGCGCGCCGAGGCCCCCTGGGCGGCGCTGCGGCTCGGCGGGCGACACCTCGGTGGACGACAGCTCAGTAGACGACAGCTCAGTAGACCACTCAGTAGACGACGCTGTACCAGTGCGCCGTCTCGCCGGGGATCGGCCGCAGGCGCACGTTCGTGCCGCCCGGGTGGTCGAAGATCCGCACGCCGTCGCCGAGCAGCACCGGGGCGAAGAACATCAGCACCTCGTCGAGCAGCCCGGCCCGGACGCACTGCGCCGCCACGTCGGCACCCAGGACGTTCACGTACCTGTCGCCGGCCGCCTCCTTCGCCTGCGCGACCGCGCGGTGGAGGTCGTCGACGAACACCACCCCGGCGGGCGGCTCGGCCGGGGGGCGGTGGGTCAGCACGACGACCGGACCGTGGTACCGACCGCCGAACGCACCCTCCGAGTCGGTGCCGCGGTTCGGGTCGTCGCCGCCGAAGGTGCGGTTGCCGGCCAGGATCGCGCCGACGTCGCCGAGGAGGCGGTCGGCCGTCGGGTTCTCCCCGCCGAGGTGTTCGGCCAGCCAGGACATGTCACCCCCCGCGCCGGCGATGAAGCCGTCGAGCGACGCGGTCGCCGAGTACAGCAGCCTGGCCATGGGTCCTCCTGGAGGTCGGTGGTCTGATCGGACCACCGAGGGCCCGGGAACTCATCGATGGGTCCGGCTCAGGTGGCCATCAGCACCTGCATCGACCGCGGCGGCACCTCGACGGAGCTGTCGGGGGCCGGTCGCCGGTTGCGGGTGTCGGCCAGCAGCGGGTCGGCGGTGTCCACCACCGTCTCCCAGGTCCGGCCGTAGTTGCGGTCCGGGACGGTGAACGCGTGCTGCTCGTGGTGGGGGTTGATGAGCAGCAGGAACGACCGGTCCACGACCTGCTCGCCGAGGTCGTCGCGGTCCGGGATGCCCTCGCCGTTGAGGTAGATCATCACGCTGGGGGTGTGCCCGCGCCAGTCCTCGTCGCTCATGTGCTGGCCGTCGGGGCGCAGCCAGGCGATGTCGTCCACGCCGGTGCCGCGCAGCGGGCGGCCCTGGAAGAACCGCTGCCGCCGGAAGATCGGGTGCTCGGTGCGCAGCCTCGCCAGCCGGGCGGTGAACTCGGTGAGCACCTCCTGGTCCCGGGCGGCCTTCCAGTCGATCCAGCTCAGCTCGTTGTCCTGGCAGTAGACGTTGTTGTTGCCGCGCTGGGTGCGGCCCAGCTCGTCGCCGTGGGAGATCATCGGCACGCCCTGGCTGAGCAGCAGGGTGGTCAGGATGTTGCGCTTCTGCCGCTCCCGCAGGGTGAAGATCTCGCCGTCGTCGGTGGGGCCCTCGGCGCCGTGGTTCCAGGACCGGTTGTGGCTCTCCCCGTCCCGGCTGTCCTCGCCGTTGGCCTCGTTGTGCTTCTCGTTGTAGGAGACCAGGTCCTCGAGGGTGAACCCGTCGTGCGCGGTCACGAAGTTGATCGAGGCGATCGGCCGGCGGTTGTCGGCCTCGTAGAGGTCCGACGAGCCGGTGAACCGGGCGGCGAACTCGGCGAGGCTGGCCGGTTCCCCGCGCCAAAAGTCGCGCACCGTGTCGCGGTACTTGCCGTTCCACTCGGTCCACAACGGGGGGAACCCGCCAACCTGGTAGCCGCCCTCGCCGACGTCCCAGGGCTCGGCGATCAGCTTGACCTGGCTGACGATCGGGTCCTGGTTGACCAGGTCGAAGAACGCCGACAGCCGGTTCACCTCGTGGAAGTCCCGGGCCAGCGACGAGGCCAGGTCGAACCGGAACCCGTCGACGTGCATCTCGGTGACCCAGTAGCGCAGCGAGTCCATGATCAGCCGCAGCGACTCGTGGTGGCGGACGTTGAGGCTGTTGCCGGTGCCGGTGGTGTCGTAGTAGTGCTTGGGGTCGCCGTCGACCAGCCGGTAGTAGGCCTGGTTGTCGACCCCGCGGAAGGACAGCGTCGGGCCCATGTGGTTGCCCTCGGCGGTGTGGTTGTAGACGACGTCGAGGATCACCTCGATGCCGGCCTTGTGCAGCGCGCTGACCATGGTCTTGAACTCGTAGACCTGCTCGCCGCGGGTGCCGAAGCTGGCGTAGTCGTTGTGCGGGGCGAAGAAGCCGATGGTGTTGTAGCCCCAGTAGTTCGACAGCCCCTTCTCCTCCAGGGTGGAGTCGTGCACGAACTGGTGCACCGGCATCAGCTCGACCGCGGTCACCCCGAGCTGCCGGAAGTGCTTGATCATCGCCGGGTGGGCGAGGCCGGCGTAGCTGCCGCGCACGTCCTCCGGGACGTCCGGGTGCGCCATCGTCATGCCCTTGACGTGGGCCTCGTAGATGACGGTCTCGTTGTACGGGATGCGCAGCGGGCGGTCGTCCGCCCAGTCGAAGAAGGGGTTGATGACGACCGACTTCATCATGTGCGGTGCGGAGTCGTCGTCGTTGCGCGAGTCGGGGTCGCCGAACCGGTAGGCGAACAGCGACTCGTTCCAGTCGATCCGCCCGTCGACGGCCTTCGCGTACGGGTCGAGCAGCAGCTTGGCCGGGTTGCAGCGCAGTCCGGCGGCCGGGTCGTGCGGGCCGTGCACCCGGTAGCCGTAGCGCTGGCCGGGCCAGATCCGCGGGATGTAGCCGTGCCAGACCAGGCCGTTGCGCTCGGGGAGCAGGTGGCGGGTCTCGGTGCCGTCGTCGTCGAACAGGCACAGCTCGATCCGGTCGGCGACCTCGGAGAAGATCGCGAAGTTGGTCCCGCCCCCGTCGAACGACGACCCCAGGGGGTAGGGCGAACCGGGCCAGATGTGCACGTTCTTCTCCTGGTGTAGCGGGGGGTGGTCGGCCGGACGGACGCGCGCTGGGGGCCGAGCCCGGCGACGGCGGAGCGCCCGCCGGGTCTACGCGGTTACCCCGATCCGGCGCCCGGCACCCGCGGGCCCGAGGTGACGGCGCCGACAGGCTGGACGGCGCACCGGCGGCGGTCGATCATGGCCGCCGGGCACCGATGGCGGGGAGGACGCGTGGACACCGAGACGTTCCGCCGCCGGCTGCTGGCCGGGGAGCCACTGGTGGGCACGCTGCTGACGGTCGCCGAGCCGGTGGTGGCCGACGGCCTGGCCGGCTGCGGCTTCGACTGGCTGTTCGTCGACGCCGAGCACGGCGCGCTGACCGTCCGGGACGTGCAGACCGCGGTCCAGGTGGTCGGGGACCGGTGCGCGACGCTGGTCCGGGTGGCCGAGAACGCGCCGCCGCGGATCGCGGCCGCGCTGGACACCGGCTGCACCGGCGTGATCGTTCCGCAGGTCAACTCGGCCGCGGACGCCCGGCGCGCGGTCGCCGCGGCCCGGTACCCGCCGGCCGGGTCCCGCAGCGTGGGGATCGGCCGGGCGCACGGGTACGGCAGGACGTTCGCCGACTACCTCGCCCGGGCCAACGACGAGGTCTGCGTGGTGGTGCAGGCCGAGCACCGGCTGGCCGTGGAGCAGATCGCGGAGATCGCCGCGGTCCCCGGGGTCGACGCCGTGTTCGTCGGCCCGTACGACCTGTCCGGGAGCCTCGGCGCGCTCGGCCGGCTCGACGACCCGGCCGTCGCCGGCGCCATCGGCGAGGTCCGCAGCGTGTGCGCGGAGGCGTCGGTGCCGGTCGGGATCTTCGTGGGCACGGTCGACTCCGCCGCGGTGCGCCGGGAGCAGGGCTTCGGGCTGCTCGCCGTGGGGTCGGACGTCAGCCACCTGATCGGTGCGGCGTCGGCGACGGCCGCGGCGCTGTCGGGGGGCACGGGCTCCCGGTCCGCGCCCCGGTAGCCGCGGTCCGCGCCGTCAGAGCGGCTCGTCGTCACGCTCGAGGGTCCCGGCCAGCCGGCCCAGCAGCGTCGCCAGCCGGTCGCGCTCCGGGCCGGTGAGGCCGGCGAGCAGGCGGTCCTGGTTGGCCAGGTGCACCGCCATCAGGTGGTCGGCGGTCTCCTTCCCGGCCGGGGTGAGCCGGACCAGCTTGCCGCGGCCGTCGCCGTCGGCGCTCTCCCGCTCGACGTAGCCCTGGGCCTCCAGCCGGTCCAGCCGCTTGGTGATCGCGCCCGTGGTGACCAGCAGGGACCGGCTCAGGTCGACCGGCCGGGCGGTGAACGGGGCGCCGGTGCGGCGCAGCGCGGCCAGCACGTCGAAGTCACCGTTGGCCAGGTCGGCCGCGGCGAACGGCGGCCGCAGCCGCCCGTCGAGCACGTGCGCCAGCCGGATGAGCCGCCCGATCACCAGCATCGGGGATGCGTCCAGGTCGGGCCGTTCGCGGGTCCACTGCTCGACGATGCCCGCCACCACGTCCTCGGTCACCCTTGAAGGGTACCTTCCGCGGAAGTAATATCGCTTCCGTGGAAGCTACATCCGTCCGGTCCGCCGTCCGCACGCTGATGACCGCGCACGCCGCGAACGCGCTCGGCGACGGCAGCTTCCACGTCACCTCGGCCCTGTTCATCAACCAGGTGGTGGGCCTCTCGGCGGCGCAGACGGGACTGTGCCTGACCGTGGCGTGGACCGTCGGGTTCCTGCTGAGCACGCCGCTGGGGCAGTTGGCCGACCGGATCGGGCTGCGGCGCAGCGCGGTGCTCTGGTCGGTGGTCGTGGCGGCCGCCCTGCTGACCGCCGTGGCGACGGCGACCCGCGGCGCGGTCGCCTTCACCGCGGTGATCGCGCTCTACGCCGTCGGGCAGAGCGCGCTGGGCGGCGTCCGGCAGGCCCTGGTGGCGAGCCTCGTCCCGGCCGACGACCGGGTGACGGTGCGGGCCCGACTGCACGTCGCGACGAACGCCGGCCTCGGGGTCGGCGCCGGGCTGGGCGGGATCGCCCTGCTCGTCGGGACAGCGGCGGCGTACTCGGCGGTCTTCGTGTTCGACGCGGTGGCGTTCCTGGTCGCGGCGGCCCTGGTGGCGCGGCTGCCGAGGACCGCACGCCCGGCGGCGGCCGCCCGTCCGCTGCGGCTGGACGTCCTCCACGACCGGCCGTACGTCGTCGCGGCCGCGCTGAACGCGGTCCTCTACCTCTACATGCCGACCCTCACGGTCGCGCTGCCGCTGTTCATCGCGCAGCGCACGGCCGCGCCGGGCTGGTCGATCGCGCTGCTGTTCGTGCTGAACACCCTGGGCGTCCTGCTCCTGCAGGTGCGCGCGGCTCGCACCGTCACCGGGGCGGCGTCCGCGGCGACCGCCCTGCGCCGCGCCGGGCTGCTCCTGCTGGCGTCCTGCCTGGTCCTCGCCTCCGCCGCGCTCACCGGCTCGGCCGCGGTCGCCCTGGCCGTCCTGGCCGCGGGCGCGGCCCTGCAGGTGCTCGGCGAGGTGGTGCTCGCGGCGGGGTCGTGGCACGTCGGGTTCGCGCTGGCCGACCCGGACCGCCCGGGCCAGTGGCAGGGCCTGTACGCCAGCGGGCTGCCGCTGGCCCGCGCGGTGGGCCCGGTCCTGCTCACCACGCTGCTGCTGGACTGGAGCGGCCCCGGCTGGCTGGTGCTCGGGGCGCTGTTCGCGGTCACCGGCGCCCTGATGACCCCGGTGCTCGCCTGGGGCGGCCGGTCCCGGCCCGCCGAGCGTCCTGCCTGAGCGGCCGTCCGACCCGGGCTCAGGACGCCATGGCCCGCACCTCGATCCGGTCGACAGCCAGGTCGTGCGGCTGGGACGTCGTGGCCGGAACGGAAGACCAGGACCTTTATACGATCAAGCGATCTGGCCGTCGTACAGTGGCGCCGTGGCTAACGTGGCCGGCATGACGGAGATCCTGCTGGTACCCGGGGCGTGGCACGGCGCGTGGGCGTGGGACCGGGTGGCGCCGCTGCTGGCCGCGGCCGGGCACCGGCCCCGCCCGCTGGACCTGCCGCCGGTCGTCGACGGTCGCGGGGCCGGGGTGCAGGACCACGTCGACCACCTGCGCGCGATCATCGACGCGGTCGCCGAGCCGCCGGCCGTGGTCGCGCACAGCTACGGCGGGCTGGTGGCCCAGGCCGCGGTGGCCGCGAGCAGCCGGCCGGTCGCGCACCTCGTGCTGGTCGAAGGCTGGCTCGGCGAGGACGGCGACAGCATGCTCGACCTGGCCCCGCCGCCGGTCGCCGAGCGCTGGCGGGCCGACCGCACCCCCGGCCCCGACGGCGACGTGCTGCCGCCGCCGTCCCCGAGGTTCGTCGGGGTCCGCGAGCCCGGCGACGTCGCGCTGCTGGAGGAGCGACTCACCCCGCAGCCCTACGCGACCTTCGCCGACGCCGTACGACTGCCCGGCCCCTGGCGCCGGTCCGCGACCACCGCGGTCGTCTGCGACCCGCCGTCGATGCTGCCGTTCGAGCGCTGGGCGACCGAGCGGGACCTGCCGGTGCGCCGGATCACCAGCGGGCACGACGTCATGATCACCCGGCCGGCCGAGCTGGCCGGGCTGCTGCTGGAGGTCCTGGCCGGCCGCTGACCGTCAGCGCCCCGGCTGGGGCATGGCGGCGTCCTGGTAGAGGCGGGTCGCGTAGGCCGGGCCGTAGTAGCGCTCCAGGTCCTCCAGGGGCACGTCCGGCCGCTCCAGGGTGGCCGCGATCTCCGCCCGGCTGGGCAGCCCCTCGGCGCTCCAGCTCTCCGGCTGCCACAGCGACGAGCGCAGGAACGCCTTGGCGCAGTGGAAGAACACCTCCTGCACCACAACCTCCAGGGCCAGCACCGGGCGGTGGCCCTTGACCCGCATCGCGTCGAAGTAGTCGGCGTCGCGGACCAGCCGGGCGCGGCCGTTGACCCGCAGCGTGTCGCCCCGGCCGGGGACCAGGAAGATCAGCCCGACGTGCGGGTTGGCCAGCACGTTGCGGTAGCCGTCGACCCGCTTGTTGCCGGGCCGCTCGGGCACCGCGAGGGTGTGCTCGTCGAGGACGTGCACGAAACCGGGCGGGTCCCCCTTCGGCGAGACGTCGCAACTGCCGTCGGCCGCGCTGGTGGCCACCAGCAGGAACGGCGACCGGGCGATCCACGCCCGGTCGATCGGGTCCAGCACCGGGCGCTGCTTCTGCGCGATGCGCGGCAGCGGCAACCCGACCAGGTCCTCGAGCTCGGCGATGGTGGTGATCTCGGTGCGGTCCACGCTCCGCCACGCTACGGGCCGCCCCCGTCGGGCGGCACCCCTCGCGGTCGCCCGGATACCGGACGGAGGACGGGAAACGCTGCGTTATCCTGCCGCACGATCGGGGGACGGCGGCCGCACGCGCACCGTTCACCCGGTCCACGCCGGTGTCGTGGGGGGACGTGAAGCCGGATGAGCGACGATCGCCGCACCGCCGGCTGGCTCGACGCCGAGCTGTCCCGGCGCGAGGACGCGCAGACGCGGATGGCCGCGTCCCTGCTCGACCTGGAGCGCACGCCGGGTCACCGGCTGCTGAGCGCGGGCGCGCCCACCGGGACGACCGGGCAGCGGTGGGCCGACGCCCAGGACGCGCTCGCCGGGCTCTGGCGCGACTTCGACGCCCACCGGACCACCGTGCGCGCCGCCCGGGAGGTCCGCGACCGCCGCCCGCGGCCGGGCCCGCGCGAGCTCGGCGAGCTGCACCGGCTGCTGGTGGAGCCGTCGATCGAGGTCGCCCGCACCGCCGTCGCGCTGGCCGACCGGGGGCTCACCGGCCCGGTCGAGCGGGTCGACACCGTCGCCCTGGCCGACCTCGGCGACCGCATGAAGCAGGCGTTCCAGCTGGTCCGCGACGTCGTGGTGGCGGTCGAGGCGGCCCACTCCGGGTTCCTGGCCACCCTGGTCCCGGTGGTGGAGCAACTGCGCGACGCCCGCCGGCTGGCCACCGACCTCGCCACCGACGAGGCCGACCCCGAGGTCGCCGCGGTCGCGACGCTGACCGACCGGGTGACCGCGCTGGACCGCGAGGTCGCCGCGGACCCGCTCGGCCAGGCCGCGGACGCCGGCGCGGAGCTGGCGGCGCTGGCCACGGAGACCGCCGCCGTCACCGGACGCCTGGCCGATCAGGTCGCCCAGCGCGACCGCTGGGACTCCGACCTGGCCGCCGCGCGGGCGGCCGTCGCGGAGCTGGAGCGGCTGCACGCCGAGGTGGCACGGACCCGGCAGCGCGCCGCGGAACTGGTCGCCGGACCGCAGCCCCCGCCGCCGGCCGGCCCGGAGCGGCTCCACGAGTCCCTCGACGCCCTCGCGCGCCACACCGGCTGGGCGCAGCGGACCACCGGGCTGACCGCCCTGCGCACCGCGATGGACGCCGCCCGCAACGAGCTGCGCACCGCCCACCAGCTGGCCGACGGTCTGCTGGACCGCCGGCACGAGCTGCGCGGCCGGTTCGGCGCCTTCCGCGCGCGGGCCGCGCGGCTGGGCCGGGCCGAGCGGCCGGAGCTCGTCGAGCTGGACGCCCGGATCGAGCGGCTGCTCCGGACCCGGCCCTGCGACCTGGCCGCGGCCACCCGCGCGCTGGCCGGCTACCGCCAGCACCTCACCGACCCGGCCCCGGGGCAGTCGGCATGAACGGGGAGGGAGGGGCACCGTGACGCACTGCTCGCAGCCGGCCTGCGACGGCACCCTCGACGAGGGCTTCTGCGACACCTGCGGCATGGCACCGGCGGCCCTCGCACCCGTCCCGGCCGCCCACCCGGGGTGGTTCGGACCGGACACCGCCCCGGCCCCCGGGTGGTTCGGGCCGGGCAGCGGCCCGGCCGCCGGCCGGGGCAGTGCTCCGACCGGCAGCCCGACCAGGACCCCGAGCGGGCCCACGACCGCGCCGCCGGCCGCCGACGGCAGCCGCTGCCCGCAACCGGGCTGCGACGGCACCGTCGACGGCGGCTACTGCGACGCCTGTGGCCTGGCCGCCGTTCCGCCGCCCGCCCCGCGCCCGCTCCCCGCGGCGGGCCCCGGCACGGTCCCGGCGGCCGGACCCCGCGGCGGGGTCTGGAGCGCGTCGAACGGCACCGGTCGGCACGATCCCGGCACCGGCACCGCCCCGGCGCCGTTCCGCGGAGCCGGCAGTGGTTCCGGCCGTGGTTCCGGCCGTGTCTCCGGCCGTGGTTCCGGGAGCGGCCCGGGGTCCGCGGGCAGCCGGGCGGCCCGCCGCGGCACCGCCCGCACCTCCAGCGGGTCGACCCGCAGCCGGCTCGGCGCCGGCCTGGTCGACGTGCCGCCGGTGCCGCGCGTCGACCCGGCCACCGCGCTGCTGGCCGACCCGCAGGTCGCCGAGGAGAAGCGGTTCTGCAGCCGGTGCGGGCACCCGGTCGGGCGCAGCCGCGACGGCCGCCCCGGCCGGCTGGAGGGCTACTGCCCCAACGACGGCACCCGCTACTCGTTCGTGCCCACCCTCACCCCCGGCACCCTGGTCGCCGCCCAGTACGAGGTGCAGGGCTGCCTGGCGCACGGCGGGCTGGGCTGGATCTACCTGGCCCTGGACCGCAACGTCAACGACCGGTGGGTGGTGCTCAAGGGCCTGCTCGACGCCGGCGACGCCGACGCGATGGCCGCCGCGGTCGCCGAGCGGCGGTTCCTGGCCCAGCTCAGCCACCCGAACATCGTCACGATCCACAACTTCGTCGAGCACCCCGGCGCGGACGGGCAGCCGGTCGGCTACATCGTCATGGAGTACGTCGGTGGGTCCTCGCTCAAGGACCTGCTCACCGCCCGCCGCCGGCCCGACGGCCGGTACCAGCCGCTGCCGGTCGGGCAGGCCATCGCCTACGCCCTGGAGTCGCTGCAGGCGCTGGGCCACCTGCACGCGCTCGGGCTGGCCTACTGCGACTTCAAGCCCGACAACGTCATCCAGTACGACCGCCAGCTCAAGCTGATCGACCTGGGCGCGGTCATCCGGCTCGACGACCAGACCAGCGCGGTGTTCGGCACCGTCGGCTACCAGGCTCCGGAGATCGCCACCGCCGGCCCGTCGCCGAGCTCGGACATCTTCACCGTCGGGCGCACCCTCGCGGTGCTGGCGCTGGGCCTGGTGCCGTCCCGGCGCGGGCAGCCGACCCCGCTGCCCGACCCCGCCGAGCACCCCGTGCTGGCCACCCACGAGTCGTTCCACCGGCTGCTGCTGCGGGCCACCGACCCGGACCCGCTGCGCCGGTTCGACTCCGCCGACGAGATGACCGACCAGCTCACCGGCGTGCTGCGCGAGGTGCTGGCCGCCGAGGACGGCACCCCGCGCCCCGGCCGGTCGGCGGTGTTCGGGCCGCCGCGGGGCACGTTCGCCTCCGGGCTGCTCGGCGGGGCGGCCGCGCCGGGCCGACCGGACCCGCAGCGGGTGGCCGCGCAGCTGCCCGTTCCCCTGGTCGACACCGCCGACCCGGCCGCCGGCATGCTGGCCACCGCCACCACGGCGGACCCGGCGGAGATCCTGCGGCTGGCCGGCACGGTCGCGACCCCCAGCCCCGAGCTGGCGCTGCGGGTGGTCCGGGCGCACCTGCAGGCCCGCGACCCGGCCGCCGCCCGGGCCGAGCTCGACCGGCTCGCCGCCGGGGAGCACGCCGACTGGCGGCTGGAGTGGTTCCGCGGGGTGAGCGCGCTGGTCGAGGGCGCCCCGGCAGCGGCCATCGGGCTGTTCGACGTCGTGCTGGCCACCCTGCCGGGCGAGGCCGCCCCGAAGCTCGCGCTGGCCGCGGCCGCCGAGAGCGCCGGGGACGACCAGCTCGCGGGCCGCTACTACGCCATGGTCGGGCGCACCGATCCGAGCGTCGCCGACGCCGCCTTCGGCGCGGCCCGGGTGGGTCTGCGCGCCTGGCGCCCGCGGGCGGCGATCGGCGCCCTGGACACCGTGCCGGAGACCTCCAGCGAGTACGTGGCCGCCCAGCTCGCCGCGGTGCACGCGCTGCTGGTCGGCGGGGACGGGCGCTCCGGCGAGGTCGGCGAGGCCGAGCTGCGCGCGGCCGCGGCCCGGGTCGAGCGGCTCCACCTGGACCCGGCCACCGACCACGCGATCCGGGCGACGGTCCTGGAAGCCGCGGTCGGTGTGGTCGGGCCGGGTCCGGCCGGTGCGCCGCCGCTGCTGGGCGCCCGCTGGGACGCCCGCGAGCTGCGGCTGGCCCTGGAGGGCACGCTGCGCGCCTCGGCCCGGCTGACCACCGACGTCGAGCGGCGGGTGACGCTGGTCGACCGGGCCAACGCGGTGCGCCCGCGGACGTGGGTGTAGCCGTGGCCGCCCCGTCCCCCGCCCCGCCCGCCGGCACGTCCTGCCCGAACTGCGGCGAAGCACTCGGCCCCGGCGACCGGTTCTGCGAGGCCTGCGGCACCGACCTGGTGGTCCGCGGCGGCACCAGCGCCGCGGCCGCGGTGACCGGCGAGCGCACCTGCCGCTCCTGCGGCGTGGCCGCCGTGCCCGCCGAGGGCGGGTTCTGCCCCGGCTGCGGGCTGCGCCACCCCGCCCCGACCGACCGGGTGGAGGTCGACCTGGGCGACCTGGCCGGGGTCAGCGACCGCGGGTTGGTGCACGCCCACAACGAGGACGCGATGGCGCTGGGGCGACGGCTCACGGTCGCCCGCGCCGCGGTCGTCTGCGACGGGGTGTCGACCTCGCGCAACCCCGAGCTGGCCTCCACCGCCGCCGCGGACACCGCGCTGCAGGTGCTGCTCGGGGTCCGCGACGACCCCGTGGCCCGCACCCGTGAGGCGATCGCCGCGGCGGCCCGTGCCGTCGCCGCGCTCAGCACCCGCCCCGACGGCCCGTCCTGCACCCTGGTGTCCGGGCTGGTCGAGCCGGGCCCGGACGGCCACCCGGAGATCACCGTCGGGTGGATCGGCGACAGCCGCGCCTACTGGTTGGCCGCCCCGGACTCCGCCGAGGCCACCACCGCGCTGACCCGGGACCACTCGTGGGCGGTGGAGATGGTGGCCGCCGGGCTGGTCACCGCGGACGCCGCCGCCCTCGACCGCCGCGCGCACGCCATCACCCGCTGGCTCGGACCGGACAGCACCTCGTCCCCGGAGGTCGTCACCCTGCGCCCGGCCGGGCCGGGCGCGCTGCTGCTGTGCAGCGACGGGCTCTGGAACTACCTCGAGGACGCCGCGGGCCTCGCCGCGGTCGCCCTGCCCGACGCCATCACCGACCCGCTGGCCGCGGCGGCGGCGTTGACCACGGTGGCCCTCGAGGCGGGCGGCCGGGACAACATCACCGTCGTGCTCGTCCCCGTCAGCCGAGGAGCCCCATGACCGCGCCGAGCTTCACCGTCGAGGTGGACCACAACCCCTACTTGGACGAGGGGGCGACCCGGGTCGACGCGGTCGTGGCGGTCACCGCCAGCGGGGCCGGGGCAGCGGCGGTTCCCGCGGCCCGCGCGCTGGAGATCATCATCGTGGACTGCTCGTCGTCGATGTGGGGCGCCAAGATGCGCTCCGCCCAGGAGGCGACCGCGGCCGCGATCGAGCAGTTGCGCGACGGGGTCGACTTCGTGCTGCTGGCCGGCACGCACGACGTCACCCAGGTCTACCCGCGCTCCGGGACCGCCACGGTGAACCACCGGACGCGGGCCGAGGCCGTCGCCACCGCCCGCCGGCTCCAGGCCAATGGGGGCACCGCCATCGGGGCCTGGCTGACCCTGGCCCGGCAGCTCGTCGAGCAGCACCCCGACGGGGTGCGGCACGCGATCCTGCTCACCGACGGGCAGAACGGGGAGCAGGCCGGGGTGCTGGAGGCGGTGCTGGCCGAGGCGGCCGGGGCGTTCGTCTGCGACTGCCGCGGCGTGGGCACCGACTGGGACGTCGAGGAGCTGCGCCGGATCTCCTCGGCGCTGCTCGGCGGCTTCGAGATCGTCGCCCGGCCCGACGACCTCGCCGCCGACTTCGCCGCGATGATGAGCACCGCGATGGGCAAGGGCGTGGCCGACGTGGCGCTGCGGCTGTGGACGCCGCGCGGGGCGACCGTCCGGTTCGTCAAGCAGGTCGACCCCACCATCTCCGACCTCACCCCGCGCCGCACCGAGGCCGGTCCCCAGCGCGGGGACTACCCGCTCGGCGTCTGGGGCGACGAGACCCGGCTGTACCACCTCTGCGTCGAGGTGCCCGCCCAGGCCATCGGCGCGCAGATGCTGGCCGGGCGGGTGAGCCTGGTCCGGGCCGGGTCCACCGACGTGCTCGGCGAGGGGCGGATCACCGCGACCTGGACCGACGACACCGCGCTGTCCGCCCGGATCAGCCGCCAGGTCGCGCACTTCACCGGCCAGGCCGAGCTGGCCGAGGCCATCCAGGACGGGCTGGCCGCCCGCCGCGCCGGCGACGAGCGCACCGCGACCGCCCGGCTCGGCCGGGCGGTGGCGCTGGCCGCCGAGTCCGGCAACGACGGCACCGCCCGGCTGCTGGAACGGGTGGTCGAGGTGGTCGACGCCCCGAGCGGCACCGTCCGGCTGCGGGCCGGGGTGGACCGGGCCGACGAGATGACCCTGGACACCCGGTCGACCAGAACCGTCCGGGTCCGCGGAACGGCCTGAGCGGTGGTCACCTGTCCGGCCGGGCACGACTCGGCGACCGACGACTACTGCGACGTCTGCGGCCTCGCGGTCGAGGCGCCGACCGCGCCGTTCCCCGCGCCGCAACCGGCCACCCCGGCGGTGGAGACCTGCGCC
>JASLAP010000005.1 GCA_030147065.1 Pseudonocardia sp. | reverse complement strand
CGCACGTCCTGCGCCTGCTGGTGTTCTCCGGCACCCACCCCAGGATCTCCGACGGCCACCCGCTCGCGGCCCGCGACGTGGTGGCGGTCCTGCTCGACGGCCTCGGCCGACCCGGCGCCGGCGCGCCCGAGCACTGCCTCGACCACGGGGCCGCCCACCTCGAACGGCATCCCGCCGCCCATCCCGCCGCCCACCCCGACCGCTCGCCCCGAGCCCGTCCCGAACGACTGGAAGACTGACCATGCTGGTCCGCCTGTTGCGCACCCACCTGCGCCCCTACCGGCGCCCGCTGCAGGTGGTGATCGTGCTGCAGCTGCTCGGCACGATAGCCATGCTGTACCTGCCCCGGCTGAACGCCGACATCATCGACCTCGGCATCGCCCGCGGCGACACCGACTACATCGTCAGCACCGGCGGCTGGATGCTGCTGGTGACCCTGGTGCAGATCCTCTGCTCGGTGGGCGCGGTGTACTACGGCGCCCGCACCGCGATGGGCGTCGGGCGGGACCTGCGGGCGGCGGTCTTCGGCCGGGTCACCGAGTTCTCCGCGCGCGAGGTCAACCGGTTCGGCGCGCCGTCGCTGATCACCCGAACCACCAACGACGTCCAGCAGGTGCAGATGCTGGTGGTGATGGGCGCCACCATGCTCGTCACCGCCCCGATCATGTGCGTCGGTGGCGTGATCATGGCGTTGCGCGAGGACATCGGGTTGGCCTGGCTGGTCGCGGTGTGCGTGCCGGTGCTGCTGGTGTCGATCGGCCTGGTGATCAGGCGCATGGTGCCGCAGTTCCGGCTCATGCAGACCCGCATCGACGCGGTCAACCGGGTGCTGCGCGAGCAGATCACCGGTATCCGGGTGGTGCGGGCGTTCGTCCGCGAGCCGGTCGAGACCGAGCGCTTCGACGTGGCCAACCAGGAGGTCACCGACGTGGCGGTGGCCGCGGGCCGGCTGTTCGCCCTGGTCTTCCCGATCGTCATGCTGATCGTCAACGTGTCCACCGTGGCGGTGCTGTGGTTCGGCGCACTGCGCATCGACGCCGGTCTGATGCAGATCGGCTCGCTGACCGCCTTCATCGCCTACCTGGTGCAGATCCTGATGGCGGTCATGATGGCCACCCTGATGGCGACGATGATCCCGCGCGCCGCGGTCTGCGCCGACCGGATCGCCGAGGTGCTCGACACCGAGTCCTCGGTCGTCCCGCCCGCGCACCCGGTGCGCCCCGAGCGCCGCGACGGCCTGCTCACCTTCACCGGGGTCGGCTTCCACTACCCGGGCGCGGACGCGCCGGTGTTGCGCGGCATCGACCTGACCGCCACCCCGGGCACCACCACCGCGATCGTCGGCAGCACCGGGGCGGGCAAGACGACCCTGCTGTCGATGGCGGCCCGGCTGTTCGACGCGACCGAGGGCACCGTCGCGGTCGACGGCGTGGACGTGCGCGACCTCGACCTGGAGGAGCTGTGGTCGCGGATCGGGTTGGTCCCGCAGCGCCCGTTCCTGTTCTCCGGGACCGTGGCCGAGAACCTGCGCCAGGGCCGCCCGGAGGCCACCGACGACGAGCTGTGGGAGGCCCTGGAGGTCGCCCAGGCGGGCTTCGTCCGGGACATGCCCGACGGGCTGGACTCGGTGGTCACCCAGGGCGGCAGCAACGTCTCCGGCGGTCAGCGCCAGCGCCTGGCCATCGCCCGGGCGCTGGTCAAGCGCCCGGAGATCTACCTGTTCGACGACTCGTTCTCGGCCCTGGACCTGGCCACCGACGCCCGGCTGCGGGCCGCGCTGCGCCCGCACACCGCCGCCGCCACGGTCCTCGTGGTCGCCCAGCGGGTCTCCTCGATCATCGAGGCCGACCGGATCGTCGTGCTGGACGACGGCGTCGTGGTCGGCTCCGGCACCCACGAGCAGTTGTTGACCGACTGCCCCACCTACGTCGAGATCGTCGAGTCCCAGCTCGGCGTGGAGGCCGCGGCATGAGCGTCGCACCGGAGCGCACCGCGGCGGGGGCCCGGCCGGCCGCCCAGGACGAGACCGCCGAGACGAAGGAGGCCGCCCGCGGCATGCGGGTCGCCCGCGGCGGTTCGGGCGGTCCGCCGTGGGCCGGGATCGGCATGCCGACCGAGAAGCCGTCGAACTTCGGCCCGTCGGCGCGCCGGCTCGCCGGGCGGCTGGCGCCCGAGCGGCTGGGCGTGCTCGCGGTGATCGCGCTCGGCGTGGTCAGCGTGGCGCTCAACGTGGTCGGGCCGCTGATCCTGGGATACGCCACCGACCTGGTCTTCGCCGGGGTGATCGGCCGGCAGCTGCCGGCCGGGCAGACCGCCGCCGAAGCCGCCGAGGCGGCCCGCGCGGCCGGTCAGGACGTCGTCGCCAACGTCATCGTGGCCCAGCAGGTGGTCCCCGGCGCCGGCATCGACTTCACCGCGCTGGGCTGGGTGCTGGCCGGGGTCGTGCTGATCTACCTGGGCGCGTCGGTGTTCGGCTGGCTGCAGGGCTACCTGCTCAACGGCATCGTCCAGCGCACCGTCTACGCGCTGCGCCGCGAGGTGGAGGAGAAGCTGCACCGGCTCCCGCTCGGCTACGTCGACGGCCAGCGCCGCGGCGAGGTGCTCAGCCGGGCCACCAACGACATCGACAACATCTCCCAGAGCCTGCAGCAGACGATGAGCCAGCTGCTCACCTCGCTGCTCACGGTGGTGGGGGTGCTGGCCTTCATGCTGGTCGTCTCCCCGCTGCTCACGGTGATCGCGCTGGTCACGATCCCGGCCTCGCTGTGGCTGACCCGGGCCATCGCCCGCCGCTCGCAGCGCCAGTTCGTCGCCCAGTGGAAGCACACCGGCGCGCTGAACGGGCAGATCGAGGAGGCGTTCACCGGGCACGAGCTGGTGCGGGTGTTCGGGCGCCGGCGCGCGGTGGGGGCCGAGTTCGCCACCGGGAACGAGGAGCTGTTCGAGGCCAGCTTCCGGGCCCAGTTCATCTCCGGCACGATCATGCCGGCGATGATGTTCATCGGGAACCTGAACTACGTGGCCGTCGCGGTGATCGGCGGGCTGCGGGTGGCCTCGGGCGCGATGACCCTCGGCGACGTGCAGGCGTTCATCCAGTACTCCCGCCAGTTCACCCAGCCGCTGACCCAGGCCGCGTCGATGGCCGCGCTGGTGCAGTCCGGGGTGGCCTCGGCCGAGCGGGTCTTCGAACTGCTCGACGCCGAGGAGCAGGTGCCCGACCCGGTGCGGCCCGCGGTGCGCACCGAGCGGCGCGGCCGGGTGGCCTTCGAGCACGTCGGCTTCCGGTACCTGCCCGACGTCCCGCTGATCGAGGACCTGTCGCTGGTCGCCGAGCCCGGGCAGACCGTGGCCATCGTCGGCCCGACCGGGGCGGGCAAGACCACCCTGGTCAACCTGGTGCTGCGGTTCTACGAGCTGGACGGCGGGCGGATCACCCTGGACGGGGTGGACATCGCCGCGATGGCCCGGGCGGACCTGCGCTCCGGGATCGGGATGGTGCTGCAGGACACCTGGCTGTTCGGCGGCACCATCCGGGACAACATCGCCTACGGCAACCCGGCCGCCACCGAGGAGCAGTTGCAGGCCGCCGCCCGCGCCACCTACGTCGACCGGTTCGTGCGCAGCCTGCCCGACGGCTACGACACGGTGATCGACGACGAGGGCTCGAACGTCAGCGCGGGGGAGAAGCAGCTGATCACGATCGCGCGCGCGTTCCTGGCCGACCCGACGCTGCTCATCCTCGACGAGGCCACGAGCTCGGTGGACACCCGCACCGAGGTGCTGGTCCAGCGGGCGATGGCGGCGCTGCGCACCGACCGCACCAGCTTCGTGATCGCCCACCGGCTCTCCACGATCCGCGACGCCGACCTGATCCTCGTGATGGAGTCGGGGCGGATCGTGGAGCAGGGCTCGCACGAGGAGCTGATCGCGGCGGGCGGCGCCGACGCCGCCCTTTACGAGAGCCAGTTCGCGGGAGCGGTGGCGACGCCCGACTGACCGGGACCGGAATCGGGCCGTCCGTTCCGGCCCGCCGCCGCGGCACCTCCACGCGGCGGTGCACAGAGATCCGTGTGCGCGCTCTATCGGGTGCACCACTGCTGCGGTCCTAGCATCGGCCGCGTGGAGTACCTGGTGACGGTCGATCGGTTCCTGCTCGGGCTGGTCTTCCTCGCATC
>JASLAP010000697.1 GCA_030147065.1 Pseudonocardia sp. | reverse complement strand
GCCCGGTCGCCCGGGTTGGACAGCCGGCAGCGGGCCAGCGACAGGCACCCGCAGCCGATGCACGAGTCCAGCCCGTCGCGCATCGCCTCCAGGGCCTTGATCTGCTCGTCCAGCCGGCTCCGCCAGCTGCGCGACAGCCGGCTCCAGTCGGCGCGGGTCGGGGTGCGCCCGTCGGGCAGCGTGTCCAGCGCCTCGCGCACCTCCTCCAGCCCCACCCCGATGGTCCGGGCGGCCCGGATGAAGGCCAGCCGCCGCAGCACGGACCGCTCGTAGCGCCGCTGCCCCCCGGAGGTGCGGGTGGTGCGCAGCAGCCCCTCCCGCTCGTAGTACCGCAACGCCGACGGCGGGAAGCCGCTGCGCTGAGCGACCTCGCCGATCGTCAGCAGGTCCCGTGCGTCCATCCGCCTCACCTCGTTCCCGACCCTTGACCTGAACCTGACTTCAAGTCGCACGGTACGGGAATGACCACGCACACCGCCATCGTCACCGGCGCCGGGCGGGGCTTCGGCCTCGCCCTCACCACCGCCCTGGCCCACCGCGGCGCCACCGTCGTCGCGTGCGGCCGCGACCCGGTCCGCCTGCGGGCGGCGACCGCCGGACTGCCCGGGGTGCTCGCCCTGCCCGGCGACGTCACCGACCCCGGGTTCCGCGGCGATCTCGTCCGGGCCGCGGGCGACCGGCTCGACCTGCTGGTGCACAACGCCGGCGAGCTCGGCCCCGCACCGCTGCCGCCCCTGGACCGCTACCCGCTGCCCGCCCTGCGCGCGGTGCTGGAGACCACCCTGCTGGCACCGCTGGCGCTGACCCAGCTCGCACTCCCGCAGCTGCGCGCCACCGGCGGCGCCGTCGTCACGCTCAGCTCGGACGCCGCCGTCGAGGCCTACCCCGGCTGGGGCGGCTACGGCAGCGCCAAGGCCGCACTCGACCAGTTCGCCGCCGTGCTCGGCGCCGAGGAGCCCGCCCTGCACGTCTACGCCTTCGACCCGGGCGACATGCGGACCGACATGCACCAGCGGGCGTTCCCCGGCCAGGACATCTCCGATCGCCCGGATCCCGCGACGGTCGTGCCCGCGCTGCTGCGCCTGCTGGACGAGCGACCGCCCGGTGGCCGCTACCGAGCCGCTGATCTCGCCGCCGACCTCGCCGCCGGGAGGACGGCGTGACCCGGGCCGGCGTGGCGGTGCCGGCCGAGCTGTCCGCCACCGAGCCGCCGGAGGCCCGCGGCCTGACCCGCGACCAGGTCCGGCTGCTGGTCGCCGAGCTGGACCGCCCGCTGCGGCACCTGCGCTTCACCGGCCTGCCGAGCGCCCTGCGTCCCGGCGACCTGCTGGTGGTCAACACCTCCGACACCGAGCCGGCCGCGGTCGACGGCCGCCGCCCGGACGGGCGGCCGGTCACCCTGCACGTGTCCGGCCCGGCCCCGGCCGGCGACGCCTGGATCGTCGAACTGCGCGCCACCGACGGCGCCCGGGTCCACGACGCCGCGGCGGGCGAGCGGATCCGGCTACCCCGCGGTGTGGTCGCGACCCTGCTCGCCGGGCACCCCGACGCGACCATCGGCTCCGGCAGCCGGCTCTGGCTCGCCGGCTTCGCCCCCGCGTCGGACCTGCCCGCCTACCTGCGCATCGCCGGTCGCCCGATCCGCTACTCCTACCTGCGCGGATCCTGGCCGCTCGGGTACTACCGGACGGTGTTCGCGGAGCCGGACGGCGGCTTCGCCAGCGCCGAGATGCCCAGCGCGGCCCGCCCGTTCACCCCGGCGGTGCTCGACGGCCTGGCCGCGCGCGGCGTCGCCGTCGCCCGGGTGACCCTGCACACCGGGGTGTCCTCGCCGGAGGCCGGCGAGACCCCGCTGCCCGAGCGGTACACCGTTCCGCGGGCCACCGCCCGCGCCGTCGGGGCCACCCGGGCCGCGGGTGGGCGGGTGGTGGCCATCGGCACCACCGCCACCCGGGCGCTGGAGACCGTCACCGATCCGGACGGCCGGGTGCGCGCCGGGCGGGGCTGGACCGACCTGGTGCTCGGCCCGGACCGCCCGGCCCGGGTGGTGGACGGCCTGCTCACCGGCTGGCACGAGCCGCAGGCCTCGCACGTGCTCCTGCTGGAGGCGGTGGCCGGGCCAGCGCTGGTCGAGCGGGCGTACGCGGCGGCCGTCGACCGCGGGTACCGCTGGCACGAGTTCGGCGACTCCTGCCTGCTGCTGCCCCGACCGGCGCCGAGCCGGCCGCGGCGAGATCGCTCCGCCGACCACGGCGCCACGGTGCCGGCCCACCCGACGTGACGCACGACCGCCGCGTGGCCGGGACATCGCCGCTGGTCAGGATCGTGATCGTCGCGGGCGGCCCGGGTCGCGGATCAGGTCGCGGACGGCCCACACGATGACCAGGACGGCCACCGCCTTCACCACCCACAGCGCGACCAGCGCGACCGCGTGAACCGTCACGGCAGGCGTCGGGAGCGCTGCGCCGCTCGGGCGGCGGTGGCCGCCGCGTAGAGCGTGCAGGGCCACCGGGTGTAGCCGCCCTGCGGGAGCTGGCAGCCACGGCAGTAGCCCGCCGGGTCGGCCGTGTGGCGGCGCAGCAGCGTCAGGGCGACGCCGGGGAGCTTCGCCATCTCGGCGGCCAGCGGCGGCACCGGTGGCAGTTCAGGCGGTTCGCCTGGGGGAGGGGTCTGCATGTCCCAGACGCTCCCACAGAATCGGACAGTACGTCATCCGTCTGTCGAGTTGGTTATCTGTAGAGCATATCGTGATCCACCTATCACTTGCGATAGTTTCGATCATGCTCGGCACCCGTGATGACCTGCGGCGATTACCGTCAAGCCGTGGGTTCCGATCGATTGCTGACCACCACCGAGGCCGCGAAGGCCATCGGCATCGGTCGCGGCACCCTGGCCGGCTACGTCCGCCGGGGATGGGTCCGCCCCTACCTGACGCTTCCGTCCGGCCAGCACCGATGGAAGCTGGACGACCTGGTGGCGCAACTCCGGGCGCTGCGCGAGCGCGACGACGCCGACTAGCCCGCTCGTCGCACCGGGTGACCGCTGGCCCCGGCACCGGCGGGGCCCTCCGGCGACCGCAGACCCGACGAACGGCAGGTCAGG
>JASLAP010000685.1 GCA_030147065.1 Pseudonocardia sp. | reverse complement strand
CGCTCGGCGACCCGGCGACCGCCGGGCCGCCCGGCGGCGCCGGCGTGCCCACCGGCCAGGTGCCGCCGGCCCGCCGCGCCGCCCCGAGCAGGAACGACCACATCAACGGCCGGACCTCGTCGGGGATCCCGCCGCCGGCCGCGCCGCACACACCCGACACCTCGCCCGGCCGCACCGTGGTGGGCGAGCAGACACCGGACGCCCCGGCCCGGACCGCTGCGGCGGGACGTCGGACCGTCCTCGCCCGCTTCGCTGCGGCGCTGGGCGCCACCGGCTACCTGCTGATCGCGGTCCCGGTCCTGTTCGGGTCGCTCGGCGACCCGGCGACCGCCGCGCCCGACCGGATGGTTCCGGTCGCCGCGGTCGAGCAGGTCTCCGCCGGCACCGTCGTCCCGGCCCTGGTCCCCGATCCCGGCGAGCCCCTGCCGAGCGCGGAGCCGAGCGCAGCGTCGCCGAGCGCGGAGCCGAGCGCAGCGTCGCCGAGCGCGGAGCCGAGCGCGGAGCCGAGCGTTCCAGCGATCGGACCGAGCACGCCGCCGGCCGGGTCCACATGGCCGGCGAAGATCGTCACGTGGGCGCAGGAGGCGGCCGTCGTGGCGTTCGCCGCCATGGTCCTGGCGGTCGGGATCCGCGTCGCCGGCACGCTGGTCGCGAAGGCGGTCACGACCGGCCGGGCGCTCGTGCTCCGCATCGCCCACCGGATCCGGGGTTGGTGGGAGCAGCGCGGCCGGGACGCCCTGGACGACCTGACCGACGCCCGTACGGCGGTGCTGGCACGGTTGCACGATTCGCCGGCCCAGCAGGCCGGGCCGGCCAGCGCGGTCGGCATCCGCCGGGACGCCGCGGTCGTCGGGTTGACCGATCTGGTGGACCGGATGAGGCGGACCGGTGACCGGACGGGCCTGGCCGACGCCCACGCCCTGCTCGCCGAGCTCGACGCGCTGGCCGCCGGGGTCGAGGCCGGGTGGGACTCGCTGCGCACCGAGGCGACCCGGTCCGGGCTGCAGCTGCGCTGGCTCGTCGACGGGTCGGCCGAGGTCACGGTGATCGCCGACGGGCTGCGGTTCGAGGTGTCCAACCGCTGGGTGGCGCGGGTCGCCCACTGGCTGACCGCGGAGCCCGGCCGGGCGAGCCCGGAGAGCCTCCGGGTGCAGGCCGGCGCGCTGTGGAGCACAGCGGTGGCCCGCGGCACCGGCTCGCCCGAGCTGGTCCGGGTGATCGAGGACCTCGCGGTGCTGGCGGCCGGTGAGCCGCGGCTGCGGGCCGACGTCGACGCGGTGCTCGGGCAGATCCTCGGCCAGGCCCTGCCCGATGCGGAGACCGCGGCCGCACTGTCCGACGCCGGTGCGGCCCTGCTGCAGGCGAACCTGCCGGCAGCGGAGCTCGCCGCCCGGGAACACGCGGCCCTGCGCCAGGATCCGCGGTCGCGGCCGGCCGAGCTCCTGGCCTTCCTCCCGGCGCCCGGAACGGGACCGGTCGCCGCCGCCGACATCGACCTGCTGCGGTCGATGACCGGTGCCGCGCTGGCCGAGCTGACCCTCGCTCGCGCGGCGCTCCGGACACTGCTCGCCGCCAAGACGACCCAGCTCGCCGCGGCCGGGGAAGCCGTCGGGGCGGCCGAACGGATGGTCCCGCTGGCCGCGGCCAAGCTCGACCGGAGCCATGGCGAGGGGATCCGCAAGGCCACCGCGGACCTGGACGTGAAGCGCGACGCCGTGACGCGAGCCCGCCGGGTCCGGGCTGTGCACGCTGCCGCGCTCGACCGCCTGGACGCAGCGTTGCGCGCGTACCGGTCCCTCGACCGAGCACTGGCAGCACCGGCGCCCGGCGCCGCCCCCGACGCGTCGGCGGTGCACCGGGCTGCGGCGCGGGTCCAGCTGGCCGTCGAGTCCTACCACCAGGCCCGCCAGGCGACCCTGCCCGATCCCCGCGCGCTGGTGGCCGCCCAGTTCAGCGGGCAGCTGCCCGGGCTCGCCGAGCTGCGAGCGGAGGTGAACGAGCAGCTCCGCAGGCAGCGCATGGGCTACCGGTTCACCGAGGCCGAACTGGCCGCCGAGCTGCACGCCCGGTTCCGCGACCTGGCCGTTCCGGCGACCCCGCCGGGTGCGGCGGTCCGCGCCGGGCTGGTGATCCAGGTTCCGGCCGCCCGGCGGTGGTGGCTCGGCCGCCGGGTGGGCGGTCAGCTGGTGCTGCGCTGGGAACCGCTGGGGATGGCCGAGGTGGCCGACCCGGCCACGTCCTGGGGGCGGACGACGAAGGAGACGGCGCTCGGGTCCCTGCCCCAGGGTGGGACGTCGGCCGGCGGTTCCGCGGCCACCGCCCTGCGGACCGGTGTGGCGGTGGAGGCCGATCTCGCGGTGGCCGCGGCGCTGGCCGGGCTCGACCCGCTGTTCGGCGGCGGGGTCACGCTGAGCGTCAAGCGCTCCTGGGGCTGGAGCCGCACCACCTCCGGGTCGGGTTCGTCGAGCGGCTATGCCCTCGACGGGGGAGTGGCCAACAACCGCGGACCGTCCGTGTCCTACCTGGCCGACTCGGTGTTCGTGCTCTCCGCCCGACGCACCGCCGGCGGTGCGGACCACGGCTGGAGCCCGCCCCGCCGGGTGGTGCCCGGCGCCGCCCGTCCCGGCGCCCCCGCCGGGCACCCGGCGGGCGTGGTGCGGCTGACGCTGTCGAACGCGTACCAGGAGCGCGGCCCGCCGGTCGCGGAACAGGAACCGATGACCGAGCCGGCGGAGCGGGTGCTCCCGCCGTTCGCGATGCTGCACGCGGCCGGAATGGAGGACCTGGTCGACCAGGTGGCCGCGGAGCTGCCGCGTCGGCAGCGGGCTCTGGGCGGGGCGACCCGCGCCCAGCTGCAGGCGATCCTGGCCGGCGAGCTGCCGCAGCGGCTGGGCGTGGCGGTGAACGACCCGGACCGGTTGGTGCGCACGCTGGGCGACCGGCGCGGGCGACTGCTGGGCGAGCTGACCGCCCGGGCCGAGGTGGACTGGGCCAGCGCCGAACTGGTCGGCCGGTCGAGCCCCACGGAGCTGACCGAGGACCTGCACGTCGGGTTCAGCACGCTCACCGCGTCGCTGGGTGCCACCCGCGGCCGGTCGACCGGTGCGCACCTCGGTGCCGGACTCGGTGGGGTCCTCGACCGGCTGCTGGACGTCGTCCGGATGCTGCTGCCGACCCGCGGCGAGGTGCGCGTCGGTCGGTCGCGGGCGCTGTCGGCCGGGCTGAGCAGCACCCAGGCCGAGATCAAGCCCGGGGTGTACCGGAACAGCGGGCGCAAGCAGACCTACCAGCTGGAGGTCCACTACACGATCGAGCTGATGCTGCTGGACGGCACCGTCCGCACCGTCCGCAGGACCGCGACGGTGCTGGTCCAGATGAGCGAGCAGGAGGCCGCCCGGCGGGCCGGGCTGCCGGTGGAGCGCGCGGCGGTGCTCGGCACGGCACCGGACGGCACGGTGCGGCTGCGCGGCGACCTCGATCCGGCCCCGCCGCCCGGCCGCCGCCCCGAGCCCCCGCGCTGGTGGGGCGACGGGCCCGGTCAGCTGAGCACCGTCGACCACGGCATCGTCGACGTCGAGCCGAGCGACGTGGCCGGCGCCCGCGAGCGGGTGGTGGCAGCGCTGCGCGACCGCCGCCTGCTGACCCCGGCCGACCCCGGCACGTGGTCGGTGGACCGCCTGGTCCTGGACCGGCAGCTGGCCAACCGGCGGGAAGTCCTCGACCTGCTGCGGGCCCACCGGTGGGAGACCGCCTACAGCAGCGGCGTCACCACCGGCATCGCGGTGCTGCTGGACGACCCGGTGACGGGCCTGCGGCCGGAGCTGGAGGTCAGGTTCACCCCGCGGTGGCCGGCCGACCGGTCCCGGACCTACCTCGGGCACAGCGCGACCCACGTGGATCCGGACCTGATCATCGCGTCGCACACCTCGGGCACGTCGATGTCCTGGTCGGCCGGGGTGGAGGGCGGCGCCGCGCTGGGCCGGACCGTCGCGATCGGCCCGGACACCGACCCCGGCCAGCCCGGCGAGCAGTCCGAGACCACCGCCCCGCTCGGTCTGCACGCCCGGCTGGGCCGGGGGCGGGCGAGCACCCAGTCGGTCGGCTGGACCGGCAACGACGTGCTGATGATCGAGGGCGCGGCGTCGATGGCGCACTTCGCGCTCGACCACGACTACCGAGTGGTGCTGACCTGGCCGGACGGCCGGGTGGAGGTCCTCGACGAGGGTTCCTTCCGGACGAAGGTGCTGCTGTCCTCGGACCTGCTGCCCGACCGCGGGCCGGCGATCCGGGCCGGGTGGAAGCCGCTGCCGGCGGCGGCCCTGCCGAGGCTGGTCCCGACGGGCATGGACGTGGGCATCAGCACCGGCCCCGGGACGCCCCGCGTCGACCTGCACCGGCGGCTGCTGGACGCGGTCGAGGCGGAGCTCGAACCCGGCTGGTCGCTGACCCCGGAGTCGCACCGCCGGCTCCGCGAACTCGCCGCGGTCGACCGGCTCCGCGCCACCCTGCTCGACCTGGTCCTCTCCGGCACCCGGGTCTCGGTGACGGCGCGTTCCGCCTGGGGGGACACCCGCCGGATCCGGATCGAGATGCGGGCGGTGCCGGGACGCGCCCGGCTGCTGACCGTGGCCGACCAGCTGAGCGGCATGATCTACCTGGCGCTCAGCTCGGTGGGTGCTGAGCGGCGGGGATCGGTGTCCGCCGGGTACGGCGGGTCCGTCGGCCTGGGCGTCGGCCAGGTGGCGCCGCCGGCCGGTGAGATCGCGGCCGGGGCCGCGCACGGCGGTGACTGGTCGACCGCCGAGCAGCTGATGCGCATCAAGGGTCGCGAGGGGCTGGGCATCGAACTGGGCAAGCACCACGTCGGCCTGCTCGAGGTCGACATCCGGTTCGCGGTCGACGCCCCGCTGGCCTCCGCCGCGGTCGTCGAATCCGTGCCCGCCCGGGTGCTCTGGGCCCAACCGGAGCGGGACGCCCTCACCCGCTACGCCGACGCCGGGCGGAAGGACCGGACGGCCACCGCCCTCCCGCCGGCCGTGGTGGCGGACGCCGTCCAGCGGATGCTGCAGCCGCGTGATCCGTCGAGCCCGGCCGTTCCCGGGCAGCCGCGGCCGTCCGACCTGCTGCTGGACCTGCGCACCACGCACCGGCTCATCCGGCGCTACTGGGCCGAGCTGAACGCCGGTCCGCTCCCCGCCTCGGTGGCGGTCACCCACACCCAGGAGCAACTGGCCGCCTACCTGGCCGGCCAGGTGGACTACGAACTCGGTCTGCGCCGGGCGGCCGGACTGGCCGCGACGGTGACCGCACCCGCCCCGCCGGCCCCCGGCCAGGCCCCGGACCTGCGTGGGACGCACCGCACCGCGGAGGAGCTGACCGCGATCGAGGAGCAGGTGGAGACCCCGGAGAACGTCACCGACGGTCTGGCCGAGTCCCTCGTCGAGAGCGTCGGGCTGCGCCGGGGCACCTCCGGGGTCCAGCTGTTCGACGCCGTGCAGGAGGCCGTGGAGCAGCAGCTCCCGGGGGCGCTGGCCGGCAGCGACGAGCTGTGGGGCTGGTTGTCCCACCAGCTGTCCGGGCGACGCTGGATCGGCAACCTCAACCAGATGACCGACGCCGACGGGCTCGACCTGATGACCTGGGCGGTGGACGAGCGATTCGCCCTGGACCCGACCCGCCAGCTGTTCGTGCGGATCACGGCCGGCTTCCGGGACGACATGACCCTGGTCGGGCACGTCGACTCGGTCGGGCACATCCTGCAGCTGTACCGCTTCGGCGAGCTGAGCTCCACGACCCGCTACGGCCGCAGCCTGGGCGGCGACGCGCGCGTCGGTGGGACGTTCGGCAACGACACCCTGGCCGGCGGGCCCGGCTTCGCGACGGCGACCGCGCGCGACCGCGGCTACTCGGCCACCTCGACCCGGCAGCTGACCGAGATCCGCGGCGTCGCGAGCTGGAACGGCGCGGACCGGGTGCGGCAGTCCCTCTGGGTGCGGGTCGAGGTCGAGGTCGTCCGGGTCGGTCAGCTGGCACCGGACCGGCCGGCGACGGTGGTCGACCTCGACGGCCAGATGATCCGGCTGATCCCGGACGGCCTCGTCCGGTCCCGCCGGGTGCACACCGGTCCGCGGGAGGTGGTGGCCGACGGGTTGCCCATCTCCGTGCCCACCCCGGCGGTCGGTGACCTGCGGGACGCGCCGTTGTCGGCCGCGGTGGCCGGCCGGGGTCCGCTCGGCCCGGTCACCAGGGCCCAGCTGGCCATCCTGCGGGGACTCTTCTCCCGGGACTCGCGCAACGCCTTCCTGGACGGGATCGCCTCCCCGGACGGGCACCTGATGGGCCGCATCGTGCTGCCGGACCGCCCCGGTCACGAGGTCGACGTGATCCTGCGGGCCGACCTGTTCGCCGAGCGCGCCGTGATCGCCGAGCGCCCCCTCGAGATGCGCACGGTGAGCCGGGCGGCCCACCAGGCGTCGGTGTCCAGGTCGATCAGCGACCTGCTGCCGGCGGAGCGCGGGATCACCGCGGGGACCGGCGCCCTGGGGCTGAGCGGCAACGTCTCGCACCGCGAGCAGACCGGGCGCGGGGGAGCCGGCGTGGCCGGCCTGCGGGCCGAGACCACGAACAACGAGGAGGGGAGCACCACCACACCCCTGGTCACCTTCCACGGCTACGTCGAGCTGCGACCCGTCGGGCCGGGGGGCGGGAAGCCGGTCGGCGTCCCGTTCCGGGTCGGCCCGATCGTCGGACACGGCTACCTCACGGCCTTCGACGGGGACCTCACCGGCGTGCGGGCCCGGGACTGGGGTCTGACCGGGGACGGCGAGCCGCAGGGGCGGACGTTGCGCCGCGCGTCCGGACCGGAGTACCCCGGCCCGAGGTGGGGACCGGGCCCGCAGGTCCAGGCCGGTGGTCCGACCGGCTCCAGCGGGGTGTCGCCGGGGGCCGGTCCGTTGGCGGTCGGCGGCTACACGTCCGACCAGACAGCGGCCCTCGGCGCGGCACTGGCTGCCCTGCTGGCCGGCTCGGTGCCGGCCGGCGGGCCGCTCGGTGCCGTCCCCGGACGGGGTCCGCCCGGCCTGCTCGCCGGCGAGACGGTGTTCTCGCCCGGTACCGCCGAGGTGGTCGAGGGGCTGCGGGCCGGCGGCATGCCGGCTGCGGCCGCGGAGGACCTGGTCGGGCGGCTGGTCGCGTTCAGCTGGCGGGAGCCCTCCGGGCTCGGGGTGATCGTGGTGCCGGCCGAGGTGCTGGCCCGGCTGGACGCCCCGGGCTGGGCCCGGGTGCTCGACCACGAGCGGCGCTTCCACCTGGACGCCACCACCGGGCACGACGAGCGGGCGCACGACGCGCACGCGCGCGGGGTCCTGGCGGCACTGCGCGGACCCACCGGCGACCGGGTCCACCGGGGCGGTGCCGCGCTGTTCTCGGCGGAGCCGATCACCGAGCGCGGGGCGGCGCGGGTGGCCCACGTCGTCGCGCGGTCGGCGGCGGACATCCGGATCGACACCGGCGATCCGGTGCTCTCCGGACTGACCGGGTTCGACCCGACCGCCCTGCGCACGGCCGGCTGCCGGGGGGTGTGCGTGGTCGACGGGTTGAACTCCCGGGTCGCGGACGTGGGCGGCCCGGGCGACCTGGCTGTCTGGGCCGCCTCCGACGGGTGGCTCCACCTCGACCGGCAGGTCTTCGAGGCGCTGCGGGCCGGAGCACTCACCGCAGCGGCCCGGCGCGCACTCTTCGCCCACGAGCTCGCGCACCTCGAGCACCCGGAGCTGTCGGAGCCGGAGATCGCGCGGCTGGCCCCGCTGTCCGACCTGCGGCCGCTGCGGGAGGCCGTAGGCGAGCGCGCCACCCGGCCGACCGGTTTCCGCGAACTGCCGGCCGGTCGGGAGGCCCCGGCGTTCCAGGCGCCCGAGCTCGGCCCGCAGTTGCACCCGCTGGCCGCGCGGGTCGTCAAGCTGATCGTGCCCGGACCGCTGGTGCCGGGCGTCGCCCGCACGTTGTCCGTGGGGTCGGGCGTCGTGCACCGGATCGACGGCGAGGTCGGCTACCTCCTGACCAACCAGCACGTGACCGAGCCGGTCGCCGACCCCGCGGCGAGCTCCCGTGTCCTGGTCCGGCTGCTGCTGCCGGACGGCGAGCACCTGGTGCCCGGGTGGGTCGTGGCGGCGCCGGACCGGGCCCACCTCGCGCGGCAGCTCGTGGTGTCGGGGGCGGCGGACAGCGCAGCCATGGCCGAGCTCCGGCTGCTCGCCGAGCCGCTCGACCTGTCGGTGGTGCGGATCGTGCACCAACGGCTCCGCGACCTGCCGACCGCGCCGCTCGTCTTCACCGATCTCGACGCCGGAGGCGCCGCCGCGGTGCTGGGCTTCCCGCGGACCGAGGTCCCGGTCTCCCGCCCGGGCGGTGGGGTCGACGAGCTGCCGGTCGCGAACGACCGGCTGGTGGTGACGGCGGGCCGGCGGACGACGCACCCCCGGCTGCGGGAGGTGCTGCCGGCCGGCCTGTGGCTCAGCGGGGCGCGCTCGGTCGACGACGGGAGCTCGGGCGGGCCCGTCGGCGGGGCCGGGTGGGCAGCCGCCGGGGACGTGCTCCACGGGGTGGTCTGGGGCACCAGCACGAGGATCCACGACCGCATCCGGCCGGGCTCCGAGCCGGTCGTCGCAGCGGTCGAGGCGCGGGCGGTGGAGGCTTACCTGCGGGCGAGCGGTGTGCACGGTCCGGGTCGTACCGCGCCCGCGCTGGCCGGCCCGGAGATCGGCCGGCTGGCCGCGGCGATTGGCACGCTGCTGGCCGCCGTGCCGGAGCCGGTCGGCTCGGTGGCCGCGATCGCGCAGACCTTCGGCGTCCTGCCCGCGGATGTGCTCACGGCCGCCCGCAGCCGGCCCGAGCTGCTGGTCACCGGCTCCCGCACCGGAGCCGACGCCGATCGGCTGGTCGTCCGCACCCCGCCCGGCACCGCGATCCGGTTGGACGGCGGGGCGCACCGCTCGGAGCCGGCCGGTCGGTCGCCCCCGGCGGGACCCGGCCCGGTCGCACCGGACGCCGGGTGACCGGCGGCCGGCGCGGACGGGCGGGCGGAGCCCGGACCGGCGGCCCTACCATCGGCCCCGGAGGAGGACCATGCCCCAGCTGCGCGCCCGCACGATCGTCGAGGCCCACCTCTACCTCGACCTGCTGCGCGTGGACCGCCTGCTGGGCGAGGCCGACCCCGGCGACCCCGCCGGCTGGACCACGCTGACCGAGGGCCCGACCGGGTGGACCCTGCACGCCGACGGCGCGGGCGGGGCGTTCGAACCGTTCGACATCGTGATCGCCCACCGGGACCTGGCCGAGGCCCGGCGCACCGGCATCCGGTTCGGCCCGGGCACCTCCACCCTCATCGACGCCGGCCAGTGGCGGTTGCTCGCCGAGCGCTACGCCGAGCAGGCGATCGAGGCCGAGCTGGCCGCGGTCGCCGCCCCGGGCAACCGGACGTTGCTGGACCGCGCCCTGCTGGCCTGGCAGTTCGCCATCGACGTCGCCGGTGAGGCGCTGCGGCTGCTGCCCGACGGCGTCGACGCGCTACCCCCGAGCGCGTTCTGGACCGAGCGCGGTCACCGCGAGCGCCGGGCCGACCCGCACCGGTTCACCCGGGCCGCGCTGACCCACCAGATCGCCACCTACACCCAGCTGCGCGACGACTTCGCCGAGATGGAGGGCGAACCGGACGGTTGACCGGGCGCCGTCCCGTCCGGGCGCCACCGGTTATCGCGCCTGCACCGGGAGACCGTTTCCGCCGCGGACCGCCGGGTATCTCGGCGCCGTGCCGAGGCGGATCAGGGACCTGCAGCAGGTGGCCGAGCGGACGTTCGGCTGGTCGGAGCTCCACCCCGAGCAGCGCACCGCGATGGAGGCGATCGTCGACGGGCACGACGTGCTCGCCGTGCTGCCCACCGGGTACGGCAAGAGCGCGATCTACCAGGTGCCCGCGCTGGTGCTGGACGGCCCGACCGTGGTGGTGTCGCCGCTGCTGGCGCTGCAGCAGGACCAGCTGGAGGGCATCGGGGAGAGCCGCGCGCCGGAGGCGGTCGCGGTCAACTCCGCCCAGCGCGCCGCCGAGCGCGACCGGGCCTGGCGCGTGTTCGGCGAGGGCACGGCCGAGTACCTGTTCCTGGCCCCGGAGCAACTGGCCAAGGACGAGACGGTGGACCGGCTCGCCGGGGCGGGGGTGTCGCTGTTCGTGGTGGACGAGGCGCACTGCGTCTCGGCCTGGGGGCACGACTTCCGGCCCGACTACCTGCGGCTCGGCTCGGTGATCGACCGCCTCGGCCACCCGACGGTGGTCGCGCTGACCGCCACCGCGGCGCTGCCGGTGCGCCGCGACATCGTCTCCCGGCTGGGGCTGCGCGACCACCGCGAGGTGGTCGCCGGCTTCGACCGGCCCAACCTGCACCTGGCCGTGGTCACCGCGATCGACGACGACCAGAAGCGGCGCGAGGTCGTGGCCCGGGTCCGCGAGCTGGACGCCGACCCGGTCACCCACGGCGGCCTGCTGTACGTGGCGACCCGCAAGGACGCCGAGTCCTACGCCGAGCAGCTGGTGGCCGAGGGGCTGCGCGCCGCCGCCTACCACGCCGGGATGCGCAAGGCCGACCGCGAGCGGGTGCACGAGCAGTTCCTCGCCGACGAGCTGGACGTGGTCGTGGCGACCTCGGCGTTCGGCATGGGCATCGACAAGCCCGACGTCCGCTACGTGGTGCACGCCTCCACGCCGGAGTCGCTGGACTCCTACTACCAGCAGATCGGCCGCGCCGGCCGGGACGGCCAGCCAGCCCGGATCACCCTCTGCTACCGCCCCGAGGACCTGCACCTGCAACGCTTCCTCACCGCCAGCAAGGCCCCCGAGGAGGTCCTCGGCCAGGTGGCGCGGACCCTGAAGCGGCTCGACGAGCCGGTCCGGGCGAGCGCGCTGAAGGACGAGGTCGACGCCTCGGCGGCGAAGCGGACCCGCGCGGTGAACCTGCTGGAGCAGGCCGGGGCCGTCGGCACCACAGCGACCGGGCGCCTGGAGTACCTCGACCCGGACCTGGCCCCGGCCCGGGCGGTGCGGGAGGCGATCGAGGTGGCCGAGACCCACCAGGAGCTGACCCGCTCGCGGATCGAGATGATGCGCGGCTACGCCGAGACCACCGACTGCCGCCGCCGGTTCCTGCTCGGCTACTTCGGCGACCAGCTGCCCGGGCCGTGCGGGCACTGCGACAACTGCGACGCCGGCACCGCGCGCGAGCTCGACCTCGACGACGACGCCGAGTTCCCGGTGAGCAGCTCGGTGCGCCACGTCGAGTGGGGCGACGGCGTGGTGGTCTCGCTGGAGGAGGACCGGCTGACCGTGCTGTTCGAGGAGGTCGGGTACAAGACCCTGGCCGCCGACGCGGTCCGCGAGCGCGGGCTGCTGGAGCCGGTCGACGCCGGTCGGCCGGTCGGGTGAGGCCGCCGCTCAGTGCGGCTCGGGCGGCTCGCCCCGGTCGCTGAACGTGCTGAGGAACCGGTCGCGGAAGGCGTCCATCGGCCACACCGGCGCCTGCGGTCCGGGCTTGAGCCCGTCCTCCCAGCCCCAGCCGCCGATCCGCTCCAGCACCGCCGGGTCCCGGCTGATCACGGTGATCGGCACGTCCCGGCTGGCGTCCTCGCCGGTGATCACCGGGGTCGGCTGGTGGTCGCCCAGCACGATCATCACCAGGTCGTCGTCGCCGTAGGTCTGCACGTAGGAGATGACGCTCTCCAGCGAGTACTCGATCGAGCGGCGGTACTCGGTGCGCACCCACGCCGGGTCGGCCCACACCTCCTCGACGCTGTTGCCGCCCTCGAGCTGCGACCAGAGCACGTGCCCGTCGCCCAGCTCCTGCCAGCCGACCATCTCGGGCAGCGGCGCCCACGGCCAGTGGCTGGCGACCAGCGGGATCTCGGCCATCAGCGGGGCCCGGTCGGGCACCGAGCGCTCCAGCCGCTCGAAGGCGGCCAGCGTGTACTGGTCCGGGATCGGCGCCCAGCCGAAGTTGGGACCGCGGTAGCCCATGGAGTGGGTGTCGTAGACCCGGTCGTAGCCGTAGAACTCCCCCTCCGGCCACTCCATCGTCACCCCGGGCATCACCCCGAGCGTGCGCCACTGCGCGCGCTGGAACGCCCGGTTCAGCGTCAACCGGTCGGTCTCGACCAGGGCCTTGTAGCGCGCCTCGCTGTTCACCCACAGCCCGGACAGCAGCGTGGCGTGCGACAGCCAGCTGCCCCCGCCTGCGGTCGGCGCGGTCAGGAAGCCGCTGCGGGAGGCGAAGCCGGCCGCGTCGAGCCGGGCGGTGCCGCCGTCGAGGAGGGCGCCGATCTCGCCGGCGTACTCGGGGTCCTCCAGCGCGGAGCGCCCGTAGCTCTCCACGAACGTGATCACGACGTCCTTGCCGCGCAGCGCGGTCAGCAGCTCCTCGCCCGGGACGTCGCGGAACTCGTCGACCCGGACGGCCTCGGCGAACGCGGCCCGGTCCCGCAGCCCGTCGTCGACCTGCCGCAGCCGGTCGACGGCCACGCCCGTCGCGGCCCCCGCGGCGACCGGCACGCCGGGCACGAGCTGGACGCCGACCAGGGCGAGACCGAGCCAGCCGACGGTGAGCACCGCGATCGTGCGGGTCGCGGGCTGCCGGTGCCGCCCGACCAGCCCGGCCAGCCGCACCCCGGACAGGGCCAGCAGCACCACCACCGCGGCCGCCAGCACCGCCAGCCCGACCGCGGCGGCGGTCGCCCCGGCCTCGCCGGTCGACCCGGCCAGCAGGTCCACGGCGTTGCCGAGCAGGGCCCAGTCCTCGAGGACGTCGAACGGGCGGTCCAGCGCGGCGACGAAGCCCATGTCCAGCGCGGTGAGCACGGTCAGCAGGCCGAGCAGCCCGCCCAGGACGGCGGCCAGCACGCGGCCGGTCCGCGACGGCAGCAGCAGCACCAGCCCGGTGACGACCAGCGCCTCCACCGGGATCCGGAGGAACGCCGCCGGGGTCAGCACGGCCAGCTCGTCCGGGACGACCAGGGCGGCGAAGACCAGCAGGGCGGCCAGACCGGTGACCGTCCGGCCGAGCACGCGCCGCCACTGCGGGCGGGGTCCGGGCGGGGTGTCCGCGGTGGCCGGGCCGTCCCCGGCCGGCGTCCGGACGCCGGGGGTCAGCCGACGGATCCGCGTGGAGATCGACAATCCGGGAACCTTCTGTGCGGGGCCCGGCCCCGGCCGGGCGGTGCTGCGGGTGCGGACGGTGACGGGCCCACCCGGCGGCACCGGGTCGGGGGACCCGCCGGTACCGCGCCCATCATCGCAATGCTCGGCCGGGGCGGCGCGGGCAGCCCCGGGTGGCGGGTCGGTCAGGGGGTCATCTGCCGCCGCTGCGGCGACGGGAGGACCAGCGGGGCGGTGCGCTGGCGCGGCAGGTTCGCCATCACGGTGCGGGTGAGCAGCTCCGGGGCGCCCTGCACGACCGGCACCAGGTTGCGCCGCACCCACAGCGGGTTGGCCGAGAACTGCGGCGACTTCTCGATGTTGTGCGCCACGTGCTGCAACCAGCCCATGACCATGACCACGCGGCTGTCGAGCACGTCGCCGCCGAGCATCCGCTGGGTGCGGGCGAGCAGCTGGGCGTCGGCGGGGCGGATGTCGGAGAGCCGGTCCATCACGATCGCGCCGAGCTCCTCGCCCTTGCTGACCATGAACGTGGCCACCAGGTGGAAGCCGATCACGTCCAGCAGCGGCATGCCCAGCTCGTCGGCCTGGCACCAGTCGACGACCGCGATGACCTGGCCGGCCTGGTTGGTCAGCACGTTGTCCGGGGTGTAGTCGCCGTGCGCCCAGCCGCGCGGCACGACCCGGCCGCGGATCCGGTCGGCCAGCTGGTCGGCCAGCGTCAGCGCGGCGGGCCGGTGCGCCCGCGGCAGCGCGGCGACGACCTCGGCCATCGGCTCGTGCACCCAGCGGGTCAGCTCCGCGTCCCCGGCGACGACCGGCGTGGAGGTGAGCCGGTGGAACTCGGAGATGGTGGCGATCGCGCTGGAGCGGAAGGCCCGGGTGCGGGACAGGTCGTAGAGGGCCCCCACGCCGCGGTCGCCGGGCAGCCGCGACTCGACGACGCAGTAGCTGCCCCCGACGTAGCCGGCCCGCTCGACGCGGGGGATCAGCGACCGCCACGCCCCCAGGCGGGGGTCGGCGTGCAGCTCGCCGAGCACCTCGGTCTGGCGCAGCAGCTGGGTGCGGCCCTTGACGCTGTCGGCGGCCTTGAGCAGGGCGCCGGGGCCGCCGTCGAGGTTCTTGAAGTCGACGACCACGCAGTCGGACTTGCCGGCGATGACCTCGCCGAGCACCCAGTTCTCCACCGACTCGTCGTTGTGCGCGAGGGCCAGCGGGCGGACCCGGCGGACCAGGGCGGCGGTGCGCACGGCGTCGATGCGGGTGCTCAGCAGCGGCGGCAGCCAGGGCGCGGTGGCGATCAGGATGCCGGTGGCCATCAGCGTCTGGGCGATCAGCCAGCTCAGCCCGACCCCGGCGATGCCCAGGTGCGGCATGAGCACCCAGGAGCCGATGATCACCGAGAGGGACACCGTGGCCGGCACCCCGAACAGCACGCCCATCCGCTGCCGGACCCGGGCCGCGTTGACCGTGGACGCGGTGATCACGTTCGGGATGGCCGAGAGCGCGGCCAGGATCAGCGCGACGGTGCCGTACCGGGCGTAGTGCTCGCCGAACACCGACAGCCACAGCGGCGCGCCGATCGCCACCACGGCCGCGACCGGCACGACCAGCACCAGTGCCCGGCGCACCATCGCCTTGCGGGCCTTCTCCAGCCCGGCCAGGTCGGCGGCGCTGTGCGCGACCATCGACTGGCCCATGCCCGAGGACACCAGGTACAGCGACTGGGAGATCGTCCAGACGATGCCGTAGACCGCGGCGTCCGCGGCCTCCAGCCGGGCGAGCACCAGGAACGGCAGGCCGAACAGCGCGCACTGCCACAGCACCGCGCCGGCGTAGTCGGCCCGGATGAACCGGGTGAAGCTGCCCAGGGTGATCGGCTGGGCGTCGTGCTCGGTGGCCCGGCCGTGCGCGGGCAGCACGCGCAGCAGCAGCCAGGCGTTGACCGCCAGGATGATGACCGCGGTCGAGGCGACCCAGGACACCGCGATACCGCCGGGGACCGCGATCAGGGCGGCGACCACCAGCGTGGCGATCTTCAGCACCGCGAACACCGCGTTCTCCGCCGGCACGATCGTCGCCCGGCGGACCGCGGTGAGCACGAAGTCCTGGATCACGAAGATCGACCAGATCGGCGTGGCGACCACGAAGAACGCGATCAGCCGGCCCTGGCCCATGCCCTCGACCAGCTCCGGGGCCCACAGCGGGGCGCCGGCGCCGAAGACGCCGCCGATGGCGGCCGCCGAGGTGGCCGCGGCCGCGTAGCCGATCACCACCAGCCGCCGCGCCGACAGCCCGGCCACCGGTACGAACCGCAGCAGCGCGTAGGTCAGGTTGAGGTGCGCGACGCTGCCCAGCAGCATCATCGTCGACAGCGCGACCTGGTTGACGCCCATCACCGACGGGCTGAACAGTCGGGCCGCGAGCACCCAGTAGAGCAGGCCGACCGCCGAGGTCAGCCCGGAGCTGAGGACGAGCGCGAGGCCGTCCCGGTGAGCGGGCGCGAGGTTCCCGAGTGCCCTGGGCCGGGTCTCCGCCCGGGGCACGGCGCCGGGGCGGGGAACCACGACCTGCCGCTCCGCCGTCGTCATGGCGTCGGACTCTAGCAACCGGAAATTCACCCGTTCGTGCCGGAAGCACAACCGTGGATCTACTGGTTGGGCAGCCGCTGTACCTCTGCGTTGACCGTGGCCACACGGTCGAGTGGACCCCGGATCACCCGACCGTGCAGCGTCCCGACAGCCGGTCGCTGTCCGGATACCGCCGGCCGGTCGACGACCGGCTGGCTCGCCGCGACGAATGGCGCTCCCCCGGACCCGTCGAGAACGACGTTGCTGCTGATTGGACGGTCCACACTCACCGCAACGTCGTTCTCGACGGGGTGGGCCTACCGGATCCGCTCGCCGTAGACCTTGTCGACGGTCATCGTCATCAGCACCCGGCGGTCGGAGACCATCACGGCGCGGTACTCGTCCCAGTCCGGGTGCTCGCCGGCGGCGGCGCGGTAGTAGTCCACCAGCGCCTGCACCTCGGGGCCGTCGGGGTCGGTGCCCGGGCCGGTGAGGGTGACCGCGCCCTCCGCGGTGGCCCACGCCCAGCCGTCCGCGCTGGTCACCTCCAGCGCCGCCCGCGGGTCCCGGCGCAGGTTGCGGGTCTTGGCCCGGCCCTCGGTCATCGACACCCGGACGACGCCGGCCGCCCGGTCGTAGAACGGCGTGACGGGGGAGAGCTGGGGGAGGCCGTCGGACTTGATGGTCGCCAGGACGGCGATCCGGCTCTCGGCGAGCAGGGCGTGCGGGTCGAACGGAGTGGTGTCGGTCATATCCCGGGCCAACCCGACGGGTGCCGGCGGCATTCCTCCTGGACTCCCCGACATCGGCTCCGGGACGGGTCGTGGATGCTCTTGCCGGCAGGTCGTCGGCCGATGACCGCACGTGGAGGAGGGGACGCAACGTGGAGCGCTCTGAGCCAGCCGGCCCAGCGACCGACGGAGTCGTCCTCGTGGCCGAGGACCCCAACGGCGCGTTGGTCGTCGGTACGGCGGATGCCGTGGCGGCGTTCGTCGCCGGGTGGGAGCCGGATGCGGCTGCGTCCGTCGAGCGGAGCGAGCTCAGCGGTGCCGACCGGGCATCGGCCCTGTCTGCGGCGGCTGACCTGGGTTGCGTCGCGGCCGGAGCGGCGCAGTACGTCCGAGCCCGCCGTGCGGTGGATCCCGGCAACGGCGGCAGGACCGTGCTGCGCCTGTGGGAACAGGGTGCTGACGGGCGCATCGTCGGGAACCGGGCCGTTGATCCCCGGCTGCTGCTCGCCGGCGGTCCGGCCACGGTCCTCGCGACGGTCGCTGTGCGGGCGGCCATCGACGCATCGACCCGGGAGATCATCGAGGCTGTCGAACGCGTGGAGGCGGCGACCGACGAGATCCTGCGGTTGGCGGGCGCGCATCGTGCCGGTGATGTCCGGGGTCACCACGGCGTGCTCCGTCGCCGGGTGAGTCAGCTCGACGAGGGTGCGGACCTGTCGGACACCGACTGGTCGGCCGTCGCCCCTCTGGGGCCCGCGTTGGAGGTGGGGGTTGAGCGGCTGCGCGACTACGCCGTGCGGCTGGTCGGCGACCTGCCGCCGGATCTGCCGGTCGCTGAGCGTGCCGACCGGTTGGACCGGGTGGCACGCGACGGGCGGCTCGCCGAGGTGCTGGACCTGCTGGTGACCGCCGAGCAGTCGCTCTACCTGTGGCAGCGGCTGCGGATCCAGCGGATCCAGGACCGCGAGCCGCACCTCCTCGACGCCGCGGTGGCCGATGCCCACGCCACTCTGGCCGATCACCTGCGAGCCGACGGCCTGCTGGCCGAGAACCTGCGCACGGCGCTGAGCGGGTACGGCGCGCTGCGAGCGTTGGAGTTCCACCGCAAGTGGAGCGGGCGCCGGGCCAAGCGCCACGTCGAGGAGCTGCGGAAGGCGCTCGACGGGTTCGTGACGGCCAGAGGCATGCAGGTGCGGGGCTGGGAGCCCATCGCCGACCCGTCGGCCCGGGACGCGCTGAACGCTGCGCGGACGGGCGTGGTCGACGCCGGTCGGTCCGTGCGGGCCCTGGGGGGCCGGCTTGTCGACGGTGGTGTCGCGGGCATCGATCGCACGGCAGGTGCGGTGCAGTCGAAGGCCGAGCAGTGGCGCCGCAGACGCAGCCCCGGTACCGATCAATGCAGTGAGGCCGGTGACACCGCCGAGGCGTCAGGAGCGCCGGAGACGTGATCAGACCCTGAGGCCGGGACGGGCGGGCCGGCGGACCCTCGGGTCGCGCCGGCCCGCCCGTCGCGGGGTGTCGATCAGGCGTTGTCGGCGCTCATGTCGATCTCGCCGTTGACGCCGCGGGGGAAGAACCCGCCCTCGGTGACGGCGGCGGGGTTGAGGTAGGCGATGTTGAGCACCTGGCCGGCGGAGCGGGAGAACGCGATCCCGTTCACGTCGGTGGGGACCAGGTTGGCGTTGCC
>JASLAP010000684.1 GCA_030147065.1 Pseudonocardia sp. | reverse complement strand
CTGGACGACCTGGTGGCGCAACTCCGGGCGCTGCGCGAGCGCGACGACGCCGACTAGCCCGCTCGTCGCACCGGGTGACCGCTGGCCCCGGCACCGGCGGGGCCCTCCGGCGACCGCAGACCCGACGAACGGCAGGTCAGGTGCGCCAGCAGGCAGTCCCGCGTCTTGTCCAACGAGGAGAACTCCTCGTAAGGTTCTCGCCAAGCGTCACGATCCGATCACATGCGCAACGCGCTGTCGCTCCCCCGAGACAGCTCGACGGTTCCCCCCGGCCGGAAGCGCGGTGAGCGGCTCGCTCCCCCAGCGCTGAGAGGCAGGTCTGTGTCGGGTCACCGCTCCCCCCGTGGTCGGCATGCACGTCAGGCGTCGGGTTCCATCCCGGCCACCCAGCTCATCGCCCGTGCTTCCGCCCCCGCCGCTCCCCGGCTCCGCACCAGCGTGCTGGCCTCCGCCGCCGCGGTCGGCGCGGTCGCCACCGGCACGTTCTCGACCTTCGTCCCGTTCCTGACCGACGCCGGCGCCCCGGTGGCGAACGCGGACGAGGCGCACGTCGACACCACCCTCGCCGCGGCCAGCACCGTGCTGACCCTGGCCGAGGGCGAGACCGCCCTGCCCTCGCTGGTGCCGGTGACCTACGAGCTGGCCGGCGAGGGCTTCGCCGCGGCCGACGAGCACCTGGCCAAGCTGGGCAAGGGCGCCGACCTCGCCCAGCAGCTCGCCGAGCAGCTGGCCCGCGAGGAGGCCGAGCGGGTGGAGCGCGAGCGCCTCGACGCGCTGATCGCCGAAGGCGGCGTGGACGGCTGGATCGCCGAGGCCCTGGACGTGCTGGACCTGCCCCAGGACCTGGCTCCCGGGATCAAGAACGTGATCATGAAGGAGTCCGGCGGGAACCCCCGGGCGATCAACAACTGGGACAGCAACGCCCGCGCCGGCACCCCGTCGCAGGGCCTGATGCAGACCATCCCGTCGACGTTCGAGGCGTTCGTCGACCCGAGCCTGGCCGACCGCCCGATCACCGACCCGATCGCCAACATCACCGCCGGGGTCAACTACATGATCGACCGGTACGGCATCGAGACCCTCGAGGCCGGCGGCCGCACCAACGCCTCCGGGTCGTACGTCGGCTACTGAGCCCTACCGGGTGGGCGGCGTCCCCGTGACGGCCGTGACCGCCACCGTGGTGTAGCTCATCGGCACGCTGCCACCCACCTCGTCGACGGCGTCGCCGATGCCCGTCAGCAGTTCCTCCAGGGTGGCCACCGGGAGCCGGTTGTGCCCGCCCAGGGTGGGCACCTGGTCCAGCCACTCGTCGCGGGTGAAGGTCCGCGCCCAGTCGTACCGCCACTGCTCGGGCCGGCCGAACGCACCCGCGCTCCGCATGCCGTCGGCCGCGTCGGTGAAGAACGCCGCGTACGCCTCCAGGGCGGTCCTGGCCGGGTCGTAGATCGGCAGCCCGGGCAGGACCCGGGCGTAGACCGCCGCGAAGGCCGCCACCGCGTCGGGCGCGGGCTGGCCGACGTTCCAGAACACCGCCAGCCGTCCGCCGGGCCGCAGTACCCGGGCCGCCTTGGCGGCACCCGCGGCCGGGTCGACCCAGTGCCAGGCCTGGGCGGCGACGACGGCGTCGAAGGTCCGGCCGGCCGGGTCCCAGCCCTCGAACGTCCCCACCTCGACCTCGATGCCGCCGCGGCGGGCGACCTCGGCCATCCGCGGGTCGGGGTCGACGCCGAGCACCGCGCAGCCAGCCGCCCGGAACTGCCGGGCCTGGATGCCGGTGCCGATGCCGACGTCCAGGACGTCGGGCCCGGGGCTCTCGGCGACGATCCGGTCCACCAGGGCGTCCGGGTAGCCCGGCCGGGCCCGGTCGTAGCGCTCGGCCTCGGCGCCGAAGGCCTCCGCGAGTTGCCGGTCGCGATGGAGGGTGACGGGGGTGTGAACCCGGTCCGGCGGTAGAGTGGGCATGCGCCCACCCTAGTGGGCAAGCGCCCACTAGGGAATCCGGAAAGGTGGCCGCACCGATGCCGACCGGGGTCGCGCTCCGCGACGTGCGCCAGCAACTGTTCGACGCCGCCGGGCGCGTCCTGCAGCGGGCCGGGCCGGAGGCGCTGACCAGCCGCGCGGTCACCGAGGAGGCCGGCTGCGCCAAGGGCGTCCTGCACCGCCACTTCGCCGACTTCGACGCCTTCCTCGCCGACTTCGTCCTCGACCGCGTGCACCGGATGGACGACCAGGCCGCGGCCCTGCGCGGATCGGCGGGCTCGGGCGAGGTGGTCGACAACCTCGCCGACGCGCTGACCGCGCTGTTCGGGTCGGTCGCGGTGGCGGTCGTCGCCCTGGTCAGCTTCCGGGACGAACTGCGCGCCCGGCTGCGCCCGACCTGGCCGGCCGGCGTCCCGGTGCTCACCGAGGCCGCCGAGATGATGGCCGGCTACCTCGCCGCCGAGCGCGACCTCGGCCGGATCGCCGCGGGCGCCGACGTGGACACCCTCGCCGCCACCCTGATCGGGGCCGGTCACCTGCTTTTCGCCGACCGGACCGGCGCTCGGCCGACCCCCGACGCCGTGCGCCGGATGGTGCGGACGGTCGTCGGCGGGGTCCTGGGCGCCGATCCGGTGCCACCCGCCTGAGCGCGCTCCCGGGCCGGCCGTCCGGCCGTCCCGGGCGCGACTACCCGCCGGTCACCGGCCCGTCCGCCACCCGGTAGTCGAGCAGGACCAGGCGGTCGTCGAGCACGGTCGTGCCGACCAGGGTCAGGTCGAGGGTGGGCAGCCCGCCGAAGAGCGGGCCCTCCCCGGCCGCCCCGTGGATCATCGGGAAGACCATCACCCGCACCCGGTCGACCAGGCCCAGCTCGAACAGGCTGCGCGCCAGCGCCGGGCTGCCGATCGTGCGCATCTGCAGCCCGTCCGCAGCGGCCTTCAGCGCCGGCACGGCGGTCTCCACCGGCTCGCTCACGACCGTGGTGTTCGCCCAGCTCAGCGGCGGCTGGAGGGTCGACGAGAAGACGATCTTGGGCAGCTCGGCCATCCTCGCGAAGGACGGGTCCTGGTCGGACGCGACCACCTCGGCCATCTGCCGGTAGGTCGTCGCCCCCATCAGCATCACGTGGTCGGTCGCGAGTTGCGCCGCCACCCAGCCGTCCAGCCCCGGCGCGCCGTAGCCCCAGTACGGGGCCGACCGCGGACCGCCGCCCCCGAACCCGTCCACGGTGCTGAACACGTCCACCATCAGTTCCCGCATGGCTCCTCCTGGTCGTAGGTCAGCTCGCCCTCCGGATACGTCGAACGGCCGCACCCACCGATCGACACCCGGCCGGGCCGGTTCCGACTGATCGGTCCAGACCCGAGCACGGAGTTGAGCCATGTTGGCGCCAAGCTGAGCCAATATGGCTTGAAGGTGGTGCCATGGTGTGCCACAATGACGCCATGGATCTGACCCCGTACGTGGCCTCCCTCGGTCGCGAACTGCTGACCGCCGCCGAGGCCAGCGGCGACGACGCCGGTGCGGTGGTCGAGCGGTTGACCGCGTCGATGGAGTCGGCGATCCGGCTCACGTTGCTGGAGGCGCTGTCGGCCGCCGCGGACGAGATCACCCAGGAGCTGGCCCCCGGCTCGGTCCAGGTGCACCTGCGGGGACGTGACCCGAGGTTCGTCGTGACTCCCCAGCCGGTGGAGCCACCGCCGGCGGACACCCCGGATGCCGGGGCGGCTCCGGCCGACGACGCCGTCGCCGGCCTCGACGACCGCCCGGCGGTGCGGATCAACTTCCGCCTTCCCGAGCAGCTCAAGGCCGCGTTCGAGGAGGCGGCGGGCCGGGAGGGCCGATCGCTCAACGCGTGGCTGGTCCGGGCCGGCTCGACCGCGCTGCGGGCCGCGGAACGCGACCACGGTCCCGACCTGCGCGGCGCCCGCAGCGCGCAGCGCTTCACCGGCTGGGCGCGCTAGCTCAGCAACCCGAGACACCTCCCCTACCAGCGGGGATGTTCTTCCGACCCACTCCGAGGGGACAGCCATGCCTGTTTTCGCCACTCCGGAACCGATCTCCGCCACGATCGAGCTCTACGCCGGTGCCGTGCACCTCGTCGCGAGCGACCGGGGCGACACCGTCGTCGAGGTACGGCCGAGCGACGAATCCGACGACTCCGACGTCAAGGCCGCCCAGCAGACCCGTGTCGAGTACGCCGACGGCGCGCTGACGGTCCGCGGGCCGCGGTCCCTCGCCCTCAACTTCTCGAAGAAGACCAGGTCGGTCGACGTGCTGGTCGAACTCCCCGCCGGCTCGCAGGTGCACGGCGAGCTGACGTCCGGGGAGTTCCGCGGCACCGGCGAACTGGCGGCGTGCCAGTTCAAGGCGTCGGTCGGGCACTTCCACCTCGACCGGACGGGCCCGCTGCGCCTCAACACCCTCGGCAACGTCGAGGTCGACACGGTCGACGGCGACGTCGAGGTCACCACCGGCAGCGGCCGGGTGCGGATCGGCGAGGTCGGCGGCACCGCGGTGGTCAGGAACTCCAACGGCCACACCGCCCTCGGCACCGTCACCGGCGAAGTGCGCGTGCGCTCGGCCAACGGCGACATCAGCGTCGAACGGGCCGCCGCGGGGGTCGACGCCAAGACCTCCAACGGGAGCATCCGGATCGGCGAGGTCGTGCACGACTCGGTCACCCTGCAGACCGCGACCGGCGACCTCGAGATCGGGGTCGCCGCGGGCACCACCGCGTGGCTCGACCTGAAGACCGCCTACGGGCGGGTCCACAACGCGCTGGACGGCACCGGTCGGGAACCGGAGCCGTCGGAGACGACCGTCGCCGTGCGTGCGCACACCTCCTTCGGCGACATCACCGTCCGCCGCTCCGACCAGACCTCCTCCCGGAAGGGCCCGTCATGACCACACCATCCCGGTCGGCGATCACGGCGACCGGACTGCGCCGGTCGTTCGGCGACCTCGTCGTCCTCGACGGGATCGACCTGGACGTCCCGCGGGGTACCGTCTTCGCGCTGCTCGGCGCCAACGGCGCGGGCAAGACCACCATGGTCAAGATCCTGTCCACCCTCATCCGCGCCGGCGGCGGCAGCGCGCGGGTGGCCGGCCACGACGTCGCCGCCGAGGCCGATGCGGTGCGCGCGGCGATCGGCGTCACCGGCCAGTTCTCCGCGGTCGACGGCCTGCTGACCGGCCGGGAGAACCTGATCCTGATGGCGGACCTGCACCACCTCGGCCGGGCCGCGGGCCGGCGCCGGACCACCGAGCTGCTCGACCGGTTCGACCTCGGCGACGCGGCCGGGAAGCCGGCGGCGACCTACTCCGGCGGGATGCGCCGCCGGCTCGACCTCGCGATGACCCTGGTCGGCTCGCCCGAGGTGATCTTCCTCGACGAGCCGACCACCGGGCTGGACCCGCGCAGCCGCCGCGGCATGTGGCAGATCGTGCGCGACCTGGTGGCCGGCGGCGTCACGATCTTCCTCACCACCCAGTACCTGGAGGAGGCCGACGAGCTCGCCGACCGGATCGCGGTGCTCGACCACGGCCGGATCGTCGCCGAGGGCACGGCGGACGAGCTCAAGCGGCGCATCCCCGGCGGCCACGTCCTGCTGCGCTTCGCCGACGTCCGCGACCTCGAGTCCGCCGCGCGCGTCGTGGGCCAGGTGTCCCGCGACAGCGAGGCGCTCGCCCTGCGGGTGCCGCACGACGGCAACGTCCGGTCGCTGAAGGCCCTGCTCGACCGGCTCGACGAGAACGCGGTCGAGGTCGACTCGCTGAGCATGCACACCCCCGACCTCGACGACGTCTTCCTCGCCCTCACCGGCACCCCCCGGACCGAGAAGGTGGCCACGCCATGAGCACCGTGTCGTACGCACTGACCGACTCGGCGACGATGCTGCGCCGCAACCTCAAGCGCATGGCGCGCTACCCGTCCATGACGGTGACGCTCATCGCGATGCCCGTCGTGTTCCTGCTGCTGTTCGTCTACGTCCTCGGCGGCACGCTCGGCGCCGGGCTCGGCGGCGCCGGGGTCGATGGAGGCGGCGGACGGGCCGAGTACGTCAACTACGTCACCCCGGCGATCATCCTGATCACGATCACCGCCGCGGTCCAGGGCACCAGCATCTCGGTCGCCATGGACATGACCGAGGGCATCGTCGACCGGTTCCGGACCATGGCCATCGCCCGGGTCTCGGTCCTCACCGGGCACGTCGTCGGCAGCCTCGTCCAGACGATGCTGAGCATCGCGGCGGTCATCGGCGTCGCGCTGCTCATCGGCTTCCGGCCCTCGGCGGACCTCGTCGACTGGCTGGTCCTCACCGCCGTCCTGGTGATGATGGCCTTCGCCTTCATCTGGCTGGCGGTCGCGCTGGGTCTGGCCAGCAAGACCGTCGAGGCGTCGAGCAACGTCGGCATGCCGCTGCTGCTGCTCCCGTTCCTCGGCAGCGGGTTCGTCCCGACCGACTCGATGCCCACCGCGCTGCGCTGGCTCGCCGAGTACCAGCCGTTCACCCCGCTCATCGAGACCATCCGCGGCCTGCTGATGGGCACGCCGATGGGCACCAGCGCCGCCCTCGCCGTCGGCTGGTGCGCCGTCATCGCCCTCGGCGGCTACCTCTGGGCGAAGAAGCTGTTCAACCGCGAGTCCACCCGCTGACCCGCGCGTCCCACCGCATCGGATCGAGAGGAACGACCATGGAACAGACCGTCACGACCCTGCCGGCCGCGCGCGAGCCGGGCTGCCCCTTCGACCCGCCCCGGGAGCTGATCGAGGCCCGCGAGCACGGCCCGATCAGCCCCTACACCTTCCCCGGCGGCAAGCCCGGCTGGCTGGTCACCGGGTACGACCTGATCAGGTCGATCCTGGCCGACCCGCGGTTCAGCTCGCGCAAGGAGCTCATGCTGCACCCGACCATCGACTTCGGCGACATGGAGATCCCGCCGGCGCCGCCCGGCGAGTTCCTCCTGACGGACGAACCTCAGCACAGCCGCTACCGCAAGCCGCTGGCCGGCAAGTTCACCGCCCGGCGGATGCGGCTGCTCACCGAGCGCGTCGAGCAGATCACCGCCGAGCACCTCGACGCCATGGCGGTGGCCGGTCCGCCGACGGACCTGGTGACCGCGTTCGCCAAGCCCATCCCGGCCATCATGATCTGCGAGCTGCTCGGGGTGCCGTACGCCGACCGCGGCTCCTTCCAGGAGAACATCGACAAGTTCATGAACGGGGAGACCAGCGACGAGGACCTGGTCGCGGCCTACACCGCGACCCAGCAGTACCTCGCGGAGCTGGTGGTCGCCAAGCGCGCGAACCCCACCGACGACGTGCTCAGCGAGCTCACCGGCCACGACTTCACCGACGAGGAGCTGCGCGGGATGAGCCTGATCCTGCTGGCGGCCGGCCTCGACACCACCGCGAACATGCTGGCGCTGGGCACCTTCGCGCTGCTGCAGAACCCGGCGCAGCTGGCCGCGCTGCGCGCCGATCCCACGCTCGCCGACCGGGCCGTGGAGGAGCTGCTGCGGTACCTGAGCGTCGCCAAGACGTTCTGGCGCACGGCGCTGGAGGACGTCGAGCTGGGCGGCCGGACCATCAGGGCCGGCGACCGGATGATCCTCTCGCTCAACACCGCCAACCGCGATCCGGAGCGCTTCACCGACCCCCACGCGCTCGATCTGCACCGGGAGCCCAGCGGGCACCTGGCGTTCGGCCACGGCATCCACCTGTGCCTGGGTCAGCAGCTCGCGCGCGTCGAGATGCGGGTCGCGTTCCCCGCGCTGGTCGGCCGCTTCCCCACGCTGCGCCTGGCCGTTCCGGCCGACGAGGTCGCCCTGCGCCCGGAGACCGCGGACATCTACGGGGTCAAGAGCCTCCCGGTCACCTGGGACGGGTGACCGGGAACGTGTCGGCCGGCAGGGGGTGCCGGCCGGCACGCAGCCGCCCCGGGCTCGCCCGGCCGGGGAGGGCGGGCCTGACCCGCCCGGTTGGAGGCGACGTCAGTCGGGTGGCAGCCGCTCGGTCGAACCCTCGGCCAGCGCCCGGCTCACCTTGTCCAGGGCGCCCCTGACCAGGTCGCCGTAGGCGTCGTCACCCAGCGCATCGACCGTGGCTCGCGCCTTCCCGAGGAAGTCGTGGGCGCGGTTCGCGTCACCGAGGCGCCGGTGATCGTCGGCGAGGCTCAGGTACAGCGACGGCATGAACCCGCGGACCTGCAACGACGCATCGAACTCCTGCGCCCGCTCGTCGCTCACGCCGTCGACCGCGGCCAGGGCGCGCTCGTCCCACATCAGCTCGTCGCGCTCGTCGTCCTGGAGGTCGGCCGCGAAGTGCGCGATCACGCAGCGGTGGAAGTCGTCGCCCCCGCCCCGCTCGACCTCGGCCCACATCGCCTCCAGCTCCTGCCGGGCGGCGGCCTGCTCGCCGGCCCGCCCGCGCTCCACGGCCGCGGTCACCCGGGCCATCACGTCGTCTTCCATCCGCGCCTCTCCTCGTCGTCAACGACGAGAACGACTCTCCACCCTGAAGCGGATCAAGGGTCGAGCGGGAAGCTGCGGACCCACAGCGCCGCGGCCGACCGATCCCACCCCGACACGATCACCGGGTGGTCCACACGGCTGAGCTGGGGCGTATCCCGCCCTTGAGCGTGGTCGAGGACGATGTCGAATCCGCGTCCGGTCGTTCGACGCACTGGCGAGCGCGGGTTCGGACCGGTCACCACGAGCGGGGCCCGGGCAGGCACGAGCAGGGGATGACGATGCGGTTCATGGTGATGATGAAGGCGACGCCGGACTCCGAGGCCGGGACGCCGCCGAAGCCCGAGGACGTGGCGGCGGCGATCGCCTTCAACGAGGAGCTGGTCAAGGCCGGCATCCTGCTCGCGGCCGACGGCCTCAAGCCGAGCTCGGCCGGCGTCCGCGTGCGGTTCACTGGCAACGAGCGCACGGTGATCGACGGGCCGTTCGCCGAGACCAAGGAGCTGGTGGCCGGCTACTGGATCGTCGAGGTCGGCTCGAAGGAGGAGGCCGTCGAGTGGTTCAAGCGCTGCCCGAACACCATGGGTGAGGGGTTCGAGATCGAGATCCGGCCGTTCCTGGACGCCGGGGACTTCGGCGACGAGCTGACCCCCGAGCAGCGCGAGCGGGTGGCCCGGATGGAGGCCACGGGGGCCGAGCAGCACGGCTAGCCGGGTTGCTCGGGTGGGCGGCGGTGCGGTTACCTCCGCCGGGTGACCAGCACTGCCGCCCACCGCGCGGTCGAGGCGGTCTGGCGGATCGAGGCGGCCCGCCTGATCGCCGGCCTGGCCCGGGTCGTCCACGACGTCGGACGGGCCGAGGACCTCGCTCAGGAGGCGCTGGTGGCCGCCCTGGAGCAGTGGCCGACGTCCGGGATCCCCGACCGCCCGGGCGCCTGGTTGACGACCGTGGCCAGGCGCCGGGCGGTCGACGAGATCCGCCGGGACGTCACGCTGGCCGGCAAGGTCGAGCTGCTCGGCCGCGAGCTGCCCGACGCCGACGAGCTCGAGCTGCCCGAGCCGGTAGAGGACGACGTGCTGCGGCTGATGTTCACCGCCTGCCATCCGGTGCTCACGCCCGAGGCGCAGGCCGCGTTGACCCTGAAGATGCTGGCCGGCCTCACCACCGACGAGATCGCACGCGCGTTCCTGGTGCCCACCACGACCATGGCCCAGCGCATCGTCCGGGCCAAGCGCACGCTGGCCGAGGCGCGGGTGGGCTTCGAGACGCCGGGTGCCGACGAGCTGGCCCCCCGGCTGGCCTCGGTGCTGGCCGTGATCTACCTCGTCTTCAACGAGGGCTACTCGGCCACCGCTGGCGAGGACCTCGTGCGGCCGGCGCTGTGCGACGAGGCGATGCGGCTGGGCCGGGTCCTGGCCGCGCTCGTGCCGGACGAACCCGAGGTGCACGCCCTGCTGGCCCTGATGGAGTTGCAGGCCTCGCGACTGCGGGCACGCACCGGCCCGGACGGCGCCATCGTCACCCTGCTCGACCAGGACCGCGGCCGCTGGGACCAGTTGCTCATCCACCGCGGTCTGGCCGGCCTGGCCCGGGCCGAGCAGTTGGGCGGCGGCGCCGAGCCGTACGCCGTGCAGGCCGCGATCGCCGCCGCCCACGCCCGGGCCCGGACGTCGGAGGAGACGGACTGGCCGCGCATCGCCGCGCTCTACACCGTGCTGTCCTGGGTGGCGCCGTCGCCGGTCGTCGAGCTGAACCGGGCGGTCGCCGTCTCGATGGCCGAAGGCCCGGCCGCCGCCCTCGAACTTGTCGACGGGCTGGGCGGACGGCTGGACAACTACCACCTGCTGCCGAGCGTCCGCGGCGACCTGCTGGCCAAGCTGGGCCGGCCGGCCGAGGCCCGGGCCGAGTTCGAGCGGGCCGCCGGACTCACGGCCAACGAGCGCGAGCGTGATCTGCTGCTCGCCCGGGCCCAGGCATGTGCGTGAACCACCCCGCTCGGTCTGGAGCCGGTCCGCGGGTTGCACTCGATGTTGTTGCCGCCCGTGACCACTGGAGTTGATCCGCTACTGGCGTAGCGGGCCCGGCATGACGAAGGCCCCTGACCGTGCTGGTCAGGGGCCTTCGTCGTGGTAGCGGGGGTAGGATTCGAACCTACGACCTCTGGGTTATGAGCCCAGCGAGCTACCGAGCTGCTCCACCCCGCGCCGCTGTGATTCTGTTGTCGTGCTGTCTTGCTGTGTCTACGACAGTACACCTCCCGGAAACCCGGCGCCGCAGGGGGTCCCCCCGCGACGGCCGCGCCGGGACCGTTGTCCGGTCCCGGCGCGGCCGGGCGTCAGCCTCCCGGCGTGACCGGCTGCTCGGCCGGCGGAGCAGCGCCCCCGGCAGCCGCCTGGGCCTGCTGGAACTGCGCCACCGCGGCGTCCAGCGCCGCCAGGGCCTGGCCCTGCGCGGCGAAGTCACCGGACTGGTTGGCCGCCCGCAGGTTCTCGATGGCGGTGTCGATCGCCGAGGCGGCGCCGGCCAGGTCCGGGGTGCCCGGGGTGCCCGGGGTGACGGCCGGCGGTGTGTCCCCGCCCTCGGTGGGTGGCGTCACGGTGCCGCCCGGGGCGACCGGCACGTCCGCGCCCGCACCCGCGCCGAACACCTCGTCCAGCGCGACCGACAGGTTGGCGTCGTAGCCGACCCGGCCGTCGTAGCTCACCAGCACCCGGGCCAGCTGCGGGTAGCTGGACTCCTGGTTGGCGCGCTCGATGTACACCGGTTCCACGTAGAGCAGACCCCCGGCCACCGGCAGGGTGAGCAGGTTGCCGTACTCGATCGTGGTCTGGTTGCGCTGCAGGATGTTCAGCTGCTCACTGACCTCCGGCGATCCCAGGAACCGGGTCTGCACCTGTTGTGGACCGAACGTCGTGGTGTCCGGTGGCAGTTCCAGCACGGTGATCTGGCCGTAGGTCTCCGGATCCGAGCTCACCGACATGTACGCCGACAGGAACTGCCGTTGCTGGAACACGAGCGCACTGGTGAGCTGGAACGACGGGACGTCGGCGTTCTGGCCGTCCGGTTGCCCGGCCACGATGTAGTACGGCGGCTGGGCGTCGCCGGTGCCGCCGGCGCCGGTCGCGGTCTGCACCGTCGGGTCGGACGGAACGTCCCAGAACGACACCCCGCCGTAGAACTCGCCGGGGTTGTCCACGTGGTAGCGGGTGAGCAGCTGGCGCTGGACCTTGAACAGGTCCTCGGGGTACCGCAGGTGCTCGCGCAGGCCCTCGCTGATCTCCGAGTTCGGCCGCACCGTGTCCGGGAACGCCTTCATCCAGGTCTGCAGCACCGGGTCAGTCTCGTCGAACGCGTACAGCGTCACGGTGCCGTCGTAGGCGTCGACGGTGGCCTTGACCGAGTTGCGGATGTAGGAGATGTCCTGGTTGGCCGCGTCCAGCTGACCCGGACCGAGGGTGTCGGCGGTCGCCTCGCCCAGCGGCAGGTCCTCGCTGTAGGGGTAGTTCGGCAGCGTGGTGTAGCCGTCCACGATCCAGGTGATCCGGCCGTCCACCACGGCGGGGTACGGGTCGGAGTCGGTGGTCAGCCACGGCGCCACCTGGCTGACCCGGGCCTCCGGGTCGCGCACGTAGAGGATCTTGGAGTTCTCGTTGATCGAGCCGTTGAACAGGATGTTCCGCTCGCCGTAGAGCAGCGCGAACACCGTCCGGTTGAACACGTTGCCGATCGACACGCCGCCCCGGCCGGCGTAGGTGGAGCGCTCGGAGTCGGAGTCGTACTCCAGCGGGGCCGAGCCCTCCTCGGCGCCCACGATGGAGTAGCCCTGGATCAGCTCGCCGTAGTAGACCCGCGGCTCCTCGACCCGCAGCTCCTCCGGGATCGACGGCGAGGTGGAGTTCGACAGGTCGACGCTGGTGAAGTTGGGCAGGCCGCCCTGGCCGCCGCTGTCCTCCAGCACCGCGTTCACCTGGTTGGCCGGGGCCACCACGATGCCGTTGCCGTGGGTGTAGACCAGCCGCTGGTTGATCCAGTCCTGCTGGTTGCCGGCCAGGCCGGTGCTGTCCAGCTCGCGCAGCGCGACCACGTAGTCCTGCATCTCGCCGTCGACGGTGTAGCGGTCGATGTCGAGGTTGGACGGGAACCCGTAGAACGTGCGTCGCTGCTGCAGCTGGGTGAACGTCTGGGAGATCTTGGCCGGGTCCAGCAGCCGGATGTTCGAGATCGTCGCGGTGTCCTGGCGCACCTGCGCCGGGGTGGCCTCCGACGTGCCGGTGTAGGGCACCTCCTGGATGTCGTTGATGCCGAAGGCCTGCCGGGTCGCGGCGATGTTCCGCTCGATCGACACCGCCTCGCGCTCGTTCGCGTTGGGCGCGACCACGAACTGCTGCAGCACCTGCGGCCAGGCCGCGCCGACCAGCACGCTGGACAGCACCAGCAGCACCGTGGCGATGGCCGGCAGCTGCAGGTTGCGGCGGAACACCGCGGCGAAGAACGCCGCCGCGCAGATGATCGAGATGAACAGCATGATCAGCTTGGCCGGCATCACCGCGTTCAGGTCGGTGTAGGTGGCGCCGGTGAAGATGCCACTGCGGTTGCTGTAGAGCAGCTCGTACCGGTCCAGGTAGTACGCCACCGCCTTGAGCAGCACGAACACCCCGGCCAGCACGGCCAGCTGGGCGCGCGCGGCGGCCGAGACCTGGCCGGCCCGGCCGGTGAGCCGGATGCCGCCGAAGATGTAGTGCGCGACGAGCGCGACCATGAAGCTGAGCGCGATGCCGACGAACAACCAGTCCAGCACGTAGCGGTAGAACGGCAGCTGGAAGGCGTAGAACCCGATGTCGATGTTGAACTCGGGGTCGGTGATGCCGAACGGGGTGGAGTTGAGGAACTTCTGGACCGTCTCCCAGTCACCCTGCGCGGCGACCCCGGCGATGACGCCGACCACCAGCGGGATGCCCACGCCGAACAGCCGCAGCCGCTGGATGATCACCGTCCGGTACCGGGCGATCGGGTCCTCCGGGCCGGAGACCGGCACGAACACCGGGCGCGACCGGTAGGCGATGGCCAGCGACAGCGCCACCAGCCCGCCGATCAGCAGGCCCGCGATGAGGAACAGCACGATGTGGGTGAACAGCACCGTGGTGAACACGCCGGTGAAGCCGACCTCGTCGAACCACAGCCAGTCGACATAGAAGCTGATCAGGCGGGAGCCACCGAGCAGCAGCAGCACCAGGATCCCCGCCACGACGAGCAGGATCCGGGTACGGCGGGTCAGCGTCGGGGCTCCCACCGGGGGCCGCATGGCCACAGGGCACGCTCCAGGGATTCGGGACTCGGGTGCGGGACGACCGCCCGGCCGGATGCGACGGCGACCTTCCCCGATCGCCCCTGGCAGCCGGCCCTACGGCACGCCCTGCCCTCCCAACTCTACGGATGACGTGTGGAGTTCCCGTGGGGGCCCCGAATGTCCGCTTCGACCGGTGACGCCGTCGTCCCCGGCGGACGCCCGAACAGACGCCCGGGACAGCAGTCAGCAGGTGGTGACGGGCCGGCCGTCGCTCAGCGCGTCGAGCCCGGCGACGGCCTCGGACAGCGTTGCCACCCGGAGCAGTTGCAGGTCGTCCGGTGCGGTGGCGGCCGCCTCGGCGCAGTTCTCGGCCGGCACCAGGAACACCGTCGCCCCGGCCTCGCGGGCTGCGGCCATCTTGAACGGGATGCCGCCGATCGCGTCGACCCGCCCGTCCTGGGTGATCGTGCCGGTGCCGGCCACGAACCGGCCGCCGGTGATCTCGCCCGGGGTCAGCTTGTCCACCACGGCCAGCGCGAACATCAGCCCGGCCGACGGCCCGCCGATGTCGCCGAGGCTGATGGTGATGTCGCCGGCCTGCGGCTCGATGCCCGGCCGGATGCCGAGCAGGCCCTGCGGGCGGTCCGAGCTGGCGCCGAGCACCACCTCCGCGGTGCCCTCCTGGCCGGCGCGCCGGTAGGTCACCTCGACGGCCTGGCCCGGGGTGGTGTCGAGCAGGGCCTCGGCCACCGCGGGCGGGGAGTCGACGGCCCGACCGGAGACCGCGACGATCTCGTCACCGACCTCCAGGGCGGGCTCGGCCGGGGAATCCACGGTGAACTCCGCCACCACCACCCGGGTCGGCACGTCGAGCAGGGTCAGCGCGGCCACCTCGGCGTTGGCCTCCGAGGCGGCGAACTGCTCGGTGTTCTCCGCCTTGACCTGCGCGTCGGTCTTCTCCGGGGCGTAGACGGCGGTGCGCGGCACGACCCGGCGGTCGCCGGCGGCCCACGAGCCGAGCGCGGCGAACATGGTCAGCCGCTCGGTCACCGCGACCGTGGTCATGTTGAGGTGCCCGGAGGTCGGGAACGTCTCCAGGCCGTCCACCGCGATCACCGGGACGCCGCCGACGTCGCCCAGGGTGTCGTAGGTCGGGCCGGGCCCGAGGGCGACCATCGGGACCGGCAGCGTCCCGCCGAGCACGCCGAGCGCCATCGCGAGCAGCGCGGCGGCGGTGACGTTCCAGGTCCGTCGGGTCACGCGGAAAGCCTATGGGCAGGGTGGGTGGGATCCTCGTGCGGTCGGCCGCGTCCGGTGGCCGCACGGCGGCCCTGCACGCCGACGGCGAACCCCGTAGCGCGCCGGTCCCGCGTACCGTGAAGCCATGAGCGACACGCCGTTCGGCTTCGGGCCCGCCGACCGCGACCGCGACCGCGATGACGACCGGGACAAGCCCGACCGGCCGGGTGATGGCCCGCCCGACCCGTTCGGTCTCGGCAACCTGCCCGGCATGCCGCCCGGCGGCTTCCCCGGGATGCCGGGGATGCCCGGCGGCCCGGGTATGCCCGGGATGCCGCCCGGCGGTTTCGACGTCAGCCAGCTCGGCCAGATGCTCACCCAGCTCGGCCAGATGCTCAGCCAGGCGCAGAGCACCGGCGACGGGCCGGTCAACTACGAGCTGGCCGGGCAGCTGGCCCGCCAGCAGCTGGCCGCGAGGACCTCCTCCCTGACCGCCGCCCAGCGGGCCGCGGTCGGCGACGCGGTCAAGCTGGCCGAGCTGTGGCTGGACCCGGTCACCGACTTCCCGGCCGGCGCCACCGAGACCAAGGCCTGGTCGGCGACCGAGTGGGTGACCGCGAGCATGCCGACCTGGAAGCGGCTGTGCGACCCGGTCGCCCGCCGGATGTCCGGGGCCTGGGTGGAGGCGATGCCCGAGGAGGTCCGCAACGCGGCCGGGCCGATGCTGGCGATGCTCGGCCAGATGGGCGGGCTGGCCTTCGGCAGCCAGCTCGGCAACGGGCTGGCCCAGCTCGGCGCCGAGGTGCTCACCTCCACCGAGATCGGCATCCCGGTCGGGCCGGCCCGGGTGGCCGCGCTGCTGCCGGAGAACATCGAGAAGTTCACCCGCGAGCTGGACCGCCCGGCCAGCGAGGTCATGATCTTCCTGGCCGCCAGGGAGGCCGCGCACCACCGGCTGTTCGCCCACGTCGGCTGGCTCACCGAGCGGCTGATGGGCGCCGTCGAGGCCTACGCCAGCGGGATCAAGGTGGACAGCTCGCGGATCGAGGAGCTGGCCCGCGGCATCGACCCGGCCAACCCCGGGGCGATCGAGGAGGCCATGCAGTCGGGCCTGTTCGAGCCGCAGACCACCCCGGAGCAGCAGGTGGCGCTGGCCCGGCTGGAGACGCTGCTGGCCCTCATCGAGGGCTGGGTCGACGCCGTGGTCGCCGACGCCGTGGGCGAGCGGCTGCCCGGCGCGGCGGCCCTGCGCGAGACGCTGCGCCGCCGGCGGGCCTCCGGTGGCCCGGCCGAGCAGACCTTCGCCACCGTGGTCGGGCTGGAGCTGCGGCCGCGCCGGCTGCGGGCCGCCGCCGAGCTGTGGCGGCTGCTCGGCGAGCAGCGGGGCATCGACGGCCGGGACGCGCTGTGGGCGCACCCCGACCTGGTGCCGACCGCCGACGACCTCGACGACCCGGCCGCGTTCGTTGCGCGCACCGAATCCGCCGACCCGATGGCCGAGCTGGAGAAGCTGGCCGGGCAGGAGGCCCCGGAGGACCCGGAGGAGCCCGACGCCAAGAGCTGACACCCGGGAAGGCGCGGCCTGGCAGGTCGTCGACCAGGCCAGGCCGCGCCGCCCGGTGCCGCCAGGCTGTGCACAGTGGGGCGGGCCGCCCGGCGTGCAGGTGGGCCTCGTCAGCCGGGTTTGAGCTGGTGAACCCGGCCGGTCCGCCGGTTCAGCCGGATGGGCCGGCCAGGAGCCGGTCCGCCCGCTGTGGATGGGTCGGCTCGGCCGGTGCTCGGCCGTTCGTCAGGCCGTCTCGGCCCGGGCCGGCGTCGGACCGTCGAGGTCGCCGCCGTGGTCGGCGGCGACGTCGTCCGGACCGTCCTCCGGGCCGTCGATGCCGACCAGCCCGAGCCCGGCCGCCGCGGACAGCCCCTCGAGGTAGCCCATCGCCCGCTCGGCCTGCGGGTAGCGGTGCACCCACGCCCAGAACCGCTCGTCGTGGCCGGACTCCAGCAGGTGCGCCAGCTCGTGCACCAGGACGTAGTCGACCACCCAGCCGGGGGTGTCGCGCAGCCGCTCGCTGATCCGGATGGTGCCGTCGG
>JASLAP010000670.1 GCA_030147065.1 Pseudonocardia sp. | reverse complement strand
GGCGCTGGACACCGTGGAGACCGCGCTGCTGTGCGTGTGCCTGGAGGACGCGGTGCCCGACGGCCCGCTGGCCGCGTCCGACCAGCTGCTGCACGGCGACAGCGGCAACCGCTGGTTCGACAAGGCGGCCTCGCTGATCGTGTTCCCGGACGGCACGGCGGGGTTCAACGGCGAGCACTGCCGGCTGGACGGCACCACCGTCGTCGCGTTCCTGGACGCGCTGCTCAGCACGCCTGCCGAGGAGCAGTCCCGCCGGTCCGGCGCGCGGGCGCAGGGCGCCGCGAGCTGGTCGCCGATCGAGTTCGTGCTGGACGACGCGCTGGCCGCCGACGTCGCCGCGGCAGCCGCCGACTTCACCGCCTACGCCGCGGACACCGCGTCCAGCACGGTCTCGGTGGCGGGGTTCAGCAGCGAGCGGGCCAAGCAGCTGCGGACCTCCCCGGACGCCTTCGCGCAGATGGCCTTCCAGTTGGCCCACCACCGCTCCCGCGGCCGGGTGGGTGCCACCTACGAGTCGATCGCCACCCGCCAGTACCGCAACGGGCGCACCGAGGCCATGCGCGTGGTCACCCCCGAGGCGGTGCGTTTCGTGGCGGCGATGGCCGACCCGGCCGCCGACGCGGACGCCCGCCGGGCGGCCTTCCGGGCCGCGGCCGACGCGCACGTCCGGCGGGCCCGCGAGTGCCAGGCCGGCCAGGCGCCCGAGCAGCACCTCTGGGAGCTGCAGATGATCGCCCGCCGGCACGGCGCCGAGCTGGGCGTGACCGGCCCGCTGCCGCTCTACGACACCCCGGGCTGGCGGATCATGCGCGAGGACCACCTGAGCACCAGCGCGGTGCCCAGCCCGCACATCCGGTTCTTCGGGTTCGGCTCGACCAGCCTGACCTGCATCGGCGTCGGCTACGCGCTGCTGCCCGACCGCTTCGACGTCTACCTCAGCACGCCGCGGTCGGTGCGCGCGCAGATGGCCGCGTTCGCCGCCGAGCTGCCCCGCGCCGTGCGCGAACTGGAGGACCTGCTCGCCACCGAACCCACCGACGAGGCCGATGCAATGACGTGACCGAGGACGACGGAGGATGCCCTTGCTCGACGACGACGCACTGACCGGGACCACCAAGGCCGACTTCACCGACATCTACACCCGGCCCGACCCGCGGGCCTACTTCGGCGCGCTGACCGAGCTGGAGTACCAGATCCCGCAGCGCGCCCGGCCGGTCGTGGAGGCCGTGCTCGCCGCCTCGCAGCGCGCCGGGAGCCCGCGGACCGTGCTCGACGTCTGCTGCTCCTACGGGATCAACGCCGCGCTGCTGCGTTGCGCGGTCGACCTGGACGACCTGGGCGAGCGGGCGACCGATCCGGCCCGGGCCGCCCTGCCGCCGGTCGACCTGATCACCGACGACCTGCTGTTCTACGCCGACCGGCTGCGCCGGCCCGAGCTGACCGTGCTCGGCCTGGACGCCTCCGCCCCGGCGATCGACTACGCGGTGCGCACCGGCCTGCTCGCCGCCGGGTGGGCGGAGGACCTGGAGAGCGCCGACCCGTCGCCCTCGCTCGCCGCCGGGCTGCGCGGTGTCGGGCTGGTGGTGTGCACCGGGGGAGTGGGCTACATCGGCGCCCGGACCTTCGAGCGGCTGGCCCGGGCGGTCGACCGGCCCGAGGACCTGTGGCTGGTGGTGTTCGTGCTGCGGGTGTTCGACTACGCCGACATCGCCGCCGCGCTGGCCGGGTTCGGGCTGGTCACCGAGCAGGTCCCGGGCACCACGTTCGTGCAGCGCCGGTTCGCCGACGACGACGAGCGCCGCGCGGCGACCCTGGACGTGACCCGGCGCGGCCTGGACCCGGCCGGGCGCGAGGCCGACGGCTGGTACCACGCCGACTGCTTCGTCACCCGCCCGGCGGCGGCCGCCGCGGCGACCCCGCTGGTCGAACTGCTCGCGGGGGTGCCGGTGGGCGGTTGAGCACGCCGGGCGGAACCGCCCGCCTCAGCGCCCGGCCGGCCCGGGGGCCCCGTCGGCGTCGGTGACGGCGATGGTGAGCTGCGCGCCGCCCAGCTCGCCCTGCAGCTCGCCGTCCCGCACGCCGCCGCGCACGTCGACGAGGACCCGGTGCCCGGCTCCGGCCCCCTCGCTGATGATCATCCGGGCCAGCCGCCGCTCCAGCTCCCGGTTGATCGTGCGGCGCAGCGGGCGGGCGCCGAGCTCGGGCTCGTGGCCGCGCTCGGCCAGCCAGTCCACCGCGGCGTCGGTGACCTCCAGGGTGATGCCCTGGGCGGCCAGCCGCTGCCCGGTGCCGGCCAGCAGCAGCCGGGTGATCCGGTGCAGCTCCGGGCGGCCGAGCGCGTGGAACAGCACGATGTCGTCGATCCGGTTGAGGAACTCCGGGCGGAAGTGCGCCCGGGCCGCGGCCAGCAGCGGGTCGCGGACCTGGTCGACCGGCTGCCCGATGGCCGCCGCGGCGAGCAGCTTCTCGGCGCCCAGGTTGCTGGTCATGATCACGACGGTGTGGGTGAAGTCGACGGTGCGGCCGTGCGCGTCGGTCAACCGGCCGGCGTCGAGCACCTGCAGCAGGGTCGCGGTGACGTCGGGGTGCGCCTTCTCGATCTCGTCGAGCAGCAGCACCGCGTACGGGGTGCGCCGCACGGCCTCGGTGAGCTGGCCGGCGTCGTCGTAGCCGACGTGCCCGGGCGGCGCGCCGACCAGCCGCATCGCGCTGCTGCGGTCGGAGTACTCGCTCATGTCGAACCGCAGCAGCGCGTCCACGCTGCCGAACAGGGCCTCGGCCAGCGCCCGGGCCAGCTCGGTCTTGCCGACCCCGGTCGGGCCGAGGAACAGGAACGACCCGACCGGCCGCTCGGGGTGCGAGAGCCCGGCCCGGCCGGCCCGCACCGCGTCGGACACCGCCTCCACCGCCTCGTCCTGCCCGACCACCCGGCGGTGCAGCAGCTCCTCCAGGTCGAGCAGCCGGTCGCGCTCGTCGGCGGTGAGCCGGGCGATCGGGATGCCGGTGCTGCGGGCGATCACCGCGGCCACGTCGTCCGCGGTGACCTCGGGGTCGGCGGGGTTCCCGGCCGGCCCGGCGTCGGGGACGGCGAACGGCGTGCCCGACGGGGGCGGGCCGGCGACCGCCTCGGCGGCGTCGATCTCCCGGGTGAGCAGGTGGGCCCGCTCGTAGTCCTCGGCGTCCACGGCCACGTCGCGCGCCCGGCGCAGCTGGTCGAGCCGCTGGTCCGCGGGGGACGGGGCGGGGCCGGGATCGGTCGTCGGGGGCGCGTCGCCGCGCAGGTGCCGCATCCGGGCCCGCGCCGCGGCCCGGTCGACCACGTCGATGGCCTTGTCCGGCAGGAACCGGTCGGTGACGTAGCGGTCGGCCAGCTCGGCCGCGGCCACCAGGGCCGCGTCGCTGATCCGCACCCCGTGGTGCTCGGCGTAGCGCGGGGCGAGCCCGCGCAGGATCGCCACCGTCGCGGCCACCGAGGGCTCGGGCACCCGCACCGGGGCGAAGCGCCGCTCCAGGGCCGGGTCGCGCTCGATGTGCTTGCGGTACTCCCCGGCCGTGGTGGCGCCGATCATCCGCAGGTCGCCGCGGGCCAGGGCGGGCTTGAGGATGGCGCCGGCGTCCATCGGGGCGCCCTCGGCGGACCCGGCGCCGACCACGGTGTGCAACTCGTCGACGAACAGCACGATCGACCGGTCGGCCGCCACCACCTCGTCGATCACGCCGGTCAGCCGCTTCTCGAAGTCGCCGCGGTAGCGGGTGCCGGCCACCATCCCGGCCAGGTCGACCGCGACCACCCGCACCCCGCGCAGCGCCTCGGGCACCTCGCCGTCGACCACCCGCTGGGCGATGCCCTCGACGATCGCGGTCTTGCCGACTCCGGGGTCGCCGATCAGCACCGGGTTGTTCTTGGTCCGCCGGGCCAGCACCTCCAGCACCTGCTCGACCTCGGCCTCCCGGCCGATCACCGGGTCCAGCCGGCCCTGCTCGGCCAGCGCGGTCAGGTCGCGGCCGAAGCGGTCCAGCTGGGGGGTGCGGCCGCCACGGTTCGGCCGGCCCCCCTTGGCCGCGGTGGAGTCCGGGCGCGGCGCACCGCCGCCGAGGGTGCTCTCCAGGTTCTCGAACAGCCGCTCGAACAGGTCGTCGAACGGTCCGGAGCCGGGTCGGTCGTCGGGCACGTGCACCTCCGTGGGGGTTCCCCTCGATGGTGCCCGTTCGCGGCCGTTCGCGCCGGGCCCGGTAGGCGCCGGTGGGCGGGCCGTCGGGCGGTCAGGCGGTCACGCCGTCCGCGCTGCCCGCAGGGCGGCCAGCCGGGAGCGCAGCTCCACGTCCTTGTTGAGCCGGTCGTGCGCCTCGTCGAAGGCCGGCCGGGCCGGGAGGCTGACCGCGGTGACGTTGTCCAGGATCCGCACCAGGTGCTTGATCCTGGCCTCCTGCTCGTCGATGGGCCGGCCGCCGTCGGCCAGCTCCAGCGCGCGGTCCACCCAGATCAGCTCGACCGGCAGCTCGGCCTCGACCAGCGTGTCGCGCAGCCGGGCGCGCAGCTCGGCGCGGGGCAGCCCGGCCCACTCGGCGACGGTGGTGGCGTCCACCGGGAACAGCCGGTCGTTGAGCTGCAGGTGGTGCAGCTCCACCGCGTAGGCGTGGCCGTACGCGCAGTACCGGCAGCCCTTGAGCAGCGCGATCGCCGTGCAGGCCACGTGGGTGCGCAGCGGACCGAGCGTGCGCAGGGTCGTCTCGTAGCGCCGGTTGCCGCCCATCAACCACCGGATCGACTGCGCCGGCCCGAGCTGCTCGACCATGGGGCGCACCACGGTCGGCGCGAACCCCCAACGGCGCCGCATCAGCGCCTCGAGCAACCGGACCGCCACGCGGTCGAGGGGACGCACAGCCATACCGGGCTCCCTGCCGGACGCGGACTCGGACTCGTCGCAGCAGGCCGGTAGCCGGTCGTCGGCACCTTCGGAGGCGTCGGAGGCGTCGGAGGGGGTGCGGCGGGACGCGGGTTCGCCGGGTGGACCGGCCGGATCGGGGCGCGCGGCGGGGACGGGGGAGACGGTGACCGGGGTTCGCACGGATGCCTCACTGAGGTTCGGGGGAGCGCGCTCGCCTGCGCTCGCTCCTCCGTGACAGGCCGAGGGTGATCAACTGATCACGAGGGGGAGCGTGCGCCCGGTATCTCGTACTACTGGGGTACAGGTGTTACACCCACCGTCACGACGACGGCACCCCCATCAGTCCTCATCCACCCGATCGAGTGGACCGTTCGTCGTCGGCGAGCCAGCTGTACGCGGTCTGTCGCGAGATCCCGAGGGCCCGGGCCATCGCCTGGATCTCCAGCCCGTCCCGCCGCCCGGTGCGCAGCAGCTCGCGCTGGGCGGTGCGCAGGTGCTCGACCCGGGCAGCCACCGCACGCATCTCGGCCAGCAGTGCGGTGGCCTCCGGTGCGGCGCCGGCCCGCGACCGGCCGACACCGGGCCGCGGGAACGAGCGGACCTCCTCGGGGTCCCAGCGCCGCCGCCCGGCCGCGTCCCGGCCGGGACGCGGCGGCGGGGCCTGGCCGCGGGAGACGTAGCCCAGCCAGGTGGCGGGCTTGACCCCCCAGGCCGCGGCGCACTCCTCGCCGGTCCAGCCCTCGCCGCCGTCGGCGCTGGTCACCAGATCCGCACCCGCTTCTCCGGCGGGGTGTGCAGCGCGTCGGACTCCCGCACGTCGAAGGCGTCGTGGAAGGCGTCCAGGTTGGTGACCACGGCGTTGCACCGCAGCTCCGGCGGCGAGTGCGGGTCGATCGCCAGCCGCCGGATGGCCTCGGCGTCGCGGGTCACCGCCCGCCACACCTGCGCCCAGCTGAACAGCACCCGCTGCACGCCGGTGAGGCCGTCGAGCACCGGGGCCTCGTCGTCGCCGAGGGCGATCGCGTACGCCTTGAGCGCGATGGTCAGCCCGCCCAGGTCGCCGATGTTCTCCCCGACCGTCAGCGCGCCGTTGACCTTGTGCTCGGGCAGCCCGGCCGGGGACAGGGCGTCGTACTGCTCGATCAGCGCCTGTGCCCGGCGGTCGAACTCGGCCCGGTCCGCGGCCTCCCACCAGTCGGTCATGGTGCCGTCGCCGTCGTACTTGGAGCCCTGGTCGTCGAAGCCGTGGCCGATCTCGTGCCCGATCACCGCGCCGATCGCGCCGTAGTTCGCCGCGTCGTCGGCCTCGGCGTCGAAGAACGGCGGCTGCAGGATCGCCGCCGGGAAGACGATCTCGTTGAGCCGCGGGTGGTAGTAGGCGTTGACGGTCTGCGGGGTCATGAACCACTCGCCGCGGTCGACCGGCCGCCCGATCTTGGCCAGCTCCTGGCCGGTGGACCAGCGCCCGGCCCGCAGCACGTTGCCGAGCAGGTCGTCGGCGCGGACCTCCAGCGCCGAGTAGTCCTTCCAGGTGTCCGGGTAGCCGATCTTCGGGGTGAACCGGGACAGCTTGACCAGCGCCCGCTCCCGGGTCGCCGGGCTCATCCAGTCCAGCTCGCCGATGCTGCGCCGGTAGGCCTCCACCAGGTTGGCGACCAGGCTGACCATCCGCTCCTTGGCCGCCGCGGGGAAGTGCCGCTCCACGTAGAGCCGGCCCACCTCCTCGCCCAGCGCGCCCTCCACCACCGACACGCCGCGCTTCCACCGCTCGCGCAGCTGCGGGGTGCCCGACAGGGTGCGGCCGTAGAAGCCGAAGTCCTCCTCGACGATCTCCGCGGTGAGGTAGTCCGCGCAGGCCGACGCGGTGCGCACGGCCAGCCAGGCCCGCCACTGCTCCAGCGGCCGCTGCGCCCACAGCTCCGCGGCCGCGGCGAGGAAGCTCGGCTGGCGCACCACGACCTCGTCGAAGGAGCCCTCCGGCGCGCCGAGCGCGGCCAGCCACGGGTCCCAGTCGAACTGCGGGGCGTGCTCGCGCAGCTGGGCCAGCGTCATCAGGGTGTAGGTCTTCTCCGCGTCCCGGTTGGTGACCCGGTCCCAGGACACCGCGGCCAGCGCGGTCTCCAGGTCCATCACCGTCTCCGCGGTGCCGGCCGGCAGCCCCACCAGCTCGGCCATCCGGGCCAGGTGCGCGACGTAGGCGTCGCGGATCTCGGCGTAGGTGTCCTCGCGGTAGTAGGACTCATCGGGCAGGCCCAGCCCGGACTGGGACAGGTGCACCAGGTACCGGGAGGAGTCCTTGGCGTCGGTGCTGACGAAGACGCCGAACAGCGCGGTGCGCTCCTCGCGCTGGCGCCGGCCCAGCACCGCGGCCAGTTCGGCCGACGTCGTCGCCGCGCTCACCTCGTCGAGCAGCGGTTGCAGCGGGGCGGTGCCCAGCTGCTCGATCCGGTCGGTGTCCATGAACGACGCGTACAGGTCGGCGATCTTGCGCGCGCCGCTGCCGGGCTCGCCGCCGGCCTGCTCGACGATCACCCGCACGTCGGCCTCGGCGCGGTCGCGCAGGGCCCGGAACGCGCCGTCCTGGGCGCGGTCGTCGGGGATCACGTGGGTCTGCACGTAGCGGCCGTTGACGTGGCCGAACAGGTCGTCCTGGGGGCGGGTGCCGGGGTCGACCCAGCTCAGGTCCAGCCCGGTGCGCGTCGGTCGCGTCGAGGTGGTCATGGCGCCATCCTGCCCGTCGACCGGCCCGTCGCGCTGCTCGCCGGGCGGGCCCGCGTCGGTCGACGATCAGCGCCGGGGCGGGTGATGCGCTAGAACGGCCCGATGGCACTCGCCTACGTCATCGGCACCTTCGACACCAAGGGCACCGAGCTGCGGTACGCGGCAGAGCTGCTGCGGCTGGCCGGGGTCGGCACCGTCACCGTGGACGTGTCGACCCGGGAGGGCGACCCACCGCCCGAGGTGCCGCGGCCCGGCGTCGTGCCGGCCGACGTCAGCTCGGCCGAGGTGGCGGCCCACCACCCCGACGGCGCCGCGGCGGTCTTCACCGGTGACCGCGGTACCGCCATCGCCGCCATGGCGGCGGCGCTGCCGCGGTTCCTCACCTCGCGCACCGACCTCGGCGGTGTGCTCGGCCTGGGTGGGTCGGGCGGTACCGCGCTGATCACCCCGGCGATGCGGGCGCTGCCGGTCGGCATCGGGAAGATCATGGTGTCGACCGTGGCGTCCGGCGACGTCGCGCCCTACGTCGACGCCTCCGACATCGCGATGTGGCACTCGGTCACCGACGTGGCCGGGCTGAACCGGATCTCCCGCCGGGTGATCGGCAACGCCGCGCACGCGCTGGCCGGCATCGTCGGCCACGACGTCCCGGAGGAGGCCGACCTGCCGGCGGTGGGGCTGACGATGTTCGGCGTCACCACGCCTTGCGTCAATGCCGTGGTCGCCGGCTTCCGCGGCGCCGTCGACGCGCTGGTCTTCCACGCCACCGGCACCGGTGGGCGGGCGATGGAGAAGCTGGTCGACGACGGCCTGGTCGCCTCGGTCGTCGACGTCAGCACCACCGAGGTGTGCGACCTGGTCGTCGGCGGGGTGATGGCCGCGACCGAGGACCGGCTGGGCGCGATCGCCCGCACCGGGGTGCCCTACGTCGGCTCCTGCGGCGCCCTCGACATGGTCAACTTCGGGGCCCCGGCCACCGTCCCGGACCGGTTCGCGGGCCGGACCTTCTACGAGCACAACCCGCAGGTCACGCTGATGCGCACGACACCGCAGGAGTGCGTCGAGATCGCCCGGTTCCTGGCCCGTCAGCTCAACGCGTGCGACGGCCCGGTGCGCCTGCTGCTGCCGGGCGGCGGGGTGTCCGCGCTCGACGCGCCCGGCCAGCCGTTCTGGGACCCGGAGGCCGACGAGGCCCTGTTCGCGACGCTGGAGGCCGAGGTGGTCCCGACCGACCGGCGCCGCGTGCAGCGGTTGCCGCACCACATCAACGACCCCGAGTTCGCCGCCGCCCTGGTCGCGGCCTGGCGGGAGGTGCAGCCGTGACCCGGTTCGCCCGCGCGGAGCTCGTCGAGCGGTTCCAGGACATGGCCCGGCGCGGCGAGCCGATCGTCGGCGGCGGGGCCGGCACCGGGCTGTCGGCCAAGTGCGAGGAGGCCGGCGGGATCGACCTCATCGTCATCTACAACTCCGGCCGCTACCGGATGGCCGGACGCGGCTCGCTGGCCGGCCTGCTCGCCTACGGCAACGCCAACGACATCGTGGTGGAGATGGCCGCCGAGGTGCTGCCGGTGGTGCACCGGACCCCGGTGCTGGCCGGGGTCAACGGCACCGACCCGTTCCTGCTGACCGACCGCTTCCTGCGCGAGCTGGCCGACCTCGGGTTCTCCGGGATCCAGAACTTCCCCACCGTCGGGCTGATCGACGGGGTGTTCCGGGCCAACCTGGAGGAGACCGGGATGGGCTTCGGCCTGGAGGTCGACCTGATCGCCGCCGCCCGCGCCGCGGACCTGCTGACCACCCCCTACGTGTTCTCCGCCGACGACGCCCGGGCGATGACCCGGGCCGGCGCCGACGTGATCGTCTGCCACATGGGCCTGACCACCGGCGGCTCGATCGGTGCGGAGACGGCGAAGTCGCTCGACGACTGCGTCGCGCTGATCGACGAGTGGGCCGCCGCAGCCCGCGAGGTGCGCGAGGACGTGCTGGTGCTCTGCCACGGCGGCCCGATCGCGATGCCCGACGACGCCGCCCACGTGCTGGCGCGCGCGCAGTACTGCCACGGCTTCTACGGTGCTTCGTCGATGGAGCGGTTGCCGACCGAACAGGCCATGACCGAGCAGACCCGCGCCTTCAAGACGCGGCTGAGCAGCTAGGAGACGCCATGCCCCGCGCGTACGCCAGCGGTGTCGTACCCGCCCCGGCCGAGCAGGTCTGGGCGCTGATCCGGGACTTCGACGGCCTGCCCGGCTGGCACCCGGGCGTCGGGTCCAGCTCGCTGACCGAGGGCGGGTCGGGCGCCGAGGTCGGTGCCGTCCGGCGGCTGACCCTCGGCGACGGCGGCGTGGTCGTCGAGCGGCTGCTGACCCTCGACGACGCCGACCGCACCTTCACCTACGAGATCCTGGAGAGCCCGTTCGCGGTGCGGCGGTACGTGGCGACGGTCCGGGTGCTGCCGGTGACCGACGTGGGGCACGCGTTCGTGGAGTGGTGGTCGGAGTTCGACGCCGAGGGCGCCGACGAGCCCGGGTTGACCGAGACGTTCGCCGGGGGTGTGTTCGGCAGCGGCATCAGCGCCCTGCAGTCGCGCTTCGGCAGCTGATCCGTCCGCTCTGCGTGCCACCATCGGGCCATGACGCAGACGACCGGCGAGCGGATCGCGATCCACCGGCGCCGGCGCGGACTGAGCCAGGCCGCGGTGGCCGGGCTGGTCGGCCGGTCCGAGTCGTGGCTCTCCCAGGTCGAGCGCGGGTTGCGGGGCGTGGACAGCTATCGCGTCCTGCTGGATCTGGCCCGGGTCCTGCGCGTCGACATCGCGATGCTGACCGACCCGCAGCCGACGGCGGGGACCGATAGCGGTCACAGCACGGATGCCCGGCTCACGGCCGTCGAGCGCGCCCTCCTGCTGGGCGCGGGGGACGCGCCTGTCCCCGACGCTCGGACGGTGGAGGCCGTGCATGCCGACTACCAGGCCGCGCTCTACGACCTCGTGCTCGACGTCCTTCCCGGCCTCATCGGAGGTCTCGACAGGACGTCGGACACCGCGATCCTGGCGGCGGGGTACACGGTCGTGGCCAAGACGCTCAGCAAGGTCGGGGCCGCGGACCTGGCGCTGGTCGCGGCGGACCGGGCGTGGTCAGCGGCCCGTCGCAGCGGGGACCCGGCCGACGTCGGGATGGCGGTCTTCCAGGTCGTCTGCGCATTGC
>JASLAP010000654.1 GCA_030147065.1 Pseudonocardia sp. | reverse complement strand
GGCGACCTGAACCCCATCCACCTCGACCTGGACGTGGCCCGCTCGGCCGGCCTGGACGACGTGTTCGCCCACGGCATGCTGTCCGCGGCCTACCTCGGCCGGCTGCTGACCGGCTGGGTCGACCAGCGCCGCATCCGCTCGCTGAGCACCCGGTTCGTCGCCGTCACCCCGGTGCACGGGCAGCCGACCTGCACCGGCCGGGTCGTCGCGATCACCGGGGTGGGCGGCGAGCGCCGGGCCGAGCTGGAGCTCGCGGTCACCCTCGCCGACGGCGCCACCACCCTGACCGGCACCGCCACCGTCGCCCTGGCCACCATCATCGCGGAGGACTCGTGACCAGCCCGCTCGCCGACCGGGTCGCCCTGGTCTCCGGTTCCGGTCGCGGCATCGGCCGGGAGATCGCCCGCAAGCTGGCCGCGGCCGGCGCCGCCGTCGTGGTCAACGACCTGGACGGCGACGTCGCCGAGCAGACCGCCGCCGACATCACCGCGGCCGGCGGCCGGGCCACGACCTGCCCGGGCAGCGTGACCGCGGACGGGTTCGCCGAGCGGTTCGTCGGCACCGCCGTGGACACCTTCGACGGGCTGCACATCGTGGTCAACAACGCCGGCTACACCTGGGACAGCGTGCTGCAGAAGATGACCGACGAGCAGTGGGACGACATCCTCGACGTCCACCTCAAGGCCCCGTTCCGGATCCTGCGGGCGGCCCAGCCGGTGATCAGCGCCGCGGTGAAGGCCGAGCGGGCCGCGGGCGCACCCCGGGTGACCCGCAAGGTCGTGAACATCTCCTCGATCGCCGGCACCACCGGCAACGCCGGGCAGGCCAACTACAGCTCGGCCAAGGCCGGGATCACCGGCCTGACCCGGACCCTGGCCAAGGAGTGGGGCCGCTACGACGTCACGGTGAACTGCGTGGCGTTCGGGCTGATCCGGACCCGGCTCACCGAGGCCGCGGCCGGCGGCGATGCCAGCATCGACGTCGAGGGCCGGCGGATCCGGGTCGGGGTGAACCCGGACCTGCTCGCGCAGCTGGAGACCGGCATCCCGCTCGGCCGGGCCGGCACCCCGGCCGAGGCCGCGGGCGCGGTGTACCTGCTGTGCATCCCGGAGAGCGACTACGTCAGCGGGCAGGTGCTGGTGTGCGGCGGCGGGTTCGGTGGCTGACGGGACGGTCCGGCGCGCCGACGACGGGCCGGTCGCCACGCTGACCCTGGACCGCGGACCGCGCAACGCGCTGTCCGGCGGTTTCGCCGACGCCCTCGTCGACGCCCTGCGCACCTGCGACGCCGATCCGGCCGTCCGCGCGGTCGTGCTCACCGGGGCCGGGCGGTCGTTCTCGGTGGGCGCCGACCTGACCGACGGGCCCGACGCCCTGCACCGGCTGCTGGTCGCCGACGGCGCCGAGCGGCCCGGCTACCGGGAACCGGCCGGCCGGATCACCCTGCTGCTCGCGGCCATGGCGACGCCGGTGGTGGTGGCGGTCAACGGCGACGCGGTCGGCGGCGGGGCGACCATCACCCTGGCCGCGGACGTCCGTTTCGCCGCCGACACCGCCCGCTTCGCGTTCCCGTTCACCCGCCTCGGCGTGTGCCCCGAGGGCGCGTCCACCCACTACCTGCCCCGGCTGGTCGGGACCGGGCGGGCGACGGACTGGCTGCTGTCCGGCCGGACCGTCGACGCGGCCGAGGCGCTCGCCGCCGGCCTGGTGAGCCGGCTGCTCCCGGCGGCGCAGGTGCTGGGCGCCGCGCAGCGCTACGCCCACGACCTCGCCGAGCGGACGTCGCCCCGCGCGGTGGCGGTGACCCGGGCGCTGCTGGCCGCGGCCCCCGCCGACCCGGTCACCGCCTCGGACGCGGAGAGCACCGCGATCGCCGGACTGATCGGCGAGCCGGACTGCGCCGAGGGGGTCGGCGCGTTCCTGCAGCGCCGCCCCCCGCGGTTCGCGCCGCTCAGCCGCTGACGGGCTGGGCGGTGACGGGCTGGGCGGTGACGGGCTGGGCGGCCGTGGCCAGCTCGGCGCGCAGCAGGTGCTTCTGGATCTTCCCCGAGGGGTTGCGCGGGATCGGGTGGACCACCATCGCGTGCGGGGCCTTGTAGCCGGCGATGCGCTCCTTCGCCCAGGCCCGCAGCGAGTCCAGGGTCGGCTCCCGGCCGTCGACCGGCACCACCACGGCCAGGATGGACTCCCCGTAGTCCGGGTGCGGGACGCCGATGACCGCCACGTCGAGCAGGTCGGGGTGCCCGGCCAGGGCGCCCTCGACCTCCACCGAGTAGACGTTGCGCGCCCCGGTGATGATCATGTCCTTGAGCCGGTCGACCAGGGTGACGTAGCCGTCGGCGTCGAGCAGGGCCAGGTCGCCGGTGTGCAGCCAGCCGTCCCGGATCGTCTCCGCGGTCGCCTCCGGGCGGTTCCAGTAGCCCTTCATCACCGTCTCGCCGCGCAGCACCAGCTCGCCGACCTGCCCGGGCACGACGTCGCGGCCGTCGGCGTCGACGACCCGCGCCTCGGTGTTCGGGATGGCGTGCCGGCCGCTGGCGTCGGGGCGGGCCGCGACCTCCGCCGGGCCGGCGAAGATCCCGCCCGGCCCGGCCTCGGTCTGCCCGCACAGCTGGTACAGCTCGACCTCGGGCAGCGCCGCGACCAGCGCGCGGACCGCGTCGGGGGGCATCGGCGCGGCGCCGAACATCCCCACCCGCCAGGCCGACAGGTCCCGGGAGCCCAGGTCGGGCAGCCGCAGCAGGAACTGGTACATCGTCGGCACGCCGAAGAAGACCGAGATGCGTTCGGCGGCCATCACGTCGGCGACCGCGGCCGGGTCGAAGCCGGGCACCACGACGTGGGTCATCCCGAGCGGGGTGCCGGCGAACAGCACCAGCGAGAGCTGCGCGGCGTGGTAGAGCGGCGCGACGTGCAGCGTCCGGTCGCCGTCGCGGTAGCCGGCGACGCCGGCCATGTTCACCCCGACCCACACCGCCCGGTGGTGGTCGAACAGCGCGCCCTTGGCGGCCCCGGTGGTACCCGAGGTGTAGAGCAGCAGCGCGTCGTCGCCTTCGGCGCACACGTGGGCGACGGGTGGGTGGTCGGCGGCGGCCAGGTCGGCCAGCTCGGGCAGGGTGAGCACGGTCGGCCCCGTGCCGGACGTCCCGGCACCGGCCAGCTCGACGCCGGCCCGCACGACCGCGGTCAGCGCCGGGGCGTGCAGGAGCGTCGTCGCCCCCGAGTCGGTGATCAGGTGGGCCAGCTCGGGCGGGGCGTTGTTCGGGTTCGCCGGCACCAGGATCGCCCCGGTGCGCAGCACGGCGTAGGCGGCGAGGACGAAGGCGTCGCTGTTGGTCGACATGAGCAGCACCCGGTCGCCGGGCCGGACCCCGGCGGCGGCCAGCGCGGCCGCCGCCCGTTCGACGTCCTCGTGCAGCTCGCGGTAGCTGCGTCGGCGCTCGCCGAAGACCAGCGCCTCCCGCTCGGGGCAGCGGGCCGCCGCGGTGCGCAGGGTGTCCGGGATGGTGGGCACGGTGCCGCCTCTCAGGAGACGCCGCGGGCGGCGTCGGACCAGTACTGCGCGCGCAGCTCGCGCTTGAGGATCTTTCCGGCGCCCGACAGCGGCAGCGCGTCGACGAACTCGGCGCTGCGGGGCGCCTTGTAGCCGGCGATCAGGGTCTTGACGTGCTCGCGCAGCTCGTCCGGGGTGGCTCGCGCGCCGGCGGCGAGCACCACCACGGCGTGCACGCGCTCGCCCCACTCCGGGTCGGGGACGCCGATCACCGCGCAGGACGCCACGGCCGGGTGCTGGGCCAGTGCGTTCTCCACCTCGGCGGAGTACACGTTCTCCCCACCGGAGACGATCATGTCCTTGATCCGGTCGACGACGAAGACGTAGCCCTCGTCGTCCATGTAGCCGCCGTCGCCGGTGTGCATCCAGCCGTCGCGGAGTGCCTCGGCGGTCTCCGCCGGCCGGTTCCAGTAGCCGAGCATGACGTGCCCGCCGCGGCAGACGATCTCGCCGACGGTGCCCCGCGGGACCTCGGTGTCCTCGGCGTCGACGATGCGGACCTCGGCGTGCGGGGCGGCCCGCCCGGCCGCGCGCCGGAGCCGGTCGACCCGGTGGTCGGCGGGCAGCAGCAGCGTGGCGACCGGGGACAGCTCGGTCATCCCGTAGGCCTGGGTGAACTCCGTGGTCGGCAGCCGCTTGGCGGCCCGCTCCAGCACCGCGTCGGAGATCGGCGACGCCCCGTAGATCAGGTGCCGCAGGCCGGTCAGGTCGTACCCGGCGGCGTCCGGCGCGTCGACCAGCATCTGGATCATGGTGGGGACCAGCAGCACGTCGGTGACCTCGTGGGCGGCGATCGCCTCGGCCACCCCGCGCGGGGTGAACACCGGCACGATGACGTGCGTGCCGCCGACCGCGTTGCGGGCCACCCAGGCCGCGCCGTCGGCCAGGTGGAACATCGGGGCGGCGTGCAGCAGCCGCCCGCCGGGGGTCATGAACTGCCCGCTGGCCGTCGAGCCCAGCGCGGACACCAGCAGGTTGGTGTGGCTGAGCACGACGCCCTTGGGGGTGCCGGTGGTGCCGCCGGTGTACCAGATGCCGGCCGGCGCGTCCCCGCCGCGGCGCACGTCGGGCACCGGGTCGTGGGCGGCGAGCAGCTCCTCGTAGTGCAGCGTGCCCTCGGGTGCGTCCCCGTCCCCGCAGAAGATCACGGTCTCCAGCACCGGGGCCGCCGCCCGGATCGCCGGGAGCATCGCCGCGAAGATGTCGTCGACCAGCAGCACCCGGGCCCCGGCGTCCTGCAGCGAGAACGCGATCTCCGCCGGGCTCCACCGGACGTTGGCCGGGGTGAGCACCCCGTCGGCCCACGGCACCGCGAACAGGTACTCGTGGTAGCGGTCGGAGTTCAGCGCCAGGATCGCCACCCGGTCGCCGGAGCCGACGCCCAGCGAGCGCAGCGCCGCGGCCAGCCGGGCGACCCGGTCCCGGCACTGCGCCCAGGTCCGCTCCCGGTCGCCGAAGATCGTCGCGAGCTGCCCCGGGGTCTGCTGGGCGGCCCGGTGCAGGGACTGGGTCAGGTACATCGCAAGGACCTCCTCGTGGCTGCACTGCCAGGCGAAGCGAACTTATCAGCATTCACATAACGGAACCATCCCCACTTCACGGCAGAATTGCGGGGAGTCAGTCCTGACCGGTCGTTCACTGAACGGATCCCGGCCGTGGCTCGGGGCACGGCTAGCATCGGCAGCGTCCCGCAGGAGGTGCGCCCATGGCCACGACGGCAGCAGCCGGCCCCACGCCGGAGGTCGTGGCGCGCCCCCGCCGCCCGCGCGACCGCAAGCAGCAGATCATCGCGGCCGCCGCCGTCCGGTTCTGGACCTCGGGGTACCACCGGGTCGGCATCGCCGACATCGCCGCGGCCGTCGGCATCGGCCCCAGCGCGCTCTACCGCCACTTCCGGGGCAAGCAGGAACTGCTGCTCGCGGTGCTGGACACCCAGCTCACCAACGTGGAGAACGGCGCCGGGGCCGGGCTGGCCCGGCTGCCCGACCACGTCCTCGACAACCGCGAGTTCGGCGCCCTGTGGGAGCGCGAGGCCCGGCACCTGCCCGAGGCGGAGCACCGGGCCATCCGGCACCGGCTGCGGGCCCTGGCCGGCCGGGTCGCCGACGCGATCGCCGCGGACGCGGGCCCCGGCGGCTCCGCGGAGCTGCGG
>JASLAP010000651.1 GCA_030147065.1 Pseudonocardia sp. | reverse complement strand
GGCGGCGTGCCCGATCGGGCCCTCGACCCGCTTGCCGATCAGCGGGTACAGCGCCGAGCGCACCGCGAGCGGCAGGTTCATCCGGTAGGCGAAGTAGGCCAGGGCCATGCCCATCAGGCAGTACATCCCCCACCCGGAGATGCCGTAGTGGAACAGCGTCCACACCGTCGCCTCGCGGGCCGCGGCGACCGTCTCCCCCTCACCGGTGGGCGGCGTGAGGTACTGGGTCACCGGCTCGTAGACGGCGAAGAACATCAGGTCGGTGCCGATGCCGGCGGCGAACAGCATCGCCGCCCAGGCGCCGGTGGAGAACTCCGGGCGGGAGTGCTCGGGGCCCAGCCGCACCGACCCGTAGCGGGAGAACCCGAGCACGATCACGAAGACCAGCACCGCGGTGGCCAGGGCGATGTAGTACCACCCGAACCAGGTCGACACCCAGCCGACGACCGTGCCGAGCACGGCCTCGGCGTTGCCGGGCGCGAGGACGCACCACAGGGTCACCACCAGCGTGATCACCGCCGAGGTGATGAAGACGGGTTTCTTGACCGTGCTGACCGGGGTGTCGGGACTGCCCGGGGCCTTCGATGAGGCGTCGGCGTCGGTGGCCATCTTCAGTTCTCCTCCTGGTGCGGGCGACCCGGTGGGTCAGCGGCGGGTGAGGGTCCCGGGCGCGGCGTCGTTGCGCGGGTCGCCCTGCGGGTAGAGCGGCATGCCCTGGCCGTGCCGGTAGAAGGGCACCGGTTCGGGGGCGAGCGGGGTGTTTCCGAGGACGAGGTCGGCCGCCTTCTCGGCGAGCATCATCACCGGTGCGTAGATGTTGCCGTTGCTGACGTAGGGCATCGACGAGGCGTCGACCACCCGCAGGCCGTCGACCCCGTGCACGCGCATCGAGGTGGGGTCGAGGACGGCCTGCGGTCCGGTGCCCATCGCCGCGGTGCAGGAGGGGTGCAGGGCGGTCTCGGCGTCGGCGGCGACCCAGTCGAGGATCTCCTGGTCGGTCGTCACCGCCGGGCCCGGTGAGATCTCCCCGCCGGAGAACGCCGCGAACGCCGGCTGCTCCAGGATGTGCCGGGCCGCGCGCACCATCTCGATCCACTCGCGGCGGTCGTTCTCGGTCGAGAGGTAGTTGAACCGCAGGGCCGGGTGCTCGAACGGGTCGGTGCTGCGGATCTTCAGGGTGCCCCGCACGTCGGAGTACATCGGGCCGATGTGCACCTGGTAGCCGTGCTCGGAGGCGGGTCGCGACCCGTCGTAGCGGATGGCGATGGGCAGGAAGTGGAACATCAGGTTGGGGTAGCCGACCTGGTCGTTCGAGCGGATGAAGCCGCCCGCCTCGAAGTGGTTGGAGGCGCCGACACCGCGCCGCAGGAACAGCCACTCGGCCCCGATCCGGGGCTTGTGCCGGTGCTTGAGCCAGGGCGCGATCGACACCGGCTGGGTGCTGGCGTGCTGGATGTAGACCTCGAGGTGGTCCTGCAGGTTCGCCCCGACCCCGGGCAGCGCGGTCAGCACGTCGATGCCGAGCGGTTCGAGCAGCGCCGGGTCGCCGATGCCGGCCAGCTGGAGCAGTTGCGGGGAGTTGAAGGCGCCGCCGCAGAGGACGACCTCACCGGCGTGCACCGTCCTCGGGGACAGGTGGCGACGCCGGGTGCCACGCACGTAGTCGACGCCGGTCACCCGCGGACGTCCGCCGTCGGTGGTGGTGCGCAGCCCGGTCACTGTGGCCAGCGTGTGCACGGTGAGGTTCTTGCGGCCCATCACCGGGTGCAGGTAGGCCTGGCTGGCGCTGAGCCGACGACCCCGGTGGACGTTGCGGTCGAACTTGGCGAACCCCTCCTGCCGGTAGCCGTTGACGTCGTCGGTCAGCGGGTGGCCGGCCTGCTGCACGGCCTCGAAGAACGCCCCGAACAGCGGAGAGGAGGCCGGGCCGCGCTCCAGCACCAGCGGCCCGGAGCCGCCGCGCCAGGCGTCCGCACCCGCGGTGCATGTCTCCATGCGCTTGAAGTAGGGCAGGCAGTGCGCGTAGTCCCAGGACTCCATCCCGGGATCGGCCGCCCAGCGCTCGTAGTCCAGCGGGTTGCCCCGCTGGAAGATCATCCCGTTGATGCTGGACGAGCCGCCGAGCACCTTGCCGCGGGCGTGGTAGACGCGCCGGCCGTCCATGTGCGGTTCGGGCTCGGACTCGTAGCGCCAGTCGTAGAGCGGGTTGCCGATGGGGTAGGGCAGGGCCGCGGGCATGTGGATGAACGGGTCGAGCCGGGTGTCGGTGCGACCCGCCTCCAGCACCAGGACGCTGGTGCCCGGGTCGGCGGAGAGCCGGTTGGCCAGCGCCGAGCCGGCCGAGCCGCCGCCGACGATGACGAAGTCGTAGCGGTCGCGCCGGGTCATCGGGACCACCCCGGCCGGGCCGGCACGGGGGCGGGCTGCTCCGGGGCGACGAAGAGGTCGGACATGGCACTCCTCGTGGTCGGCGACCACATGAACCAACCGGTGCGCGGCCCCGGCGTCAAGGGTTTCGATCATCAGGGGCCACCGGGACCCCTGGACGGCTCAGTGCAGGAACGGGTGCGGATCGCGCCCGGCGGTGAGCAGGAACCGGTCCCGCCACGACACGTGACCGGGCGGGTACGGAAGCGGCTCGCGGAAGTACCCGGCGGCGCGCCAGTGCGCCGCCCGCGGCCCGGTGCCCTCCAGCAGGCCGCGGGCCAGGTCCTCGGGCAGCGGGCAGGCCCGCGAACCGAGGGCCATGGCGATGTCGTGGGACAGGAAGCTGCGGGTCATCGCGGCCCGCCACAGGAAGTCGGCGGCCGGGACGTCGCCGTGCGCGGTGCGCACGACCGCGTCGGGGTCGCGGAGGTCGCGGACCGCGGCGCAGGCGGCGTCGGCGAGCCGGGCGATCGTGCCGTGCGGGTCGTCGAGCAGGGCCGTGTCGAGCAGGGCCGTATCGAGCAGAGCCGTGTCGAGCGGGTCGGTGTCGAGCCCGGCCGGGTCCGGCGGGCGGCCGTCGAGCAGGGCGGGCACCCGGGCGTCCTCACGGGCCTGGCGGGCGACCAGCGTCCGCAGCGTCGCCGGGGCGTCGGCGCCCGGCACGTCCAGCACCGGGGGGACGACGAGCGGCCAGTGCTCGGCCCGGATGCGCCCGATGACCTCGACGAGCATCCGCTCGGCCGGCTCGAACAGCTCTGCTGGGTGCACCATCGCGGCTCCTTCGCCCGGGGTCCCGATCACACCGCGGTCCGGGCTCGCCCGAGGTCGAAATCTGAGACACCGACGCCGCGGGGAGCGTCCCAGCGGCCGGTCAGGCGGGCGCCGGGTCGGCCACCACCACCGAACTCGTGGTGTCGATGCGCCGCACGGCACGCCGCTCGGCGTCGAACTCCGGCCACCCCGGATCGCCGGTGCGGGCGAACCCGGCCCAGGCGGCCACCAGCTCGTCGGCCACGGTCTGCGGCGGATCCTGCCCGGCCAGCGCGTCGCGCCCGCTCGCGCTGGGCAGCGTGCCGAACACGAACGGCAGCTCCAACCCGTGGCAGGCGCCGAGCCGCCCGCCGAAGCTCGGCGAGCGCCAGGCGAACTCGTAGACGCGGGTCGAGCCGCGGCCGGTCCCGGCGTGCGCGAGCGCGAGCCGGTGGGCCGGGCCGCGGAACACCAGGTCGGTGAGCACCCGGGCGTAGCGCTCGCCGGGGGTCCCGTCCACGGCCGCCAGCAGCTCGGCGGCCCGCGGGTGCACGGCCGAGAGCGCGGCCAGCGCCACCGGCTCGGTGAGCGCGGTGAGCGCGCCGGTGGGCACGAGGTAGAGGTTCATCTCCTCGGCGTTGGTCCCGACGACGAGGTCGACCCCGGCCGCGGAGCCGCCGCCGATCTCGTCGAGCGGGTGGCGGGGGAGCACGTCGTCGCCGACGACCGGGCAGAAGGCGCCGAGCCCGAACCCCGGGTCGGTCCCGTCGGGTTCGCGCAGGTCGCCGCGCCGGGTCGGATCGGCCATCCGCTCCTGGGCGACCAGCGCGTCGCCGACCGGCCGGCTCCGGAACGCCTCGGCCTCGGCGGCCAGCCCGAGTTCGGCGGCCACCCGCTCGGCGAACCCGGCCAGCACCGCCGCCGAGTGGACCATCTCGGCGCCGCCGCTCTGCACGACCGCGCGCTGGAACAGCCCGGCCGCGAGCGGTGAGCCGAGCAGGCACCCGACGCTCATCGCGCCCGCCGACTCGCCGAACAGGGTGACCCGCCCGGGGTCACCCCCGAACGCGGCGACGTTGTCCTGCACCCAGGCCAGCGCGGCCAACTGGTCGCGCAGCCCGACGTTCGTGGCGCCGCCGACGAGCGGCAGGAAGCCCTCCACCCCGAGCCGGTAGGTCACCGAGACCAGCACGACACCGGCCCGGGCGAGCGCGGTGCCGTCGTAGGTCGGGGCGCCGGGCTCGCCGGCCACGAACGCGCCGCCGTGCACGAAGACCATCACCGGCAGGCCGGAGCCGCCGGGATCGGGGGTCCACACGTCGACGGTGAGGTAGTCCTCGCCCGGCCGCCAGCCGTTCCCGACCAGCGGGGACAGGTCCAGCGCGCCGAACGTGCGGGCCGGCTGCGGGGCGTTCGGACCGGGCCGGGTGCAGTCGCGGACGCCGTCCCAGGACGGCGCCGGGCGGGGCGCGGCGAACCGCAGCGGTCCGACCGGCGGCGCCGCGTAGGGCACGCCCAGGAAGCGGGCCACCCCGTCCCGCTCGGTTCCGCGGACCCGGCCTGCCGTCGTCACAACCTCCATTTCCCCGGTTCTACGCGGGCGTCGCGGCGAGCGGAAGGGACGCGGTGCATGCGGGCGCCGACCAGGCCGTCGTCCGGCGCGCGGGCGACCGGCCCGGGGACGCGGCCGGACCGCCCCGCGACCGGTTGAGGTCGGCTACCCGCGGTCCGGGTCGGACCGCGGGGGGAGGTCGAACCGGAGCCGGTCCGGTGCCCGATCGGTGACCTCGTCGCGGAGCATGATCTCGGTCCGGCGCTGGTCCAGCTCGTAGTGCTTGGTCGCGTAGAACAGGGCCGTGACCTGGTCCAGGCCGGTCTCCAGCACCACCCGCGTCCGCCGGTTCCGCCGCCAGGGCAGCCAGCTGCGCCCGCTGCCCGCGAAGCCGACCGCGTCCAGCACGACCAGGGCCATGAGCAGGCACACCACCGCGACCAGCGCCACCGCCCAGATCTCGGCCACCCGGCGAGGGTAGCGGCCGGTCAGCCCGCCCGGTCGCGCCGCCGGGCCCGGTGGTTGGCCACGTTGACCCGGTTCCCGCAGACCTCGGGCTCGCAGTACCGCCGCCGGCCGGCGCGACTGGTGTCGACGAACGCGCCGGCGCAGGTCGGGGCGGCGCACTGGCGGAACCGGTCGGAGCCGAGGGTGCGCACGACCCCGAGCAGGCCGGTGGCCGCGAGCAGGGCCAGCTCGTCGGCCAGCCCGGCGCCCGGGCGGCTGGCGGTGAACCAGTGCCAGCGGGTGCCGTCGCGGCGCAGCTGCGGGCCGACGCCGGTGGCCGCGGTCAGCGCCCCGGCCCGGATCACCGCCCGCTCGGCGTCCGGCTCGTCGACGATCGCGCGCAGCAGGGTGCGCAGCTCGCGCACCGCGACGACGTCGGTGTCGGTGGGACGGCGGCCGGCGGCCAGGGCGTCGGGGTGGACACCCCGGTCGGCCAGGAAGGCGAGCAGCTCGTCCGGGTCGGGCAGGCCCTCGCCGGTGCTCACCATGACCGCCGGAGCGGTGTTGACCAGGTCGGTGGTCAGCCGAGCCCCGAACGCGTAGTCACTGAGCCGCACCAGCACGTCACCATTCTCCCCCGCCGATCGACGGTAAGGCTTACAAGCAGTGTTTACCCATTTCCAGTGCCGGGCACGCCACCACCATGGCGACACCAGGACGGGAGACCCGGGTGCTGCGGCCGTCGCTCGTGCTGCTCGGGGTGCTGGCCCTGGCCCTCAACCTGCGGGCCGCCCTGGCCGGCTACCCGCCGCTGCTGGAGACGGCCCGGGCGGAGCTCGCCGTCTCCTCGGCGGTGGCCGGGCTGGCCCAGACCGGTGCGGTGCTGGCGATGGCGGTCGGCTCGCTCGCCGGCGCCGCGGTCGGTGCGCGGTCCGGTGCGGAGCGGGCGCTGGGTGGGGCGGTGGCGCTGGTCGCGGCGGGCAGCCTGGTGCGGGGGATCGCGGCGCCGCCCGCCCTGGTCGGCGGCAGCCTGCTGATCGGGCTGGGCATCGGCGTGGCCGGGGTGCTGCTCACCGGTGTGGTCAAGGAGCACCTCGCCGACCGGGCCGGCGCGGTGACCGGCGGCTACGTGGTCGCGATGATGATCGGCTCGACCGTGTCCAGCGCGGCCGCGGTGCCGCTGGCGGTGGTCCTGGGCGGCTGGTCGTTCTCGCTGGCGGTGTGGGCGGTGCCGGCCGCGCTCGCCGTGGCGGTGTGGGCGCCGATCGCGCGGCGCGCCGCCACCGGTGGGTCCGCCGAGCGGGTCACTGAGCGCCGCGGCGGGCTGCCCTGGAGCGACGGGTTCGCCCGGCTGGCCGCCTGCTACCTGGCCGGCTCGTCGCTGCTGGTCTACGGCTGGCTGACCTGGCTGGCGCCCTACTACGAGAGCCAGGGCTGGGCGCCCGGAGCCGCCGGGCTGCTGCTGGCCGTCTGGAGCATCGCGCACGTCCCGGCCGCGCTGGCGGTGCCGGCGCTGGCCGAGCGGCGTCGGCGCTGGCGGTTCTGGGCCGGGTCGACGGTGGCCGTGATGGCCGCCGGCACCCTCGGTGCGCTGCTGGTCCCGTCCCCGCCGCTGGTCGGGCCGTGGCTGTGGGTGGCGCTGGTGGGCCTGGGCGCCGGCGCCGGGTTCCCGCTCGGTCTGGCCGTCATCGCCTGGCGCACCCCGGACGCCGCGGCCAGCGCCGCGGTGAGCGGGCTGGCCATGGGCGTCGGCTACACGGTGGCCGGGCTCGGCCCGCTGCTCATGGGGCTGCTGATCGACCTCACCGGCGGGTACACCGCCGCGTTCGGCGTGCTGCTGGCCGCGGCGGCCCTGCAGGCGTTCGCGGTGGTCCGCATCGGCGACCCCGCCTGACTGTGCCGCCTCAGCTGGACGTCGGCGGCGCGGGCACCACGGCGGTGGGGACGTCGCGGTCCAGGTCGAGGCGGAACCGGCGGGGGTCGGCGTCCCCGGTGTCCTCGCGCAGCACCAGCTCGGTCCTGCGCTGCTCCAGCTCGTGGTGCTTGGTCGCGTAGAACAGCGCGGTCAGCTCGTCGAGGCCGGTGGCCGAGGCCGGGGTGCCCGTCCGGCCGCGCCGCCAGGGCAGCCGGCTGCGGGAAGTCGCCCACAGCCCCAACCGCTCGACGGCGGCCAGCGCCACGAGCAGGCACACCAGCCCGGGCAGCGACATCGCGAAGACCCAGCCCACGGACCGAGGGTAGCGGCGGCTCAGCCGGCCACGCGGTCGATCTCGGCGAGGATCCGCGCGCGGACCTCCGCCGGCGCGAACGCGGCCCGCGCCCCGGTCCGGGCGATGTCGGCGAGCTCGGCCCGGCCCAGCCCGAAGGCGGTGTGGCAGAGCAGGTACTCGGTGTTCAGGTCGGTGTCGAACATGCCCGGGTCGTCGGTGGCCAGGGTGACCGGCACCCCCGCCGCCAGCAGCGCGGGCAGCGGGTGGGCGGCCGTGTCCGCCACCGCCCCGGTGCGCAGGTTCGACACCGGGCACACCTCCAGCGCGATGCCGTGCCCGGCCAGGTGGGCCAGCAGGGCGGGGTCGGCCGCGGCGCCGATGCCGTGCCCGATCCGCTCGGCGCCCAGCTCGCGCACCGCGGCCCAGACCTCGTCCGGCCCGACCGTCTCCCCGGCGTGCGGCACGCTGTGCAGCCCGGCGTCGCGGGCGGCCCGGAACGCCGGGGCGAAGTCGGCCCGGCGGACGCCGCGTTCGGCCCCGCCCAACCCGAACCCGACGGTGCCCGCGGGCCGGTGGTCCACCGCGAAGCGCAGCGTCTCCTCCGCGCCCGCCGGACCCAGCGCGGCGTCGGCGTCGAACACCCAGCCGAGCTCGACGCCGTACCGGGCGCGGACCAGGTCCCGGCCGTCGACCAGGGCCTGGGCCAGGTCGTCGAACGCGATCCCGGACATCCGGTTGCGCACCGGCGTCACCTGCACCTCGGCGTAGCGGACGGTGCGCGCGGCCAGCTCGGCGCCCAGCCCGTCGAGCAGCGTGACGACGTCGGCTCCGGTCCGCACCAGCTGGTTGACCAGCCGGTAGACCTGCAGGAAGTGCGGGAAGCCGGTGAACGCGTAGAACCGGCGCAGCGCGTCCGGCTCGGTCGGCACGCCGCCGTCGGGGTGGCGGCGGGCGAGGGTCAGCACGGTCTGCGGGGACGCGGAGCCGATCAGGTGCAGGTGCAGCTCGACCTTGGGCAGGGCGGCGACGAACGCGGACATGTCGGAGGACACAGGAGGCCTTTCGGGGTGGACGGATCGGGGGCGGGTACGCCGCCCCGCTCACCAGTCCGCGTCGCCCCGGTCGTAGCACGACCCGTACAGCGGGCGGGCGATCAGCCCGGCCCGGTAGACGTCCACGACCGGACGGTGCCCCGACCGGATCGGCGGGTCAAGTCGGTTCCGCCGCTCCCTTCGGCCCGGCCCGGACGTGCAGCCGCTCGCCCTGCGGCCCGAACAGGCTGAGCAGCTCGGTCGGCCCCGGCCCGGGGTTGCCGAACCAGTGCGGGACGTGCGTGTCGAACTCGACGACCTCGCCCGGGCCGAGCATCAGGTCGTGCTCGCCGAGCAGCAGCCGCAGCCGCCCGTCGAGCACGTAGAGCCACTCGTAGCCCTCGTGCACCTGCTGCTCGGGCTCGCCCCGCGAACGGCGGCCCGGAATGATCATCTTGTAGGCCTGCACGCCGCCCGGCCGGCGGGTCAGCGGGAGGATGGTCATGCCGAAGCGGCGGATCGGGCGCGGGTGGATGCGCGGGTCGCCGGTGGGCGGGGCGTCGACCAGCTCGTCCAGCGGCACCTGGTGCGCCCGGGCCAGCAGGAGCAGCAGTTCCAGGGTCGGCCGGCGCTGCCCGGACTCCAGCCGGGACAGCGTGCTGACCGAGATCCCGGTGCTGGTCGACAGCTGGGCCAGGGTCGCGCCCCGCCGCCGGCGCAGCGCCCGCAGCCGCGGGCCGACCGCGTGCAGCACGTCGTCCAGGCCCGGTGGGTTCTCGTCCACCCGGCCAGTTTGCCGGACCGGCAACGAAACTTGTCAAGCCTCCCGGAGGCGCGGACAGTCGGGACCATGACGACGAGCAGCGAGTCCTACGACGTGGTGGTGGTCGGCGGCGGCGCGGCCGGGCTGAGCGGGGCGACCGCGCTGGCCCGCTCCCGGCGCAGCGTCCTGGTGATCGACGACG
>JASLAP010000622.1 GCA_030147065.1 Pseudonocardia sp. | reverse complement strand
GGGCGAGGAAGTCGGCCTGCGCGAACTCGGGGATGTAGGGCGGGTCCAGGCTCATCAGGTCGATCGACGAGTCGTTCGCGGCGAGCCGGCGGACGAGCTGCTGGCGCTGCTCGGAGGACTCCCGGGGCAGCACCGAGGTGCTGATGGTGTACTGCCCGCCCGACGCCTCGCTGCAGCGGGCGGCGATCTCCTCCTGCCCGCCGGAGTCGGGGTTGGTGTACCAGACCAGGTTCGGCGGGCCCTCCTCCCCCGAACCGCACGCGGCGACGACCATCACCGCCGAGACGATCATCCCGACGGCCGACACGCGGCGCCGCCGACGCTGGTGGCCCATGTCTTCCTCCTCCTGGTCGGCGAGCTGGCCCGGCGAGGCGGGTGACCGTCGTCGCACCTGCCCGCGGTGGCCCAGTCGTACAGCACACGACGTCCGGCCGCTCGGCAGAACGATGATCGTCCGACTGCGCGGGGACACGCGCTCCAGGAATCATGGGGTGACTCAGGACACACGGCAACCCGCTGCGCACACGCATCTACGGCGGGAGTCGCGATTCTCCGGCGGCGCCCGCTTCCGGGAGCGGGCACGCCGGGCCGGCGTCCCGGTCCGGCGGCCGTCGGCGCTGGCAGACCGCGGGACCGGGACGCCGGCCCGCGAGCACCTGACCAGGCAGCACCGGGAGCGGCCGGCATCGGACCCGCTCGACACCGGGCGGTCGGACCCGCCTTACCCGGGCCGGACGTCGGCCTCCGGGTCGGGCGGGATCGTCAGCGGATCGTCAGCGGGTCAGGTCAGCGGAACGGGTCGGCGGATCAGGCGCGGCGGATCAGGAGGTCGGCCCGGTGCCGCTGCTCATCGCCAGCTTGGCCAGCAGCTCGCGGGCCTTCTCGGCGTTGCGGGGCTGGCAGAGCACGTCGTAGCGGCCGGCCACCATCTGGCTGGCCGAGGTGAAGTCGCGGCGGCCGCGGGTGGCCCCGTAGCCGACCGCGGCGAAGACCAGCCCGAACACCACGCCGCTGGCCAGGCCGACCAGGACCGGCCCGAACCCGGTGCCGGTGGGGCTGAACAGCCCGAGCAGCAGGCCGACGAACAGGCCGAACCAGGCGCCCGAGGCCGCGCCGGACAGCAGCACCCGGCCCCAGCTGAGCCGGCCGATGACCCGCTCGACCAGCATCAGGTCGACCCCGACGATGGTCACGTCGCGGACCGGGAAGTCCGAGTCGGCGAGGTGGTCGACGGCGCGCTGGGCCTCGGCGTAGGTGGCGTAGGAGCCGACCGGCCACCCGGTGGGTGGGGTGGGCAGGTTGGGCAGGCCGGGCGCGGTGCGCGCGGGCCCGCCGAAGGGGGTGCTCACGGGGGCCTCCTTGTCGGTGTCCTCGGATGGGTCCTCGGGTGGGTCCCGCAGACCGGGGTCCGCGGACCGGGCGAGCACAGCACACCACCCCGACCCCGTCGGGGCGAGCACACTGCGATCACGACCGGTCATCCGGACAACGCGCCGCACCGCCGTCCGGTGCCCGCTGCCGACGGGTTCACACCTGCGGGTCCCGGCCGCTCAGCGGGAACGGTACTCCTTCAGCAGACCCCGGCTGATGATCGTCTTCTGGATCTCGCTGGTGCCCTCGCCGATCAGCAGGAACGGCGCCTCGCGCATCAGCCGCTCGATCTCGTACTCCTTGGAGTAGCCGTAGCCGCCGTGGATCCGGAACGACTCCTGGGTGACCTCCGCGCAGTACTCGCTGGCCAGCAGCTTGGCCATGCCCGACTCGACGTCGAAGCGCGCGCCGGAGTCCTTGAGCCGGGCGGCGTTGACCATCATCAGGTGCGCAGCCTCGACCTTGGTGGCCATCTCGGCCAGCTTGAACGCGATCGCCTGGTGCTCGGCGATCGGCTTGCCGAACGTGCGGCGCTGCTGGGCGTACTCCACCGCCAGCTCGAAGGCCCGGATGGAGATCCCGCAGGCGCGCGCGGCCACGTTCACCCGGCCGACCTCGACGCCGTCCATCATCTGGGCGAACCCGCCGCCGCGCTGCCCGCCCAGGATCCGGTCGGCGGGCACCCGGTGGCCGCTGAACACCATCTCGGTGGTGTCCACCCCCTTGTAGCCCATCTTGTCGATCTTGCCGGGGATGGTCAGCCCGGGGGCCACCTCGCCGTAGCCGACCGGCTTCTCGATCAGGAAGCAGGTCAGGTTGCGGTGGGCGCGCTCGGCGCCCTCGTCGGTGCGCACCAGGACCGCGGTCAGGTTCGAGGTGCCGCCGTTGGTCAGCCACATCTTGGCGCCGTCGATGACGAACTCGTCCCCGTCCTGCACGGCCTTGGTGGAGATGGCCGCGACGTCGGAGCCGAGGTCGGGCTCGGACATCGAGAACGAGCCGCGGGTTTCACCCAGCGCCATCTGCGGCAGGTAGCGCTGCTTCTGCTCCTCGGTGCCGTGGTGGGTGATCATGTGGGCCACGATGAAGTGGGTGTTGATCACGCCGGAGACGCTCATCCAGCCGCGCGCGATCTGCTCCACGACCAGGGCGTAGGTCAGCAGCGACTCGCCGAGCCCGCCGTAGGACTCCGGGATGGTGAGCCCGAACAGGCCCATCTCCTTCATCCCGTCGACGATGTCCTGGGGGTAGGTGTCGGCGTGCTCCAGGGCGGTCGCGTGCGGCAGGATCTCCTTGTCCACGAACGTCCGGACGGTGCCGAGGATCTCCTGCTGGATGTCGGTCAGACCGGCGGTCTGGGCGAGGCGGGCCATGCTGCTCCTCCTGCTGGGGCGAGGTTACCGACGAGTATGACCGGGTTTCAGTCCTGCGGCGCGGTCCACCGGTCGCCGCGGGTCATGCCGGCCGCCCGGCCCTTGCCCGAGATCACCAGCGCCATCTTGCGACTGGCCTCGTCGATCATCTCGTCGCCGAGCATCGCCGCGCCGCGCTTGCCGCCGGCCTCGGAGGTGAACCACTCGTAGGCGTCCAGGATGTTCTCGGCGTGGTCGTAGTCGGCCTGCGACGGGGAGAAGGTCTCGTTCGCCGCCTCGATCTGGCCCGGGTGCAGCACCCACTTGCCGTCGAAGCCCAGCGCGGCGGCCCGCCCGGCCACCCGCCGGTAGCCGTCGACGTCCTTGATCTGCAGGTAGGGGCCGTCGATGGCCTGCTTGTCGTGCGCCCGGGCGGCCATCAGGATGCTCATCAGGATGTGGTGGTAGGCGTCGCCCACGTCGTAGCCCGTCGGCTGCTCCCCCACCACCAGCGACTTCATGTTGATCGAGGCCATGAAGTCGGCCGGCCCGAAGATGATGGTCTCCACCCGCGGCGAGGCGTTCGCGATGGCGTTGACGTTGATCAGGCCCAGCGCGTTCTCGATCTGCGCCTCGATGCCGATCTTCCCGACCGGGTAGCCCATGGCCTTCTCGATCTGGGTCAGCAGCAGGTCCAGCGCGACGACCTGCTCGGCCGTCTGCA
>JASLAP010000579.1 GCA_030147065.1 Pseudonocardia sp. | reverse complement strand
GGAGCCGGGTTCACAGCGAGCGGATCCGGCACCGGAGCCGGGTTCACGGCGAGCGGATCCGGCACCGGAGTCGGGTCCATCGTCACCGGGAGCGGATCCACCGGAGCGTTGAACGACTCGACCGGGGCGGCGGGGGTGTCGAACGACCCGGTGGAGAACGTGTCGGCGGTCCCGCCCGAGGGATCGGGGACAGACCCGCCGTCGTCGAAGTCGGACGTCATGGGGCCGGGGTCGTCTACATCGGCAGCGGCGGTGCCGCTCATCGCCGCGGCCGCACCGGTGGCGACGGCAGCTGCGGCCAGGGCCTGCAGCGCCTTGGCCGTGCCTGTGCCTTCGGAGGGGCCGGTGTCGTAGGGGTTGCCGAGAGAGGACCGCCGTGAGGATGAGCGGGAACTGGTACCCGGTCGACGTCTGACCATGTGTCGCTGCACTCCATGAGTGGAAGGGAAAGGGGGCACCGACGGTGACGGCCCCCAAGCAGACCAGTACGGCGCGCAGGCGGGTATGCCTTTCGCGATGGGCGGCGATGGGGCCCAGGGCATTCCCGGCCGGTCCCGCCGCATGTCCGGGCTCTCGTTCGGTAGCGGACCGGGCCGCCCGGCTGTCCCCGTCGAAGATCGCCGGGCTCCTCACGCGGGGTCGACGTCGTGACACCGAGGCTCGGGCCGAGCAGATCCAGGCGGTGCTCCGCGCCCAGGCCCTGCGCCGACCAGTGGTGCTGGAATCGGCCTACGCGACCATCGCCGCCACCCAGATCCGGCTGCTGGCCGGCACCCGGACGCTGGGATCTACACCAGCCGGCCCGGTCTCGGTGTCGTCCTCGGTGCCCGGGTGCTCGCCGAGTTCGGGGACGACCACCGCTACCGCCGCGCCGATCAGAGGACGGGGAGGTAGGTCGACAGCTCGTAGGGGGTGACCTGGCGGCGGTAGCCGTCCCACTCCGCGCGCTTGTTGCGCAGGAAGAAGTCGAACACGTGCTCGCCGAGAACCTCGGCCACCAGCTCCGAGTGCTCCATGGCGTGCAGGGCCTCGGTCAGGTTCTGCGGAAGGGCCTCGTAGCCCATCGCGCGGCGCTCGGTCTCCGTCAGCGACCACACGTCGTCCTCGGTGGCCGGGCCCAGCTCGTAGCCCTTCGCGATGCCCTGCAGCCCGGCCCCGAGGATGACGGCGAACGCCAGGTAGGGGTTGCAGGCGGTGTCGAGCGTGCGGATCTCGACGCGGCGGGTGCTCGACTTGCCCGGCGAGTACATCGGCACCCGGGCCAGCGCGGAGCGGTTCGCGTGGCCCCACGAGACGGCCGTCGGGGCCTCGCCACCGGTGATGAGCCGCTTGTAGGAGTTCACCCACTGGTTGGTGACGGCGCTGATCTCCCGCGCGTGGCGCAGCACGCCCGCGACGAAAGCCTTGCCGGTCTCCGACAGCTCGTAGGGGTCGTTCGGGTCGTGGAAGGCGTTGCGGTCGCCCTCGAACAGCGAGAAGTGCGTGTGCATCGCCGAGCCGGGGTGGGCCGAGAACGGCTTGGGCATGAACGAGGCGCGCACCCCCTGGGTGATCGCCACCTCCTTCACCACGTACCGGAAGGTCATGATGTTGTCGGCCATGGTCAGCGCGTCGGCGTAGCGCAGGTCGATCTCCTGCTGGCCGGGCCCGCCCTCGTGGTGGCTGAACTCCACCGAGATGCCCATGGACTCCAGGGTCTCGATGGCGTTGCGCCGGAAGTGCGGCGCGACGTCGTGGCTGGCCTGGTCGAAGTAGCCGCCGGAGTCGGCCGGGATCGGCGCCGAGCCGTCCGCGGGCAGGTCGCGGAGCAGGTAGAACTCGATCTCGGGGTGCACGTAGCAGGTGAAGCCGGCCTCGCCTGCCCGGCTGAGCGCGCGGCGCAGCACGTGCCGGGGGTCGGCCCAGGACGGCGAGCCGTCGGGCATCGCGATGTCGCAGAACATGCGCGCCGAGTAGTGCTCGCCGGTGGCGCTCTCCCAGGGCAGCACCTGGAACGTCGACGGGTCCGGCCGGGCGACCATGTCCGACTCGTAGACCCGGGCGAAGCCCTCGATGGCCGACCCGTCGAACCCGATCCCCTCGGCGAACGCCCCCTCCAGCTCGGCCGGCGCCACCGCCACCGACTTGAGGTAACCGAGCACGTCGGTGAACCACAGCCGGACGAAGCGGATGTCGCGTTCCTCGAGCGTGCGGAGCACGAACTCCTGCTGGCGATCCATACCCGGAGCCTAGGAACGTCGCGTTACGGGCATGTTTCCCCGCTGATCAGGCCTTGCGACGTCGCGCACACGATCGGGCGCCCCGGCACAGCGGGCGCCAGAGCAGGCGGTCACAGCCGGCAGTCGGTCTGCCCGGCCGGCACCTCCAGGTCGATGAGGTAGGCGTTGACCACCTCGTCGATGCACGCGTTGCCCTGCAGCGCCGCGGTGTGCTGGTTGCCCTCCACCGAGATCAGGCTCGCGCCCAGCGCCTCGGCGAGGTCGACACCGGCCTGGTAGGGCGTGGCCGGGTCGCCGGTCACCGAGATCACCACGGTGGGCGGGAGTCCCTCGGTCACCGGCACGTGCGGCTCGCTGGTCGGCTCGGCCGGCCAGAACGCGCACGGGTCCAGCGCGCCGACCGCGCCGCGGCCGTCGTCGCGGAACGGGGCGGCCTCGTTCGCCCGGCGGAGCAGCTCCTCCTGGACGGCCCGGTCGGTGATCCGCTCCTCGTCCATGCAGCTGATCGAGACGAAGGCCTCGATGGAGTTGTCGTAGTTCCCGTCCTGCGCGCGGCCGTAGTACAGGTCGGCCAGCGCGAGCAGGATCCGGCCGTCACCGGTGCCGAGCCCGGTGATGCCCCGGGTGAGCACGGGCCACAGCTGCTTGGCGTAGAGCGCCTGGATCGTCCCGGTCACCGCGTCGCTGTAGGACAGCGTCCGGTCCCCCACCGCGATCGGGGCGTCGATCAGCGGCCGGGACAGCGCCTGGAACGCCGCGGTGGCCTGCGCCGGGTCCTGGCCGAGCGGGCAGCCGGGGCGGGTGGCGCAGTCCGCGGCGAAGGCCTCGAAGGCCTGCTGGAAGCCGGCGTTCTGCTTCACCGTCCGCTCGATCGTGGTCTCGTTCGGGTCCAGTGCCCCGTCGAGCACCAGCGCCCGGACGTTCTGTGGGAACGCCTCGGCGTAGGCCGAGCCGATCCGGGTGCCGTAGGAGTACCCCAGGTAGGTCAGCTTCTCGTCGCCCAGCGCCTGGCGCAGGACGTCCAGGTCGCGGACCACGTCGCGGGTGCCGGAGTTGGCCAGGAACCCCGCCCCGCCCGAGCGCTGCTCGCAGCGCTCGGCGTACTCGCGGTTCTCCGCCTCGGTCTGCTCCACCCCGGCCGGCGACGGGTCGACGTCCAGGTCGGCCCGCTCGACCTCCCACTCCTCGTTGGTCAGGCAGTCGATGGTCGGGGTGCTCGCGCCCGTCCCGCGCGGGTCGAAGCCCACCAGGTCGAAGCGCTGCGACAACGGGCTCTCGGTGAGCCGGCCGGCCAGGTTGGCGACCAGCGAGTTGCCCGACGCGCCGGGCCCGCCCGGGTTGAACAGCAGCGAGCCGATGCGCTCGCCGCTCGCGCGCTGGCGCAGCACGGCGATCTGCCCGCTCTCCCCCTCCGGGTCGGCGTAGTCGACCGGGACCTCCAGGCGGGCGCACTCGAACCTCGGCTCGGAGTACACCGCCACGTCGTCCGCGCTGGTGGCGAACTCGGCGCAGGGTCCCCAGCTCAGCTGCTGGTCGTAGAACCCGGCCAGCTGGGCGTCGGCGGTCCCGCCGGTCTGCGGCCCGGCGGCGCCGGCGGTGGTCTCGGTGCAGGCCGCCAGCACCGCGCAGCACAGCGCGAGGCAGAGGGCGACGGCAGCGGCGGGCGGTCCCGTCCGGGCTCTCACCCGTCCAGCATGCCAGTACGGTGCGTGATCGGCGCACGACCCGGGTACTGACCGGGCGGCGCCGCCGACACCCCGCCGGCGGGCCGGTCGGCACCGGCCCCGGCGTCGTACGGTTCCCCCGACCGCCGGCCGGCCCCGGGCCGGCACCCGAGACCGAGAGGCAGCCGGCCCCGCCCATGGACTTCCACTCCGCGTACCGGCACGGCTTCCTGCGGGTCGCCGCGTGCACCCTGACCACCGCGATCGGCGATCCCGCCGCCAACGCCGCGGCCGTGCTGCGCAGCGCCCGCGAGTGCGACGCCGAGGGCGTGGGCCTGGCGGTGTTCCCCGAGCTGACCCTGTGCGGCTACTCGATCGAGGACCTGCTGCTGCAGGACACCCTGCTGGACGCGGTCGAGGAGGCGCTGCAGGAGGTGGTCGCCGGGTCGGCGGACCTGCTGCCGGTGCTGGTGGTCGGGGCGCCGCTGCGGCACCGCAACCGGGTCTACAACACCGCGGTCGTGATCCACCGCGGGCGGGTGCTCGGCGTCGCGCCGAAGTCCTACCTGCCGACCTACCGGGAGTTCTACGAGCGCCGCCAGCTCGCCCCCGGCGACGACCAGCACGGCACGATCCGGATCGCCGGCGTCGGCGCGCCGTTCGGACCGGACCTGCTGTTCGAGGCCACCGACGTCGCCGGCCTGGTGCTGCACGTGGAGATCTGCGAGGACATGTGGGTGCCGGTGCCGCCCAGCGCGGAGGCCGCGCTGGCCGGGGCCACCGTGCTGGCCAACCTGTCCGGCAGCCCGATCACCGTCGGCCGGGCCGAGGACCGCCACCTGCTGTGCCGGTCGGCGTCCTCGCGCTGCCTGGCCGCCTACGTCTACGCCGCGGCGGGCGAGGGCGAGTCGACCACCGACCTGGCCTGGGACGGCCAGACCATGGTCTACGAGAACGGCGTGCTGCTGGCCGAGTCCGAGCGCTTCCCGCAGGGACCGCGGCGCTCGGTGGCCGACGTCGACCTGGACCTGCTGCGCGCCGAGCGGGCCCGGATGGGCACCTTCGACGACAACCGCCGCCACCACGGCGACCGGCTGGACGCCTTCCGCCGGATCGAGTTCGCCCTGCAGCCGCCCGGCGGCGACATCGGGCTGCGCCGGACCGTGGAGCGGTTCCCGTTCGTGCCGGCCGACGAGTCCCGGCTGGAGCAGGACTGCTACGAGGCCTACAACATCCAGGTCGCCGGCCTGGAGCAGCGGCTGCGCGCGATCGGCGACCCGAAGATCGTGATCGGGGTGTCCGGCGGGCTGGACTCGACCCACGCGCTCATCGTCGCCGCCAGGGCGATGGACCGGCTGGGGCGCCCGCGCAGCGACATCCTCGGGTTCACCCTGCCCGGCTTCGCCACCGGCGAGCGCACCAAGGGCAACGCGACCCGGCTGGCCGAGGCGCTCGGGATCACCTTCGAGACGATCGACATCACCGAGACCGCCCGGATGATGCTGGGCAACCTCGGTCACCCGTTCGCCGCCGGCGAGCCGGTGTACGACGTCACCTTCGAGAACGTCCAGGCCGGACTGCGCACCGACTACCTGTTCCGGGCGGCGAACCAGCGCAACGGGATCGTGCTGGGCACCGGCGACCTGTCCGAGCTCGCCCTGGGCTGGTCGACCTACGGCGTCGGCGACCAGATGTCGCACTACAACGTCAACGGCGGGGTGCCCAAGACCCTGATCCAGCACCTGATCCGGTGGGTGGTCTCGGCGAAGCTGTTCGACGACGAGGTCGGCTCGGTGCTCATCGACGTGCTGGACACCGAGATCACCCCGGAGCTGGTGCCCACCGGGGAGGACGAGGAGGTGCAGAGCAGCGAGGCGAAGGTGGGGCCGTACTCGCTGCAGGACTTCTCGCTGTTCCAGGTGCTGCGCTACGGCTTCCGCCCGTCGAAGATCGCCTTCCTGGCCTGGCACGCCTGGCACGACCCGGACGTCGGCGACTGGCCGGCCGGCTTCCCGGTCGACGAGCGCCCGGTCTACGACCTGGCCCAGATCCGGCACTGGCTGGAGGTCTTCGCCCACCGGTTCTACGCGTTCAGCCAGTTCAAGCGCTCGGCCCTGCCGAACGGGCCGAAGGTCTCCGCGGGCGGCTCGCTGTCCCCGCGCGGGGATTGGCGGGCCCCGTCGGACATGTCGGCGCGGATCTGGCTGGAGGACATCCGGTGCAACGTCCCGGAGGCCTGACGGCGGTACCGCGCCGGCCGCGTGCGCTCGGGATGTGAACCTCGTCCCACGCCGGTGCGGTCCGCGCCATCCCGGTGTCACGCTTCGCTCATCAGCCCCTGATGACCCGGGGACCCGCGCAGCGGGCCTCGAGGGAGGACGGACAACGATGTCGACCACCCCTTCCGGCGTACCCGCCGAGACGACGGGCACCGAGAAGTCGGGCACCGAGAAGTCGGGCACTGCGCCCTCGGCCGAGGTGCAGGCCCCCTACCGATCCGGGCCCGCGGCGCCGGTGGCGGGCCGGCCCCGGCGGACCCGCATCCACCACCTGCGCGAGCTCAAGGACCGCGGCGAGCGCTGGCCGATGCTCACCGCCTACGACACCTACACCGCGGAGATCTTCGACGAGGCCGGCATCCCGGTGCTGCTGGTCGGCGACTCGGCGGCCAACAACGTCTACGGCTACGAGAACACCCTCCCGGTCACCGTCGAGGAGATGCTGCCGCTGGTGAAGGCGGTGAGCCGGGGCACGCGGTCCGCGCTGGTCGTGGCCGACCTGCCGTTCGGCAGCTACCAGCTCGGGCCCGAGCAGGCGCTGGGCACCGCCTTCCGGTTCATGAAGGAGGGCGGCGCGCACGCGGTGAAGCTGGAGGGCGGCGCCCGGTTCGTCCCGCAGGTCGACGCGCTGGCCGGGTCCGGCGTCCCGGTGATGGCGCACCTCGGGTTCACCCCGCAGAGCGAGCACGCGCTGGGCGGGTTCCGCATCCAGGGCCGCGGCGACGCCGGTGAGCGGCTCGTCGAGGACGCGCTGGCGCTGCAGGCGGCCGGGGCGTTCGCGGTGGTGCTGGAGATGGTCCCCGCCGACGTGGCCAAGCGGGTGACCGCCGAGCTGGTCATCCCCACCATCGGCATCGGCGCCGGCCCGGACACCGACGCCCAGGTACTGGTGTGGTCGGACATGGCCGGCATGAACCGCGGGCGCAAGCCGCGGTTCGTCAAGCAGTACGCCGACGTCGGGTCGATCCTGCTCGGCGCGGCCAAGCGGTTCGGGGACGAGGTGCGCGGCGGGTCCTACCCGGACGCCGAGCACTCCTACACCTGACCACCAGCCACCCGCACGGGCGCGGACCCCGCGTCGCGCCCGTGCGGTGTGCCACCCCGGCCGGCCTCAGCCGGGTGGCAGCCCGGCCGTCGGGCGGCCGGCCGCGTGCTCGGCGAGCATCGCGGTGGCCGGGCATTCCCGGCGCGCCCACCGGGCGCGCAACGACTCCAGCCGGCGCAGGTCGTCGTCCCGCCCGGCCAGCGCGGCCGTGGCCGCGTCCAGCAGGGCGCCGGTGCCGGCGTGCACCTGCGGGTCGCCCAGTCCCGGCCCCGCCACCCGCCGGTGCAGCGGCCCGTCCGGGGTGGTGCGCCGGCCCGGCAGCGAGCGGTCCAGCACCAGCCCGGTGAGCAGGCTCAGCAGTTCCGCGTAGAGCTGCGGGTCGGGGCAGGCGTCGAAGGCCTTGAACTCGATCCGGCCGATCTCGGCGGGCAGCCGGGCCACCTGGGTCAGCGACGGGTCGGCCGGCACCTGCTCGTCGGCCTCGGACAGGAACACCAGCGCCGCGGGCCGCGGCCCGGTGCGCACCTCGGTGCGCGCGGACAGCCCGCCCCACACGCGGCCGTCGCGGAACGGCGAGGAGAACGACAGCGGCACCAGCCAGGGGCTGTAGTGGGTGAGCTTGCGGGCCGCGTCGACCAGGTCGGCCGGGTCCAGCGCGGCGCAGGACAGGTTGAGGTCGGGCCCGTAGGTCGTCATGTGCAGGTGCGCGGTGCGCTCCTCGGGCGAGCCCAGCCGGTGGTGGCGCTCCCATTCGTTGAACGGCGGGTCGACCTCGTAGGTCGAGCGCAGCGGGTTGAAGGCGATCGTGGTGGTGGCCAGCCCGGCGCGGGCCGCCTCGGTGTCCAGCAGCGCCAGATCGGCGCGCAGCGCCGCGACGGCCGCGTCCACCGAGGGGTGGATGGTGGTGCGCACCTCGATGCCCTTGGGGTCGCAGCGGAGCAGCACACCCCGCTCGTCGAAGCGCTCGTAGCCCTCCACGTACCAGCGCTTGCGCTTGATGCCCTGATCGCCGATCCGCAGCTGCGGGTAGTCCGCGGGGTCCTCGGGCAGCGCGTCGACCACGGCCTGCAGCTCGTCGAAGGTGACGCTGGTGAAGTCGGCGAACGTGCCGTCGGCGCGCAGCATCGCGCACTCGTGTTCGATGCCGTAGCGGAACGCGCGGTCGGGCACGGGCGGCCTCCGGGGTGAGGGGACGGCCCGGAACGCTACCCGCGCACCGGCCGCCCCGACCCGCTCCGCTCAGCCCGCGGGATCGCCGGTGAACGCGATGCGCCCGGTCGCCGGATCGGCCTCGGCCAGCCGGACGCGGGCCATCGCTCCCGCGGGTGGCGTGGCGGTGCACCGGGCCAGCACCGGCGGGTCGGCCAGGAAAACCTCCCCCGGATCGCCGTCCGACCCGCTCGCCCGCAGCACCACGACGTCGAACTCCTCGCCGATCCGGCCGGCGAGCAGCGCGGCCTCGGTGCGGTCCACGCACGCCCGGTCGACCTTGGCGGCGAGCGCGTCGGAGGTCGCCATCGCCTCCGGCAGGGTGGGCAGGGCCGCGCGCAGCCAGTCCGGGAACGCGGTCCCGGCCGCGACGGCGAGGCAGACCTCGGTGCCGAACCGGTCGGCCAGCCGGCGCAGCGGGGCCGTCACGTGCGCGTAGGGCGCTCCGATGCCGCCGTGGCCCGGATCATCGGGTACCGGGACCCCCGCGGCGGTGTCGAACGCGCTGTACCGCGCGCCGCGCAGCAGCGAGGTGGCCGCCCGGCGCAGCGCCAGCGGCACCGCCCCGGTGACCGGCAGCCCGGCCAACACCTCGGCCGGCTGCGCGCCGTCGGGCCAGGCCACGCCGAGCTCCTGCGCGGTGCGCCGGAACTCCGCCAGCGCGCCGGGGTCCGGCGCCGGCAGGGTGCGCAGCAACCCGATCCCGGCGTCGAGCATGATCCGCGCCGCGGACATGCCGGTGAGCAGCGAGATCTGCTCGTTCCACTGCTCGACCGGGGGGCGCCGGCGCGCCCGCACGGTCCAGCCCTCGCCCTCGGCGAGCACCTCCTGGTCGGGCAGCTCCAGCTCGATCGCCCCGCGGCGCAGTGCCACCGCCCGGCGCAACCGGCCGACCTCGGGCAGCCCGGTCAGCGCCGGGTGCAGGCGGTCGGCGTCCACGTCGGCCTGCACGCCCGCGTAGTCCAGCCGCGCCAGCGACCGGACGACGGCCCGCCGGACGTCCACGGCCACCGGTTCGGCTGCGTCGTCCAGGTCGATCGTCCAGAGCACGGCGGCCCGCGGCCCCTCCGGCAGCAGGCTGGCGGCCTGCTCGGACAGCACCGGCGGGTGCAGCGGGACCGCGCCGTCGGGCAAGTAGATCGTCTGCCCGCGGCGGCGCACCTCGTCGTCGAGCGGGCCGCCGGGCGCCACCACCGCGCCGAGGTCGGCGATCGCGTAGTGCACCCGGAACCCGTCGGCGGTCCGGGTGACGCCCAGGGCCTGGTCGAGGTCCTTCGAGCCCGGGGGGTCGATGGTCACCAGCGCGACGCCCGTGGCGTCCACCCGGTCCGGGCCCGACCCCACCGGCGCGAGGGCAGCCCGTTCGGCCTCGGCCAGCACGTCCGCCGGGAAGGCGGAGGGCAGCGCGAACTCCGTGCGCACCGCCGCGAAATCCGGTCGCGCCACGGCGCCACCGGCACCTGTCCGGGCCCCCACCGTCATAGCCAGCGGGGCGGGGTCGGGAGCGGCGAGCCGTCGGCCGTGCGCACCTGGCGACCCCGGGACCGGCCCAGCAGCCAGGTGGCCAGGTCCGCGGCCGAGCCGCGCACCTCCACCCGCCGGACGTCGTCCACCGCACCGGGGGCCGGCGCGTGGCCGCCGACCGGCCAGCTGCGCCGCAGGTCGGTCGCCACCAGCTCCATCGCCGGGGACTGCCCGGATGTCCCCATCGTGGCGGTGACCTCGTCGAGCAGTTCGACCAGCATGGGGCCCGGCGCGTCGGCCAGCGACGCCCCCACGTCCAGGTCGACCGCGTGGATCCACATCTCGCGGGCGCGCAGCCACGGCACTTCGGAGGCGGGCATCACCCCGCCACCGCGGGGCGCCCCGATCTCGGCCGACCAGGCCTGCGGCGGCATCGCCCGGACCACCGCGGCGAGCCGGTCGGAGGACCCGACCACGTCGTCGCGGATCACCTTCGGCGGCCGGCCCGCGCCGTCGTCGATGTCCCGGTCGCGCTGCTCGCGGCTGGCGTAGGCCGGGGTGGGTGTCCCGGTCCGCGCCCACTCCAGCAGGTTGATCATCGCGTCGGCGTTGCGGGCGAGGTGGGTGAGCACGTGCGCGCGAGACCAGCCGGGCAGCAACGAGGGGGCGGGGAACGCCGCGTCGGCCATCCGGGACATCAGCCCGCGCAGGTGCGCCGCGCCGTCCCCGGCCCAGGCCAGCGACGTGGCCAGGGAGCGGGTCACGGCGCCGCCCCGACCGCTCCCGCGGCCGCGGCACCGTCCTGGATCACTGCTTCTCCAGGCGGCAGGTGTTGCGCAGCTCCCCCACCCCGGCGACCGAGGTGACCAGCTGCGCGCCGTCGGTGAGGTAGCGCGGGGGCTTGCGGGCGTGGCCGACCCCGCCCGGGGTGCCGGTGGCGATGATGTCGCCGGGGTTCAGGGTGAGGATCTCGGACAGGTAGACGACCAGGTCGACCGGCCCGAACACCAGCTCGGCGGTCGAGGAGTGCTGCATGGTCTCCCCGTCCAGCACGCTGCTGATCTCCCAGCCGCCCTCGGGCAGCTCGTCCGGGGTGACCAGCCACGGGCCCAGCGGGGTCGACTTCTCGAACGTCTTGCCCTGCAGGAACTGCTTGGTCCGGTTCTGGTAGTCGCGCACGCTGACGTCGTTGAGCACGGTGTAGCCGGCGATCGCGGCGGCCGCCTCCGCGGGCGAGGCGTGCCGGACCGGGCTCCCGATCACCACGGTCAGCTCGGCCTCGTAGTCGACCTTGTCGGACACCCGGGGCAGCACGATGTCGTCGTAGGCGCCGACGAGCGCGGGGGCGAACTTGGCGAACACCGTCGGGTACTCGGGCAGCTGGTTGCCCATCTCCAGCACGTGGTCGCGGTAGTTCAGCCCGACGCAGATGATCTTCTCGGGGGACGGCACCAGCGGCGCGTAGTCCAGCCCGTCCACCGGGTGGGTCGGGCCCGCCGCCGCGGCCGCGTGGGCCGCCCAGTCCGGCCGTTCCAGCAGCGCCCGGACGTCGGCGTCGCCGGTCTCGACCGCGCTGCCGCTCCCGCCGGCGTCGTCCAGTCGGACCGCGCGGGTCCCGGTCGCGGTCCGGATGGTGGCCAGCTTCATCGCGTCTCCTCGCTCGTCACGCGCGCAGTGTCGCTCAGCCGGCAGTGCCCCACACCCCGGGGTCCACCGGACGGAAGCGTGCCGGCGCGCGGTCAGATCTCGCCGCCCTCCGCCGCGCCGTTCGCCCCCGAGCGCACCGGCAGGGTCGCGAACACCGCCGGCGGCTCCCGCCACGGGTCGGCCGGGGTGCCCGAGCGGGCCTGCTGGATCGCCGACCACACGCGCTGCGGCGAGCACGGCAGGTCCACGTGCCGCACACCCAGCGGGCGCAGCGCGTCGACCACGGCGTTCTGCACCGCCGGGGTCGCACCGACCGTGGCCGACTCGCCGATGCCCTTCGCGCCCAGCGGGTTCATCGGGGTCGGCGTCTCGGTGCTGGCCACCTCGAAGTCGATCAGGTCGGCCGCGGTGGGCATCCGGTAGTCGGCCAGGGTCGCGGTGAGCGGCTGGCCGTCGGGGTCGAACACGACCTCCTCGTACAGCGCCTGGGCGATGCCCTGGGCCAGTCCGCCGTGCTGCTGGCCCTGCACCAGCAGCGGGTTGAGCACCCGCCCGCAGTCGTCCACGGCGATGTGCCGGACCGGGGTCACCCGGCCGGTCTCGGTGTCCACCTCGACCACCGACACGTGCGCCCCGAACGGGAAGGTGGCCCCGCTCTGCCGGAAGTCGAGCCCGGCGCTCAGTTCCCCGCCGGCCGAGGCGACCTGCGCCCACGTCAGGGTGATGCCCGGGACGCCGGACACCCCGAACTCGCCGGCCTCGGTCAGCTCGACGTCGTCGGGGTTCGCCTCCAGCAGCTCGGCCGCCCGCTTGCGGGCCTGCTCCAGCACGTCGTCGGCGGCCGCGGCGACCGCGTTGCCGCCCATCTGCAGCGACCGCGACCCACCGGTGCCGCCACCGCGCGGCACCGCGGCGGTGTCGGACTGGACGAACCGGATGCGCGCCATCGGGATGCCGAGCCGGTCGCTCGCCAGCATGGCGAACGCCGTCGCGTGGCCCTGGCCGTGCCCCGAGGTGCCGGCCGAGAGGGTCGCCGAGCCGTCGGCGTGCACGGTGACCGAGCCGAACTCGCTGCCCCCGCCGCCGGCGGTGATCTCCACGTAGACCGACAGCCCGATGCCCAGCTGGACCGGGTCGCCGGACTCCCGCCGCGCGGCCTGCTCCGCGCGCAGCTGCGGGTAGTCGGCCAGCCGCAGCGCCTCGCGCAGCGGCAGGTCGTAGTCGCCGATGTCGTAGGCCGCCCCGGGGATCGTGGTCAGCGGGAACGCGGCCGGGTCCAGGAAGTTGCGCCGGCGGATCTCGGCCGGGTCCAGGCCGAGCTCGTCGGCGGCCAGGTCCATCAGCCGCTCCAGGTAGGCGGTGGCCTCCGGGCGGCCGGCCCCGCGGAACGCGCCGACCGGGGTGGTGTTGGTGAGCGCGACCGCCGTCGAGAAGCCGATCGCCTCCATCGCGTAGACGCCCTGGCTCATCGTGTACGTCGGGCCCAGCGCCAGGGCCCCGCCGAACCCGGCGTAGGCGCCCGAGTCGGCGACCAGCCGGGCGCGCAGCCCGACGATCCGGCCCTGCCGGGTCAGGCCGAGCTCGTAGTAGCCGATCTGGGCCCGCCCGTGCGGCATCGACACCAGGTTCTCCGAGCGGGTCTCGACCCAGCTCACCGGCCGGCCCAGGGCGCGGGCCGTGCCGACCGCCGCGGTGTGCTCGGCGAGCATCCCGGCCTTGCCGCCGAAACCGCCGCCGACGTGCGGGGCGATCACCCGCACCCGGTCGGTGTCGAGCCCGAACAGCTGCGCGGCCTGGCGGCGGAACCCGTGCGGCATCTGGGTGGACACCCAGATCGTCAGGTCGTGACCGTCCCCGGGGGCCGGGTGCACGGCGATCGCGTTGCCCTCCATGGGCAGCACCGCGAGCCGCTGGTTGACCATGCGGGCACGGACGACCACCTCGGCGCCGGCCAGCGGGTCGTGCGCGTCGCGCACCCCCGCGGCCAGGTTGGTGCCCAGCTCAGGGAACTGCAGGGGGGCGCCCGGCTCCAGCGCCGCCTCCGGGTCGACCACCGCGGGGAGCGGGTCGTAGTCGACCTCGACCAGCTCGGCGGCGTCCACGGCGGCGGCCTTGGACTCCGCGGCCACAACGGCGACCGCCTCCCCGACGAACCGGACCCGGTCGGTGGCCAGCGGCGGGCGCGGCACGTCGGGGTTGACCGGGATCAGCCCGTGGTGGGCGGGCAGGTCCAGGTCGGCCGCGGTGAGCACGGCCACCACCCCCGGCGCCGCCGCGGCCCGCGCGGTGTCGATGCCGATGACGGCGGCGTGGGCCAGCGGGGACCGGACGAACGCCAGGTGCAGCATCCCGTCCAGGGCGAGGTTGCCGACGTAGGTGGAGGCGCCGGTGATCAGGTCGAGGTCCTCGACCCGCCGGACGGACGTGCCGAGTATCGATCCGGGCATGATCCCGACCCTACGGTCCGGTCACCGCCGCCGCCCACGCATTGCCCGCCCGGCGGAGCACCACCCGGCCGGGCGGATCGATCCGCAGATCGATCCAGTCGGCATCCGTCCCCGCAGTGGCGGTTGACGGACTCGTTCCGAACCGGAAGTGTTCGGGGTCACAGCCTTTCGGGGCACGCCTTTCGGTCACTCCGTTCAGGTCAGCCGTTCGAGTGCGCAGTCGTCGGAGGTCGTCGTCGTCGTCCGGGCCACGGTGTCGTGCCGCCGCTGTGAACGCAGTTCCCCGCCCCCGTCCCGATCTTCGCGCTGCCGGTCCGCCGGTCGCGCGTGCCCCGGGGGGCCGGACCGGTCGGGGGCCGGTCCGGCCTCCCGATCCAAACCCCCGGACCGGCCGGCCGGCTGCGCACCCGCGCCGCGGGAGTGACCCGGTCGACGTCGACCGCGCCGGTCGCGCCGGGTCGGACGCTGTACGGTCGCCGGTCGTGCCCGAGAACAGCCCTTCCTCCCCCGAGTTCGGCTACACCGAGGTGCTGCCGCTGGGGCCCGACGAGACCGAGTACCGCCGCCTCGACCTGGACCCCGGCCGGGTGCTGCAGGCCGCGGGCCGGACCTTCCTGGAGGTCCCGCCGGCCACCGTCACCGCGCTGGTCCGGGAGTCCGTGCACGACATCCAGCACCTGCTCCGGCCCGCGCACCTGGCCCAGCTGCGGGCGATCGTGGACGACCCCGAGGCCTCCGCGAACGACCGCTTCGTGGCCACCGACCTGCTGCGCAACGCGTGCGTGTCGGCCGGCGGGGTGCTGCCGATGTGCCAGGACACCGGCACCGCGATCGTCATCGGCAAGCGCACCGAGACCGTGCTGACCGGCGGTGACGACGAGCGGGCGGTCACCCGCGGCATCTTCGAGGCCTACCATTCGCTGAACCTGCGCTACTCGCAGATGGCGCCGACCTCGTTCTGGGACGAGCGCAACACCGGCACCAACCTGCCGGCGCAGGTCGAGCTGTACAGCGCGCCCGGCCAGGCGCCCAAGTACGAGTTCCTGGTGCTGGCCAAGGGCGGCGGCTCGGCCAACAAGACCTTCCTCTACCAGGAGACCAAGGCGCTGCTGAACCCGCGCAAGCTGGCCGCCTTCCTGGACGAGAAGCTGCGCTCGCTGGGCACGGCGGCCTGCCCGCCCTACCACCTGGCGGTGGTCGTGGGCGGCATGTCCGCGGAGTACACGCTGAAGGTGGCCAAGCTGGCCTCGGCCCGGTACCTGGACACCCTGCCCACGGCCGGGTCGAAGCTCGGGCACGCCTTCCGCGACCGCGACCTGGAGCAGCAGGTGCTGGAGCTGACCCGGGAGTTCGGCATCGGCGCCCAGTTCGGCGGCAAGTACTTCTGCCACGACGTCCGGGTGGTCCGGCTGCCCCGGCACGGCGCCTCGCTGCCGGTCGGCATCGCGGTGTCCTGCTCGGCCGACCGGCAGGCCCGGGCGAAGATCACCCCGGACGGGGTGTTCCTGGAGCAGCTCGAGCGCGACCCGGCCCGGTTCCTGCCCGACACCGCCTCGGAGGACCTGTCCGAGGAGGTCGTGCGGGTCGACCTGAACCGGCCGATGGCCGAGATCCGCGCCCAGCTCTCCGCGCTGCCGGTGAAGACCCGGGTGTCGCTGAGCGGGCCGCTGGTGGTGGCCCGCGACATCGCCCACGCCAAGATCGCCGAGCGGCTGGAGGCCGGCGAGCAGATGCCGCAGTACCTGCGCGACCACCCCGTCTACTACGCGGGCCCGGCCAAGACCCCGCAGGGCTACGCGTCCGGGTCGTTCGGGCCGACCACCGCCGGGCGGATGGACTCCTACGTCGAGCAGTTCCAGGCAGCCGGCGGGTCGCTGGTGATGCTGGCCAAGGGCAACCGGTCGAAGCAGGTGACCACCTCCTGCGCCGCCCACGGCGGGTTCTACCTCGGCTCGATCGGCGGGCCGGCGGCCCGGCTCGCCCAGGACTGCATCCGCCGGGTCGACGTGCTGGAGTACCCGGAGCTGGGCATGGAGGCGGTCTGGCGGATCGAGGTCGAGGACTTCCCGGCCTTCGTCGTGGTCGACGACAAGGGCAACGACTTCTTCGCCGACGTCAGCACCCCCACCCTGCAGGTCTCCTTCCGGCGCTGACCGGGCGAGCGCGTCAGGGCAGCAGCGAGCGCACGGCCGCGGCCAGCTCCTCGGGTGCCTCCAGCGGGATGAAGTGCCCGACGTCGTCGAGCACGGTGAGCCGGTGCCCGGGCAGGGTGGCGTCGAGCCCCTCGGCGAACGGCAGCGGGAACAGCGGGTCGGCCGCGCCCCACACCACCGCCGAGGGCACCGCGACCGGTGGGGGCGGCGGCGCGGTCCGCGCGGCCAGCGCGACCGGCAGGCTCGACGAGCCGGAGCGGTACCAGTTCAGGCTGGCGGTGAACGCGCCCGGCTCGGCGTAGTAGCGGACCAGCGCGGCCAGGTGGTCCGGGCCGAGCGGGCCCTGCCGCCCGCCCCAGTGCCGGTAGAAGTGGCCGAGGTAGGCGGCGACCGCGCGGGGCTCCCCGTCGACCAGGTCGGTGGCCAGCTGCAGCTGGTGGAAGTCCTGGTACCAGAACTCGCCGCGGTGCTCCGCGGCCAGCAGCAGCGGCGCGGCGGCCGGGTTCATCGGGTTGCCCAGCACCAGCCCGGCCACCCGGTCGGGCGCGTCCCGGGCCACCTGGATCGCGGTCCCGGACCCGATGTCGTAGCCGACCAGCACCGCCCGGTCGATGCCGAGCGCGTCGAGCACCGCGCGGACCACCCCGGCCTGGGCCTGCCGCCCGTAGCCCGACGCCGGCAGGTCCGGCCGCTCCGAACCGCCGAAGCCGCGCAGGTCGACCGCGACCACGTCGGCCACCGGCTCCAGCAGCGGGCGCAGCAGCCGGTAGTCGAACCAGCACCCCGGCCAGCCGTGCAGGCACACCACGGCCGGACCGGACCCACCGCGGGTGAGGTGCACGCCATGACCTTCGGCGTCGGGCACCGTGGTGTGCCCCCAGGCCGGGTCCTCGGGTTCCCGGAAGTCCGACGCCCCGGTCACCGCAACCTCCGGGGGCCGCTGTCGCCGCGGTTGGGCGGCGGGCCCAGCACCGCGCGGGCACCGGCCACGAACACCCCATGGGCCGAGGCCAGCACCGGCTCCAGCGTCAGCGAGCGGATCTCGGGCAGGTCCTCGGCCATCCGGCCGACCCGCAGCACCAGGTCCTCCAGCGCATCGAGCCGGGTGGGCTCGGTGCCCCGGTAGCCGGCCAGCAGCGGCGCCGCGCGGGGGGCCCGGACCAGCGCCGCGGCGTCCTGGTCCGACACCGGCACCACCCGGAACGCCCGGTCGCCCAGCAGCTCGGTCGCCATCCCGGCCAGGCCGAACGACAGCAGCGACCCGAACGACGGGTCGTCGACGATCTCCAGCACGCAGGAGATGCCCTTGGGCGCCATCTTCTGCACGTAGAGCTCGTCGCTGCCGGTGAGCTCGACGAAGTCGCGGTGGGCGAGCCGGATCCCCTCCCGGGTGACCACGTCCAGCCGCACCCCGGCCTGGTCGCTGCGGTGCCGCCAGCGGTCGTCGGCCGCCTTGACCGCCACCGGGTAGCCCAGCTCCTCGGCCGCGGCGACCGCGGCGTCGAAGCCGGCGACCCGGCGGAACGGGGCCACCTCGATGCCGTAGCAGGCCAGCAGGTCGACCGTCGTCGCGTCGTCGAGGGCGCGCGACCCGGCCGCGCCCGACCCGGCCACCAGCTCCCGGGCCCGCTCGGTGTCCACGCCCTCCGGGACGACGAACTCCCCCACCGGCCGCGACCGCCAGCGCGCGTACCGGCTCACCCTGGCCAGCGCTCCGGCCGCGCGCTCCGGACTGGGGTAGCTGGGCACCGAGCCGGCTCCGGGCCCGGAGCCGTCGGGGCCGGGGACGGCCAGCTCGGCGGGGACACCCTCGGCGGCCAGGAACACCGCGGCGACCGGCTTGCCCGTTCCGGCCACCACCTCGCGCAGCGCCCGCGCGTAGGCCGCCCCCGGGATCGCGATCGGCGGCACGAACACCGCGACCAGCCCGTCCACCGTCTCGTCGGCCAGGGCGCCGGCGACCGCGGCGGCGAACTCCTCGGGGGCCGCGGCCACCCCGACGTCCACCGGGTCGGCGGCCAGGTCCATGCCCTCGTCGAGCAGGGCGTCGACCACCAGCACCCCCAGCGCGGTGGAGTTGCCGACCACCGCGACCCGCGGGCCGGCCGGCAGCGGCTGGTAGGCCAGCAGCAGGGCGGTGTCGAACAGCTGGGACAGCGTCTCCACCCGGATCACCCCGGCCTGCTCGAACAGCGCCCGCAGGCTCGCGTCGTCGATCGGGCTGGCCGTCGCGGCGAGCGCGGCGGTCGGGGCGGCGTGCCGGCCGCTCTTCACCAGCACGATCGGCTTGGTCCGGGCCAGCCGGCGGGCCAGCCGGGCGAACTTGCGGGGGTTGCCGAAGGTCTCCAGGTAGAGCAGCACCACGTCGGTGGCCGGGTCGGTCTGCCAGTACTGCAGCAGGTCGTTGCCGGACACGTCGGCCCGGTTGCCGGCGGACACGAACGTGGACAGGCCCAGCCCGCGCTCCTTGGCCGCGGCCAGGATGGCGATGCCCAGCGCCCCGGACTGGGAGAAGAAGCCGACCCGGCCGCGGCCGGGCACGTCGGGGGCGAGGGTGGCGTTGAGCCGCACCTCCGGGTCGGTGTTGGCGACCCCGAGGGCGTTCGGGCCGACCACCCGCATGCCGTGCGCGCGGGCCTCGCCGACCAGCCGCCGCTCGGCGACCGTGCCGCCGGCCCCGGCGTCGGCGAACCCGGCGCTCACCACGACCAGCGCCTTGACCCCCTTGGCCAGGCAGGAGTCCATGACGTCGTCGATGTTCGCCGCCGGCACCGCGACCACGGCCAGGTCGACCTCGTCGGGGATGTCGGTCACCGACGGGTAGGCCCGCACCCCGCGGACCGACCGGGCGTCGGGGTTGACCGGGAAGACCGGGCCGGTGAAGTTGCCGCGCAGCAGGTTGGCCAGCACCGCGTGACCGATCTTCGACGGGTCGGTGGACGCCCCGATCACCGCCACCGACGTGGGGTGCAGCACGTTGTGCACGCTGCGCGCCTCGGCCCGCTGCTCGCGGGAGTCGCGCACGGCCAGCGACCGCTCGGTCGGGTCGATGTCGAACTCCAGGTGCAGCACCCCGTCGGCGAAGGCCCGGCTGACCTGGTAGCCGGCCTGCCGGAACACCCGCACCATCTGCTGGTTCTCCACCAGCACCTCGGCCTCGAACCGGCGCAGCCCGTTCTCCCGGGCGGCCGCGGCGAGGTGCTCGAGCAGGATCGACCCGAGCCCGCGGCCCTGGTGCTCGTCGCGGGCCACGAAGGCGACCTCGGCCGCGTGCGGCCCGGCACCGTCCCCGTCGCCGCCGGGCAGCCCCTCGTAGCGGCCCACCGCGATGATCTCGTCGCCGAGCAGGCAGATGAACGCCACCCGGTCGTGGTGGTCGACGGTGGTGAAGCGCTCCAGGTCGCGCGGCGGGATGCGCGGGTAGGGCCCGAAGAACCGCAGGTAGCGGGTGCGCTCGGAGAGGTGGGCGTGGAAGTCCAGCAACGCGTCGGCGTCGCTGGGCAGGATCGGGCGCAGGTGCACGATCCCGCCGTCGGAGGCCACCACGTCGGCCTCCCAGTGCCGGGGGTAGCCGGGACCGTCGGCCCGGGCCGCACCGTCGTCCGGACCGGCGCCGCCCGCCGCGGGACCGGGGTCGCTGTCCGGGACCGGCGCAGCCGCCTGTCCCGGCGTCCCCGCCTGTTCCGGGGCCGCCGCCGTTCCCGGGGTGGCTCCGGTCGACGACCGGGGGGCCGGTGGTGTCGGGGTCGGTCGCTCCATGGGCTCGTCAGTCCCTCGGGTCGTCGGGGTCGAGCCCGTGCAGCGGGAACACCGCGCGGCGCACCTCGATCACCGCGGTGTCCACCCGGTCGGACCCCTCGGTCCACGGCTCGTGGCCCGGGTCGCGGCCGTCGCTCATCGTCGTGGGCAGCGGTCGCCCGGTGAGCCGGGCGGTGTGCGCCGTCCACCCGGCCGGGACCGGGCGCCGCGGGTCGAGGTCACGGTCGAGCACGGTGGCCAGCAGGTGGGTCCACGACCGCGGCACCACCCGGAACAGCCCGTACCCGCCACCCCCGGTGGCCAGCCAGCGGCCGCCGGCGGTCTCCTCGGCCAGGTCGCGCAGGGCGCGGTAGATGGCGCGGTGACCGTCCACCGACAGGCCCAGGTTGGCCAGCGGGTCCTCGGCGTGGCTGTCGGCGCCGCACTGGGTCACCAGGATCTGCGGCCGGAACGCCCGCAGCAGCGACGGCACGATCGCGTGGAACGCCCGCAGCCACCCGCTGTCGCCCGTGCCCGGCGGCAGCGGCACGTTCACCGCGCTGCCCGCCGCGGCGTCCTTGCCGATCTCCCCCGGCCAGCCCGTGCCCGGCCAGAGCGTCAGCGGGTGCTGGTGCAGCGAGACCGTCAGCACCCGGGGGTCGTCGTAGAAGGCCGCCTGCACGCCGTCGCCGTGGTGGACGTCGACGTCGACGTAGGCGACCCGGTCGAAGCCGTGGTCGAGCAGCCAGGAGATGGCCACCGCGCAGTCGTTGTAGACGCAGAACCCGGCGGCCCGGTCGGGCATCGCGTGGTGCAGCCCGCCGGCGATGTTCACCGCCCGGTCCGCCCGGCCCTCGGCGATCTCCCGGGCGCCCAGCAGCGAGCCGCCGCAGACCAGCGCGCTGGCCTCGTGCATGCCGAAGAAGATCGGGTTGTCGTCGGTGCCCAGCCCGTGCCCGACCCGGAACGGCGCCTCGGGCGCCGACTTGACCGCGGTCAGGTAGGACGGCACGTGGACGCGCTGGACCTCCTCGTCGGGGGCCTGCTGCGGGGCCAGCGGCTCGACCCCCTCCAGTACCCCGAGCTCGGCGGCCAGACGCATGGTCAGGTCCAGCCGGACCGGATCGAGCGGGTGGTCGTCGCCGAGGTCGTAGCCCAGGAAGTCCGGGGTCCACACCACCGTGGCTCTCATGGGACGAACCGTAGGCGATGGGGGCCGTCGGGCGCCTCCGCGGCCGCGGTCGTCCCGCCGCGGAAGGGTGGACCCCCCGCAGTCGGCGACGCGGATAGGATGGGACCTGACCGAAGGGGCTGCGCGTGAACGAGCTCATCGACACCACCGAGATGTACCTCCGCACGATCTACGAGCTCGAGGAGGAGGGCGTCGTACCGCTGCGCGCCCGGATCGCCGAGCGCCTGGGACAGAGCGGGCCGACGGTCAGCCAGACCGTCGCCCGGATGGAACGCGACGGCCTGCTGGTCGTGGCCGGGGACCGGCACCTGGAGCTGACCGAGCGCGGTCGCTCCCGGGCGGTGGCCGTGATGCGCAAGCACCGGCTGGCCGAGCGGCTGCTGGCCGACGTGATCGGGCTGGAGTGGGAGCTCGTGCACGCCGAGGCCTGCCGCTGGGAGCACGTGATGAGCGAGGCCGTCGAGCGCAAGCTGGTCGGGCTGCTCGACAACCCCACGATCTCCCCCTACGGCAACCCCATCCCCGGCCTGGACGAGCTCGCCCGGCCCGCCGACGAGGAGCCCGACCCGATCGGCTTCTCGGTGCCGCCGACCCTGGAGGTCGGCCTGCAGCGGCTCGACGAGTGCGCCCGGCGCGGTGGCGGGCAGGTCGTGGTCCGGCGGATCGCCGAGCACGTCCAGGTCGACGCCGACCTGATGGCCGAGCTCAAGTCGGCCGGGATCGTCCCCGGCAACGGCGTGGACGTGCGGGCCATCTCCCGGTTCGGCGAGGCCGTGCCGGTCACCTCCGAGGGCGCCGAGGCCACGGTGGCGCCGCTGATAGCCCACGCGGTGCTGGTCGCCGCCCGCTGACCCGGTTCGGCGGGGCGGCGCGCGGGGCGGGAT
>JASLAP010000513.1 GCA_030147065.1 Pseudonocardia sp. | reverse complement strand
CCGGGACCGGCGCGCCGGCGGCCGGGCCGCTGGCCGGGGTCACCGTGCCGTGCCTGGGCACGCCCGGCACCGTCGACGTGGGGGCCGCGTTGGCCGGGCGGCCCGCCCTGCTCAACGTGTGGGCGAGCTGGTGCGAACCCTGCCGGACCGAGCTGCCGGTGCTGGCCGAGTACGCCGCCCGGCCCGGCGCCGTCCCGGTGCTGGGCATCGACGTCCGCGACGACCCGCGCAGCGCGCTGGCCCTGCTCGACGAGCTCGACGTCCGGCTGCCCCAGGTCTCCGACCCGGACGGCGCGCTGCGCGAGGCGCTGGCGCTGCCGCCGGCCCTGCCGATCTCCTACCTGGTCGCCGGGGACGGCAGCGTCACCCGGGTGGACCCGCCGACGCCGTTCGCGTCGGCCGACGAGGTGGCCGCGGCCGTGGACCCGATCCGATGAACGAGCTTGCGAGCGAATCATCGACTCAGCGCCTTCGCGCAGCGCAGGCCGAGCCCTGCGAGGCCGAGCGATGAGTTCGGCGGAGCGGGCCGGGCGGGCCCACGACCCCGTCGACGCCTGGGAACTGGCCGAGGAGGCCGCCGAGGACGCCACTGCGGACGACGCCGCCGGGCACGACGGCCCCGGGCACGGCCCCGCGGTCCCGTCGGTGCCGGTGCAGCCCGAGCGCGCGCCGTCCTGGCTGCGCCCGCTGCTGCACGGCGTCCGCGACGTCGACGCCGTCCGGCTCAGCCAGCACCGCATCCCGGCCCCGCCGACCGCGCGCCCGGCGTCGGTGCTGATCGCCTTCGGCGAGGACCCGGCGCACGGCCCGGACGTCCTGCTGGTCGAACGGGCCAGCACCCTGCGCGACCACGCCGGTCAGGTCGCCTTCCCCGGCGGCGGCGCCGAGCCCGGCGACGCCGACGCGGTGGCGACCGCGCTGCGCGAGGCCGAGGAGGAGACCGGCCTGGCGCCGTCCGGCGTGGTGCCGGTGGCGGTGCTGCCCCGGCTGCACCTCCCGCACTCCGGGTTCCTGGTGACCCCGGTGGTCGCGCACTGGGCCCGGCCGGTGGCGGTGCGCGCGGTCGACCCGGGCGAGACCGCGACGGTCGTCCGGGCGCCGCTGGCGGACCTCACCGATCCGGCGAACCGGATGCGCATCCGCCATTCATCCGGAATCACCGGGAATGCGTTCTCGGTCGCAGGGCTCATCGTCTGGGGCTTCACCGGGGGCCTATTGTCCGCGTTGTTGGATCTGGGTGGCTGGGCCCGCCCCTGGGACGAGTCCCGGGTGGTGGACCTGGAGAAAGCCTGGTCGACGGCACGGTCCGGCCGGTAGGAGGTTCGACAGTCATGGACGCGGTGGATCACCCGGTCCGACCGGAGGACGGTTGCGGCGCCGGCACGCGCCGGTGATGGCGCTTTCCCGCCAGGGAGTTCCGCGATGAGCTGGGTCGACGTCATCGTCATCGCCCTGGCGCTCATCGCCGGGATCTCCGGATGGCGGCACGGCATGGCCGTCGCCCTGCTGTCGTTCGTCGGCGTCCTCGGCGGGGCGATCATCGGGGTGCGGCTGGCGCCGGTGCTGGCCGCCGGGGTGGAGGCCCCGAGCACCCGGATCGTGCTCAGCGTGGCGGTGGTGGTGCTGCTGGTCGCGCTGGGCGAGACCACCGGCGTCTACTTCGGGCGGCGCATCCGCGACCGCATCACCGGCGCGCGCAGCCTGCAGGTCGACTCCACCCTCGGCTCGATCCTGCAGGCGGTGACCGTGGTCGTCGCGGCGTGGCTGGTGGCCCTGCCGCTGGCCTCGGCGAGCTTCCCCGCGCTGGCTGCCGGGGTGCGCGGCTCGGAGGTGCTGGCCGCGGTCAACTCGGTGATGCCGCCCGCGGCGAAGCAGCTGCCCGGCGAGCTGCGCACGCTGCTCAACAGCTCCGGGTTCCCCGACGTGACCAGCCCGTTCGCCGAGACCCCGATCAGCGAGGTCGGCCCGCCGGACCCGGCGCTGGCACAGGGCACGGTGGTGGCGAACGTGGCCGACAGCGTGCTGAAGATCCGCGGCCGGGCGCCGTCGTGCTCGCGGCAGCTGGAGGGCACCGGCTTCGTGATCGGACCGGAGCTGGTGATGACCAACGCGCACGTCGTGGCCGGCACCGAGGAGACCGGCGTGGAGATCACCCGGCGCGGCCGCATCGTCGAGCTGGAGGCCGAGGTCGTGCTCTACGACCCGCTGGTGGACGTGGCGGTGCTGCGGGTGCCCGACCTGGAGGCCGAACCGCTGGAGTTCGAGCCGCGACCGGCCCGGCCCGGGCAGGACGCGGTGGTCGTCGGCTACCCGCTGGACGGCCCGTTCACCGCGACCGCCGGCAAGATCCGCCAGCAGATCAACCTGCGCGGCCCGGACATCTACGAGACCGGCGAGGTCACCCGGGACGTCTACACGATCCGGGCGGTGGTCCGGTCCGGGAACTCCGGCGGACCGATGATCGACACCGCCGGCCGGGTGACCGGCGTGGTGTTCGGCGCCGCGCTGGACGACCAGGAGACCGGCTTCGTGCTCACCGTCGACCAGGTCGCGCCGGCCGTCCAGGCCGCCCCCAACCTCACCCGCGAGGTCGGCACCGGCGCCTGCGCCAACTGACCACCGCGTCGAGGTTCAGGAAGGCCACCTTCAGGTCCGCAGAGGGCAGGAAGGTGGCCTTCCTGCCCTCACGGGGTTCGGGAAGGCCACCTTCCTGAACTGGGGGTGGCTGCGGGGGCGGCCGGTCAGGTGTCGCGGGTGATGGTCTGGTCGCGGCCGGGGCCGACGCCGATCGCGCTGACCGGCGCGCCGGTGAGCTCCTCGATCCGGTGCACGTAGTCCCGGGCGGCCGGGGGCAGCTCGGCGAAGTCCCGGTACGGCGAGAGGTCCTCGAACCAGCCGGGCATCTCCTCGTACACCGGGACGGCGTGGTGCACGTCGGTCTGGGTCATCGGCATCTCGTCGAGCCGCTTGCCGTCGACCTCGTAGGCCACGCAGATCGGCACCCTCTCCAGGCCCGAGAGCACGTCCAGCTTGGTCAGGAAGAAGTCGGTGATGCCGTTGACCCGCACGGCGTAGCGACCGATGACGGCGTCGAACCAGCCGCAGCGCCGCGGCCGTCCGGTGGTCACCCCGACCTCGCCGCCGGCCTTGCGCAGGTGCTCGCCCATGGCGTCGAGCAGCTCGGTGGGGAACGGGCCGGAGCCGACCCGGGTGGTGTAGGCCTTCAGGATCCCGATCACCCGGGTGATCCGGGTGGGGCCGATGCCGGAGCCGACGGCGGCGCCGCCCGCGGTCGGGTTCGAGCTGGTCACGAACGGGTAGGTGCCGTGGTCGACGTCCAGCAGGGTGCCCTGGGAGCCCTCCAGCAGCACCGTCTCGCCGGCCTCCAGGGCCTGGTTGAGCAGCAGCCGGGTGTCGGCGATCCGGTCGACGAAGCGCCGGCCGTGGGCCAGCACGGTGTCCACCACCTCCTCGACGTCGAGCGCGCGCCGGTTGTAGACCTTGACCAGCATCTGGTTCTTCAATTCGAGGGCGGCCTCGACCTTCTGGTGCAGGATCTTCTCGTCCAGCACGTCGGCCACCCGGACCCCGACCCGGGACACCTTGTCCTGGTAGGCAGGGCCGATCCCGCGCCCGGTGGTGCCGATCTTGGCCTTGCCCAGGAACCGCTCGGTCACCTTGTCGATGGCCACGTGGTACGGCATGATCAAATGTGCGTCCGCGGAGATGGACAGGCTGCTGGTGTCCACCCCCCGCGCCTCGAGCCCGGACAGCTCGTCGAGCAGCACGCCGGGGTCGACCACGACGCCGTTGCCGATCACGTTCCGCACGCCCGGGGTGAGGATCCCGGACGGGATCAGGTGCAGCGCGAAATCCTGGCCGTCGGGCAGCACGACGGTGTGGCCGGCGTTGTTGCCACCCTGGTAGCGCACGACCCACTGCACCCGGCTGCCCAGGATGTCGGTGGCCTTGCCCTTGCCCTCGTCGCCCCACTGGGCGCCGATCAGCACGATC
>JASLAP010000441.1 GCA_030147065.1 Pseudonocardia sp. | reverse complement strand
CTGCACCGGGACGCCCGCGTCGGCCGCGGCCAGGGCGGTGGACAGCACGCAGCAGTCGGTGGAGACCCCGGCGAGCACCATCGTCCGGTCACCGACCCGGGCGGCCAGGTCCGGGCCCCACTTGGAGAAGGTGGTGGCGTCGACGGTCGGGCGTCCGGGGTGCCGAGTTCGGCGACGACGTCCCACAGCGGGGCATCCGGCGGCTGCAGGGCGAACGCCCACTCGGCGTAGTAGGCGCGCCAGGCCCCCGCGGGCGTCGCCGGGGCGACGAATCGGGTGAAGGTGACCTCCGGACCGAAGGACGAGATCAACTTCGCGGTGGTGGGGACGATCCCGGCGAAGCCCGGCGTGCCCCACGGGCTGTCCGGATCGGCGAACACCCGCTGCATGTCGATCACGATCAGGTGCCCGCCACCGGCCACCGGAGCAGCGGTCACGATCAGTGCTCGGCGGGGCGGATGTGGTACTCGAAGACCAGCCCGGCCACCGCCATCAGCAGCAGCACCGCGGAGATGACCATCGCCCAGACGTAGAAGAACGCCAGCGAGATGCCGAACAGCGCGACCGAGGCCGCCACCCCGAGCGGCCAGTAGCTGCCCGGGGAGAAGAACCCGACGTCACCGGCGCCGTCGGTCACCTCGGCCTCCGGGTTGTCCTCCGGGCGCTGCTCCAGCCGCCGGGCGACGAAGCCCAGGTAGGTGCCGATGATCAACGTCAGGCCGCCGGTGAGGAAAAGGGCGGCGATGCCCACCGCCTCCTGGGCGAGCACCGCGTAGACGATGGCCACGACGAAGCAGAAGGCTGTGACGACGTGGAAGATTCGGGGCTCGACCTTCATCGTTCAGCTCCCGGTGGTCGGCTGCGAGGCGGACCGCTGCGTCCGCTCGGTCTCGAACGGGTAGGTGGTGTAGGCCACCGGGTTGCACAGCTCCCCGCAGTTCAGCTCGGCGAGCGCCTCGCCGGCCGTGTAGGGCGCCCCGGTGTCCGGGTTGTCCTGGGCCCGCAGGTCGATCCAGCGGTCGTAGAGGTCCGGTGCCAGCGCGCGGACCTCGAAGTTCATCTGCGCGTGGTAGGCGCCGCACAGCTCGGCGCAGCGGCCGACGAAGGCGCCCTCGCGCTCGATGCCGTCGATCCGCCACACGTTGTCCTGGTCGTTGACCTCCGGCAGCGGGAACACGTCCCGCTTGAACAGGAACTCCGGGACGAAGAAGCTGTGGATCACGTCGTTGGAGCGCTGGGTGAACTCGATGGAGCGGTCGGTCGGCAGCACCAGCAGCGGGATCGTGTCGCTGGTGCCCAGCGTGCTGACCGGCTGCCCGTCCGGACCCGGCGACTCGGGGTAGCCGAACTCCCAGTTCCACTGGAACGCCGTCACGTCCACCCGCAGGTCCGGGTCTTCCTGGGGGTCGGCGTCGACGTAGTTCTGGACGACCACGGTGAAGGCGAACAGCACGGCCACGATGACGGTCGGGATGACGGTGAACACGACCTCGACGGGCAGGTTGTACTGCGTCTGCCGGGGCATCGAGCCGTCGTCGCCCTTGCGCTTGCGGTGGAACGCCACCGCCCAGAGCATCGCGCCCCAGGTGATCGCGCCGACGACCAGCGCCGCGATGGCCGACCAGGTCCAGAGCTCGCGCATCGCGGTGGCCTGCGCGGTGACCCCCTCGGGCCAGCCGAAGCGGATCACCTCCTGCACCGAACACCCGGTGGCGAGCAGCGAGACCACGAGGGCCAGGCCGGCCGTCCTGGCCAGCTGCCCGGTGCGGCGCTGCTTCCCGCCGCGCTGTGCTCGACCCACTGCTCGCCGCCTCCCACCCGTTCGTCCCGACCGTGGCCGGGCACGCCCACGCGCGCTTTCGACCTCGCGTAGAGACTAGCCGAGCAGGGCGGTGGATCGCCTGCCGGGTGCGCCCGTCGCGGGCCCGTGTCGTCGGCATACTGGCTCGCCATGGGTGGACTGCTCGGGTTGCTGACCGCCGCCGGTGACGCGCCCGCCCGCGCGGCCCTGGTGGCCCGCGCCCAGGCCCGCTACCGGCACCGCGGTCCGGACGCCGCCGGCACCTGGCACGACGACGACCTGGTCCTGGGCGTCGACCGGCTCGCCGTGGTGGATCTGGACGGCTCGCACCAGCCGCTGCACTGGGACCCCGAGGCCGACTCCGACGCGGCCACCGACGCGGTCCCGGAGCAGGACGGCCCGCCGCGCTACACGGTCGCGTTCACCGGCGAGGTCTACAACCACCCGGAACTGCGCGACGAGCTGAGCCGCCAGCACGGCGTCCGGTTCCGCACCCGCGGCGACGCCGAGGTGGTGGCGGCCGCCTACCACCGGTGGGGTCCCGCCGCGGTCGGGCGGCTGCGCGGGATGTTCGCCTTCCTGGTCTGGGACCGGCAGCGCCGGGTGCTGTTCGGCGCCCGCGACCCGTTCGGCATCAAACCGCTGTTCGTGGCCACCGGGCCGGCCGGGATCGGCTTCGCCAGCGAGAAGAAGGCCCTGCTCGACCTGGCCCCCGCCCTCGGGCTGGGCCGCGTCGACGCCGCGCTGGACGCCGCCGCGCTGCAGCACTACCTGCTGCTGCAGTACGTGCCGGAACCGGCGACGTTGCACCGGGCCGTGCGCCGGGTCGAGTCCGGCACGCACCTGACCGTGCGGCCCGGCGGGGAGATCGACTACGAGCGGTACTTCAGCCCCGTCTTCCACGCCGGGGCCGGCGAGGGCGCGGCACTGGACCGGCGCATCGTCGAGGTGCTGCGCGACTCGGTGACCAAGCACCTGCGCGCCGACGTCACCGTGGGCGCGTTCCTGTCCGGTGGCATCGACTCCACGGCCATCGCCGCGCTGGCCAAGCAGCAGCACCCGGCCCTGGTCGCGTTCACCGCCGGGTTCGAGCGGTCCGGCTACTCCGAGGTCGACGTGGCCGCCGAGTCGGCCGCGGCGATCGGGGTCCCGCACGTCATCCGCACGGTCACCCCGGACGAGGCGATGGCCGCGCTGCCGCTGATCGTCTGGTACCTCGACGACCCGGTCGCCGATCCGGCGCTGGTGCCGCTGTGGTTCCTCGCCCGCGAGGCCCGCCGCCGGGTCAAGGTGGTGCTGTCCGGGGAGGGCGCGGACGAGCTGTTCGGCGGGTACGCGATCTACCGCGAGCCGCTGTCGCTGGCGCCGTTCGAGCGGGTGCCCGGTGGTGTGCGGGCCCTGCTCGGGCGGCTGTCCACCCGGCTGCCGGACCGGGTGCGGGGCAAGGACATGCTGCGCCGCGGCGCGCTGCGGCTGGAGCAGCGCTACTACGGCAACGCCCGGATCTTCCGGGACGACCAGCTGGCCGGGCTGCTGCGCCGGTTCGACCCGCGCCGGTCGTACACCGACGTGACCGCCGCGCACTACCTGGACTCCGCGGGCTGGGACCCGGTGTCGCGGATGCAGCACGTCGACCTGTTCACCTGGCTGCGTGGCGACATCCTGGTCAAGGCGGACAAGGTGACGATGGCGAACTCGCTCGAGCTGCGGGTGCCGTTCCTCGACACCGCCGTGTTCGAGGTCGCGGCGAGCATTCCGCTCGACCAGAAGCTGGCAGGCGGGACGACGAAGTACGCGCTGCGGCAGGCGTTGGCCAGGATCGTGCCGCCGCACGTGCTGAACCGGCGGAAGCTCGGGTTCCCGGTGCCGATCCGGCTGTGGCTGCGTAACGAGATGTACGACTGGGCGCGGGGGATCATCGCCGACTCGCGCACCGACG
>JASLAP010000376.1 GCA_030147065.1 Pseudonocardia sp. | reverse complement strand
CACCGCCGCCCAGTCGGCCACCCCGGGCCACCGAGGACCCCCGCGCCGATCCCGGTGCGATAGCCCGCTCGCTGGGGCGTGGGGTCGTGGTCGAGCCGGGCGGCCGGTTCAGCCCGGCGCGCGCGCATCGGAGCGCGTCCTCGCACCGGGCCGGTAGTTCGCCACGGTGGCACCGAGACCGGCCGCCACCGCGACCGCGGAGCACGCGACGTTCACCGCGGTGGAGAGGAAGAGGCCGGTGCCGTTCGCCAGCGCGAGGTTGTCGACCAGGAACGGGTTGTTCAGGGTGATGAACACGATCGTCGCCACGCCGAGCAACGGCGTCCAGCGCCATCCGACCGCGGTCAGGAGCGCGGCGACGAGCACGCACGCGGCGACCACCGAGACCGACAGGTCCGGTCCCAGGTGGATCAGTTCGCTGGCGATGGCCAGGGTGGTGCCGAGCAGGGCGAGCGCCGTGACGCGCGTGAGCACCGGCAGCCGGCCGAGCAGGTGAGGAATGGTCATACCGCAACGGTGGGCCGGATCGGGGCCGGCGGCTTCGGGGTGCTGCCCGGAGCGGACCCCGGAGCCGGACCGGGCGGAAGTCGTCGCTGGTCGACGTCGCGCAGTCGTCGCTCGGCGACAACCGGCCCTCAGCTCCGCACCTCGCCCCGGGTGCCGGCGGCCGCGGTGGCCCGCCGGGCGAGATCGGCGAAGGCGGCCCGGAGCTCGGGCGGGTCGACGACCTCGAGGTCGGCGTCGAACCGGGCGAGGGCGGCGGCGAGGCCGGGCCAGGACCACGCGCCGAGCCGGAGACGGCAGCGGTCGGGTCCGAGTGGTTCGACGAACCCGTCGCCGGCGAACGGGACCACCTCGGCGGCGGGTCGGTGCAGGACGACCTCGCCCCGGCAGGGCCAGGTGTCGGGTCCGTCGGAGCCCTTGAACCTGGCGGAGAGGTACGCGCCGACGTCGCCGCCGGGGACCTCGCGGGGGGCGAACCGCGGCCCGGTCGGGATCCGCGGGGTGATGCGGTCGGCGCGGTAGATGCGCCAGTCCGCGCGGGCGGGCTCCCAGGCCACGAGGTACCACCGGCCGGCCCGGACCACGAGGTGGTGGGGCTGGACCCGCCGGGGGTCGTCCGACCCGGCCCGCGCCGGTGACCGGTAGTCGAAGCGCAGTTCCTCCCGGGCGCGGATCGCGTCGCCGATGGCGAGCAGCACCGCCGGGTCGGCCTGCGGGTCGGCGCCCGGTCCGGAGCGGTCGACGAGGGTGACCTCCAGGTCGTCGATGCGGCGCCGCAGCCGGGCGGGCATGACCTGGCGCACCGTGGACAGCGCCCGGGCGGCGGCCTCCTCGATCCCGGCGCCGGTCGCGCCGGCGACCCGGAGCGCGACGGCCAGGGCCACGGCCTGCTCGTCGTCGAACAGCAGCGGCGGCAACCGGTTCCCGGCGTCGAGCCGGTACCCGCCGTCGGGACCCTTGACCGCACGGATGGCGTAGCCGAGCTCGCGCAACCGGTCCACGTCCCGGCGGACCGTCCGCTCGCTGACCTCGAGCCGCTCGGCGAGCAGCCCGCCCGGCCAGTCGCGGCGCACCTGCAGCAGCGACAGCAGTGACAGCAGGCGTCCGGAGGTCGTCGGCGCGGAATTGGTCGGCACCCGCTCAGCATGGCGGGAGAAGCGGACGATCCCCGACCTGTACGGCTGCGATCGTTGCTCTCGTCCCCGGAGAACCGGGGCGACCACTCCGCACGGAGGAGATGCAGATGTCGGTCCACGCCGTCGCCCACCTCAACTTCCACGGCCAGGCCCGCGAGGCGCTGGAGTTCTACCGGTCGGTGTTCGGGGGCCAGGTCGTGATCGCCACCTACGGCGACTTCGGCATGCCCGCCGACCTGCCCGGCGCCGGCCTGGTCGTCTGGGGCCAGGTCGTCGCCGACAACGGCTTCCGCGTCATGGCCTACGACGTCCCGACCCGGGACGCGCCGCCGGCCACGGCGGGCACGACCCCGACCACCCGCCGCGAGAACGGCATGACGATCACCGACGAGCGGTTCTTCCTGTCCGTGCGCGGCGACTCCGTCGACGAGGTCGGCGCGCTGTGGGAGGGGCTCTCCCCGGGCGCCACCGTCGTCGAGGCCTACGGGCCGGCCCCGTGGGCTCCGGCCTCCGGGATGCTCACCGACCGCTTCGGCGTCACCTGGATCCTCGACGTCGCCGCCGACTACAGCGACGCCTGAGCTCGAAGGTTCGGCGGCAGCGGCCCGGCGCAGCCGCTCACCCGACGCCCGGGTGCGATCACCGCGCGGCGGTCCCGGCGGTCCGCGCTGACCGACCGGCTGCCAGATGTGGCGACAATCGGTCCTTGACGGGCCCGGCGAACGGGTTAAGTTTTGCCGTCTGCCTGCAGGAGCGGTAGCCCAGGGTAATCACCGGGAGGTTCGATGATCAACGGCGCGCTGCCCGCGTCGGTCCGCGACCTCGCACTGCTGCTCGCTCGCGTCATCCTGGGCGTGGTGCTGTTCGCGCACGGCTGGCAGAAGCTGATCGTCAACGGGATCGCCCAGACCCACACGCAGTTCGAGACCCTGGGCATCCCGCTGGCCATCGCCTCGGCGTCGTTCGTGACGCTGGTCGAGTTCGTCGGCGGGGTGCTGCTCATGCTCGGCGTGCTGACTCCGGTGGTGGCCCTGCTGCACCTGGTGGTGATGATCGGCGCGGCGTCGTTCGTGCACGTCTCCAACGGGATCTTCGCCGCGGACGGCGGCTGGGAGCTGGTCGGGGTGATCGCGGTCTGCGAGCTGATGCTGGCCACCTGGGGGGCCGGCCGGTTGAGCGTCGACCACCTGGTGGCGACGCGGCGGGCCGCGACACCGGCGGAGTCGGGACGGCACGCGGAGTCGTCCGCGGCGTCCCGCCCGGCCGCCGCCCCGGAGGTCGCCGACGTGGAGCCGGTCACCTCCGCGCTGCCGGTGCAGACCGCCGCGCCGATGTTCACCGACACCAGCACGTCGATCTTCGATGAGCAGTCCGCCGAGCGCCCGCGCCGCATGCCGCGGGCGGTCGCTCCGCTGCACGGCCGGGAGGCCGCGCCGCGCCGGCGTGAAGCCCGCCCTGCCGAAGCGCGTCCCGACGTCCGTGATGCCGAAGCGCAGAACGCCGACGCCCGCACTGCCGAGGTCCGCACCAGCGCGGCCCGCACTGCGGAGGTCCGTACCCGCGACGCTCGTGCTGCCGAGGCCCGCAGCGCCGGGGTCGGGAGGACCGGGCGGTCCGACGACGAGGGCTGAACCGGCCGACACCGTCCGCTCCCCCTGCTCGGTCCGGCCGTGTCGAGAACGGCATGCTCGCTCCGACCGCGGGGTGCGGACCCGCCCGGGTCCGGCGCAACGGAGGAGCCGACGTGAAGTTCATGCTGCTGATCTACAACAACCCGGCCGTGCTGGAGGCCATGCCGGCCGAGGAGCGCGACCAGATCTTCGCCGACGTCGACCGGATCATGGCCGAGCTGACCGAGTCCGGCGAGTGGGTGGGCGGCGAGGGGCTGGCCGCGCAGGCCCGCACGGTGCGCGTCCGGGACGGCGTCCCGGCGGTGACCGACGGGCCGTTCGCCGAGGCCAAGGAGCAGCTGGCCGGCTTCCTCACCGTGGACTGCGTCGACATCGACCGGGCCGTGGAGATCGCCGCGAGCTGGCCGGACGCGAAGCACTGGGCGATGGAGGTGCGCCCGGTGATGGACGGGTCCGGGACCGAGATGTGACCCCGACCCCGCCGAGCGCGGGTCGGCCCGTCGAGCACCTGCTGCGCGAGCTCGCGCCGCAGGTGCTCGGCGCGCTGGTGCGCCGCTACCGCCAGTTCGACGCCTGCGAGGACGCGGTGCAGGAGGCGCTGCTCGCCGCGGTCGTGCAGTGGCCGGCCGAAGGGATCCCGGCGAACCCGCGCGGCTGGCTGGTCACCGTGGCCGGCCGCCGGCTGACCGACGAGATCCGCAGCGAGCACGCCCGGCGCCGGCGCGAGGACACCGACGCCGCCCGGCGTCCCGGCGACACCACCGCGCCGCCGCCGGACGAGCTGCCCCCCGACGCCGACGACACGTTGCTGCTGCTGGCCCTGTGCTGCCACCCCGAGCTGACCCCGCCGTCGCAGATCGCGCTCACCCTGCGCGCGGTGGGCGGGCTGACCACCGCGCAGATCGCCCGGGCATTCCTGGTGCCCGAGCCGACCATGGCCCAGCGGATCAGCCGGGCCAAGCAGCGGATCGCGGTCACCGGCCGGGACCTGGGGGTGCCGCCCGGAGCGCAGCTCGGCGACCGGTTGGGGGCGGTGCTGCACGTGCTGTACCTGATCTTCAACGAGGGGTACGCCGCGACGTCGGGCCCGGACCTGCAGCGCGCCGAGCTGACCGCCGAGGCCATCCGGCTGACCCGCGCGATCCGCCGGCTGCTGCCCGCCGACGACGACCAGGCCGGCGAGGTGGCGGGGCTGCTGGCGCTGATGCTGCTCACCGACGCCCGGCGGGCCGCGCGGACCGGGCCCGGCGGGGCCCTGGTGCCGCTGGCCGAGCAGGACCGCGCCCGGTGGGACCGGGCGGCGATCGTCGAGGGCACCGAGCTGGTGACGGCCGCGTTGTCCAGGGCGCCGCTCGGGCCCTACCAGTTGCAGGCGGCCATCGCCGCGGTGCACGCCGAGGCGCGCACCGCGGCCGACACCGACTGGCCCCAGATCGACGCGCTCTACCGGGTGCTGGAGCGGGTCGCGCCCAACCCGGTGGTCACGTTGAACCGGGCGGTGGCGGTGGCCGAGGTGTCCGGGCCGGACGCCGCGCTGGACCTGCTGGCCGGGCTGGACGACGACCCGCGGATGGCCGGCAACCACCGGCTCGACGCCGTGCGCGGGCACCTGCTGGAGCTGGCCGGCGACCGGGCGGCGGCCCGGGAGTCCTACCTGCGCGCCGCCCGCCGCACCACCAGCCTCCCCGAGCAGCGCTACCTCACCGACCGCGCCTCCCGCCTGACGCCCTGACCCACCCCGCGGGCCCCGGCCCCGCGATGGTTCAGGAAGGCCGCCTTCAGGTCCTCAGAGGGCAGGAAGGTGGCCTTCCTGAACCACGGGGCCGGCCACCCGGGGCGCGGCGAGCCGGGGGTGCGGTGAGCTGGGCGCTGTGACCTGAGGTGCGGCACCACCCCGGCTCCGCGGCGCCCGGCGGCGTCAGCTCGCGGGCAGGTCATCCCGGTCGGCGGTCGCCGCGAGGGTGCCGAGCAGCCGCACCGCCTGGGCGCTGACCGAGCCCGGTTCGGCGTGGTAGACGACGAGCTGCTGGCCGGGGGCCGAGCGCACGTCGAAGGCCTGCATCCGCAGCGTCAGCTCGCCGACCGCGTGGTGGTGGAAGGTCTTCTGCTCGGCGTTCTTGCCGCGGGCCTCGTTGCGCGCCCAGATCCGGCGGAACTCGGGGCTGCGCGCGGTCAGCTCGGCGACCAGCTCCGCGGCCCGGGGATGGTCGGGATCGGCGCCCACCGCGAGCCGGAAACCGGCGACGGTGTTGACCGCGGCGGCGCGCCAGTCCCGGTAGAACGTCGGGGCGGCGGGGTCGAGGAAGACGGCGAGCAGCAGGTTGTCCGCCTGCTCGAACTCCTCGAACAGGGCCCGCCCGATCCGGTTGCGGGCCAGCACGTCGTAGCAGCGGCCCAGCACCAGTGCGGGGTTGTCCGGCCAGGAGTCCAGCAGCTGGGCCAGCTCGGGGGAGACCCGCTCCACGGCGGGCGCCGGCCGGGGACGCGGCCCGACCTCGGCGAGCCGGAACAGGTGCGAGCGGGCGTCGTCGTCGAGCCGCAGGGCGGTCGCCAGCGCGTCGAGCACCTGGGCGGACGGGTGGCGCTCGCGGCCCTGCTCCAACCGGATGTAGTAGTCGACGCTCGTGCCGGCCAGCAGCGCGACCTCCTCGCGCCGCAGGCCGTCGACCCGGCGCCGGGCCCCGGCCGGCAGGCCCACGTCGGCCGGGCGGACGCGGCTTCGCCGCGCCCGCAGGAACTCGCCCAGCGCACCTGCTGCCACACCGATGACGGTAGGCGCGGCCGGCGCCGCCCGGGTGGGTGCGCTGCACCCCCGATCACCGCGGCCTGCCACGGTCGACCGGTTCGACGGAGCCTGGGTCCGGAAACACCGACGAGGATGCGGAGGAACGTCGTGGACGCGACCGCGGGATCGAAGGTCGTCCTGATCACCGGGGCGAGCAGCGGCATCGGGGAGGCCACCGCCCGCCGGCTGGCCGCCGAGGGGCACCGGGTGGTCGCCGGGGCCCGCCGGCTCGACCGGCTGGAGCGACTGGTCGCCGAGGTGACCGCGGCCGGGGGCGTGATCGCGGCCCGCCGGCTCGACGTGACCGACCGGGCCGACGTCGCCGCCTTCGTCGACGCCGCCGCGGCCGAGCACGGCCGGGTCGACGCGGTCGTCGCGAACGCCGGGGTGATGCCGCTGTCCCGGCTGGACGCCCTGCTGGTCGACGAGTGGGACCGGATGATCGACGTCAACGTCCGGGGCCTGCTGCACGGCATCGCCGCGGCGCTGCCGCACTTCCGCCGCCGCGGCGCGGGGCACTTCGTGACGGTGGCCTCGATTGGCGCGCACCAGGTGTCGCCGACCGCCGCGGTCTACTGCGGCACCAAGTACGCCGCGTGGGCCATCACCGAGGGGCTGCGCCAGGAGTCCGAGCCGGGCATCCGGGTCACCACGGTCTCCCCCGGGGTCGTCGAGTCCGAGCTGGCCGACTCGATCAGCGATCCGGCGGCGCGCGAGCTGATGCGCACCTACCGCGCCGAGTCGATCCCGCCCGACGCCGTCGCGCGGGCGATCTCCTACGCCCTCGACCAGCCGGCCGGGGTGGACGTCAACGAGGTGATCGTCCGCCCCGCCGCCCAGCGCTGAGCCGGTCGGTCATCGTGTGGGCCGATCTCCTCGGTCCTCGACCAGCCGGCGGGGGACCTCAACGGGTGGTGGTCCGGCCGGCGGCCCAGCGCCGAGGGCGGGTCACGACGGGAGGTGGGCGGCGGCGTGCTCGGCGATGAGGGGGGTGGCCTCGTCGGCGCGCTCGATGGTGGCCAGGTGGGCCGCCTCCAGGACCTCCAGGCGGGCCCCGGGGATGCCCTCGGCCAGGGTGCGGGCGTGCGGTTCGACCGGCGTGGACGGGTCGGCCGAGCCGGCGATGACCAGGGTCGGGACACCGATCGCCGGCAGCCGGTCGCGGTGGTCCCAGACCTCGATGGCCTGGCAGCAGGCCAGGTACCCGGCGTCGGGCGTGCCGGCGACCATGTCGGTGGCCTCGGCGACGACGTCCGGGTGCGCGGCCGCCCAGTCCGGGGTGAACCAGCGCCCGGCGACGCCGGCGGCGATCGGCGCGGTGCCCCGGTCGCGGACCGCGGCGATGCGCTCCCGCCAGACGGTCGTGTCCGGGAAGTACGAGCTGGTGCAGCACAGCGTCAGGCTGCTCAGCCGCTCCGGGTGCTCCGAGCCCAGGAACATCCCGACCATCCCGCCCAGCGACAGCCCGCACCAGGCGACCCGGTCCAGGCCGAGCGAGTCGAGCAGGGCCAGCGCGTCGCCGGCCAGGTCGGGCAGCCGGTACGGGCCGTCCGGGACGGGGGAGCCGCCGTGCCCGCGGTGGTCGATCCGGATCACCCGGAACCGCTCGCTCAGCGCCGCCACCTGGGGACGCCACATCTCCAGCGTCGAGCCCAGCGACCCGGACAGCACCAGCACCGGGGCGTCGCGCGGCCCCTCGTCGACGTGGTGCAGCGCCACCGGTCCGCTCATCGCCCGCTCCCGTCGTCGCCGCGCCGGCGCGGTGCCACCGGGCCGGTCACGAGTCCCCCACCGTGCGCATCGACCGCAGCGTCGCCAGCTCGGTCCCGGTCGGCGGTGCGGTGATCATGAGGTCCGCCGACACCTCCAGCTCCCACCCGGTCTCGGCGTGCACCTGCTCGACGGTGATCCCGGTGTGCAGCGCGGTGAGCACCAGCTCGGCGGTGTCCGGGTCGGGTTCCAGCACGCCCAGGTCGGTGATCACCCGGACCGGCCCGGCGCCGCGCAGGCCGAGCAGCTCGCGGTCGCGCGGGCCGCTGCCGTGCCCGACCGAGGTGACGAAGTCGACCCGGTCGACGAACGCCCGGGCGCGGTGGCGCATCACCACGATCACCTCGCGGCAGGACGCGGCGATCTCCGGGGCGCCGCCGGAGCCGGGCAGCCGGACGTCGGGCTCGTCGTACTCCCCGATCACCGTGGTGTTGATGTTGCCGAAGCGGTCGAGCTGGGCGCCGGACAGGAAGCCGACGTCGATCCGGCCGGGCTGCAGCCAGTAGTTGAAGATCTCCGGGACGCTGACCACCGACAGCGCCGACGCGGCCAGCACGCCGTCGCCGATCGAGAGCGGCAGCTCCTCGGGACGGGTGTCCAGGGTGCCCGACTCGTAGATCAGCACCAGGCCGGGCGCGTGCAGCCGGCGGGCCAGGTTGGCCGCGGTGGACGGCAGCCCGATCCCGACGAAGCAGGCCTGGCCGTCGCGCAGCGAGCGGGCCGCGGCGATGCTCATCATCTCGTCGGCGGTCCAGCTGGGCTGGTCGGACCCGGACGTGGTGTCCGGTCCGCTGACGCGGGTCATGCGGCCTCCTCGCGCAGTTCGCGCAGCCACCGGCCGAACGCCTCGCGGTCGCGGCTGATCTTGTCCCAGGCCCGGTAGGCGGAGTTGTCGCGGTCGTAGTAGCCGTCGGCGTAGGACGGCGCGGCGCCGCGCGGCGCCTCGGCCACCACGTCGACCACCCAGTGCGGCAGCACCACCGCGCCCGGCCGCGGCTCCAGCTCGTCGACGATCTCCTCGACGGTGACCAGGGACCGGCTCGCGGACAGCACGGCCTCCTTCTGCACCCCGGTGATGCCCCACATCTGCACGTTCCCGGCGCGGTCGGCGCGCTGCGCGTGGATGATCGCGACGTCCGGGTTGAGCGCCGCCACGGCGGCGAGCTGCTCGCCGGTGAACGGGCAGGTGACCGTGGAGATGGTCGGGGTGTGCAGCGGCAGGTCGGTGCCGGCGTAACCGCGCAGCACGGCGAACGGCAGCCCGGACGCCCCGGCGACGTAGCGGTTGGCCATCCCGGCGTGGCTGTGCTCCTCGATGGCCAGCGGCACCGGCCAGCCGGTGGCCAGCGCGTCGCGCATCCGGTGCAGCGACCCGACGCCGGGATTCCCGCCCCAGGAGAAGACCAGCTTGGCCGCGCACCCGGCGCCGATCAGCTGGTCGTAGATGAGGTCGGGGGTCATCCGGACCAGGGTCAGGTCCCGGCGCCGCTGCCGGATGATCTCGTGCCCGGCGGCGAACGGGATGAGGTGGGTGAACCCCTCCAGCGCGACGGTGTCGCCGTCGCGCACCACCTCGGACACGGCCTGCGGCAACGACGCGATCTTGGCCACGGTGGAACGCTAGTGCCCGGGCCGGTGACCGGCAATCGGCGACACCGGCACGCCCGGGTACGCGGCCGGGTCGGGCTGCTCGCGCGGTCCCGGTTCGGGTCGCGGCACGGGGACGGGGTGCGAGGAGCGAGTGTGGCCGAAGGTCACAGGAGGGCCCGGTCACGATCGGGGGCGGTGCGGTGACCGGCCGGAGCACCCTGACGACGTGCTCACCAGCGAGAACGAACGTCCCGCCGCCGCGGCCGGTCGGTTCCGGCTCGGCCCCGCCGAGGTCAACCGGCTCGGCTTCGGCACCATGCGGCTCACCGGCCCCGGCATCTGGGGCCCACCGGCCGACCCGGACGCCGCGGTCGGCGTGCTGCGCCGGGCCGCCGACCTCGGCGTCGACCTGTTCGACACCGCCGACTCCTACGGACCCGAGGTGGCCGAGGACCTGCTCCGGCGGGCCCTGCACCCCTTCGACGGGCTGACCGTCGCCACCAAGGCCGGGCTGCTGCGCACCGGCCCCGACCGCTGGCACCCCTGCGGGCGCCCCGAGTACCTGCGCCAGCAGTGCGAGCTGAGCCTGCGCCGGCTCGGCGTCGACCGCATCGACCTGTTCCAGCTGCACCGGGTCGACCCGTCGGTGCCCGCCGACGAGCAGTTCGGGCTGCTGGCCGAGCTGGTCGCCGAGGGCAAGGTGGCCGCGGTCGGGCTGTCCGAGGTCGGGGTGGAGCAGATCGAGCGGGCCGCAGCCGTGGTCGACGTGGTGTCCGTGCAGAACCGCTACAACCTGGTCGACCGGGTCAGCGACGACGTCCTGCGCTACTGCACCGAGCAGGGCATCGCGTTCCTGCCCTGGGCGCCGGTGGCCAGCGGGCGGCTCGCCGAGCCGGGCGGCCCGGTGGCCGAGGTTGCCGAGCGGACCGGGGCCACGCCGTCCCAGGTGGCGCTGGCCTGGCTGCTGCAGCGGTCGTCGGTGATGCTGCCCATCCCGGGCACCGGCAGCGCCGTCCACGCCGAGGAGAACACCCGCGCCGCCGAGCTGGCCCTCGACCTGGACATGGTCGAGAAGCTCGACGCCGCCGCCTGATCCCCGGACCCGAGTTCAGCAAAGCCACGTTCCTGAACGCCTCGGGTTCAGGAAAGCCACGTTCCTGCCCGGTGGGTTCCGGAACGTGGCTTTCCTGAACCACGGGAGGGCGAGGACCGCGAGAGGGCGGCTGGCTCCGGGGGTTGGGGCGGCTGCGTACGGTGATCGGCACGGTCCGTGGTGCACACGGATGGGGGACGTCGATCGTCGGGAGGCCAGCGCGGTGGTGGGGGATCCGGATGCGGAGCTGCGCGACGCGCTGAGGTCCGGGCGCGAGCTCGACCTGGGCGGCGCCGCGGTACCGGCGGCGACGCTGGCCGCCGTGCTCACCGAGGACCCGCCGCCGGGGGCGCTGGCGCTGCGGGTTCGGCGCGGCCGGTTCACCGGCGTCCTGCGGCTGACCGGTGCGCGCGTCGGGTTTCCCGTCGAGCTGCGCGGTTGCGACTTCGTGCACGCCCCCGACCTGCGGATGGCCGAGTTCAGCGGGTTGGCGCTGACCGGCTGCCGGCTGCCCGGGCTGCGCGCGGGCAACGTCCGGGTCGCCGCCGACCTGCTGCTCGACGACGGGTTCACCGCGGCCGGCCCGGTCAACCTGACCGACGCCCAGGTCGGCGGCTCGCTGCGGCTGTCGGGCGGGCGGCTGCGCGGGGCGGCCGGGCGGGCGCTGATCGCCGACCGGATCGTGGTCGGCGGCACCTGCTACGCGCGCCGGCTGCGCAGCGACGGCGAGCTGCGCCTGCCCGGCGCGCGGATCACCGGCAACGTCGACCTGGCCGGCGCCGACCTGGTCAGCCCGACCGGCGACGCGATCGACATGACCGGGGTCTCGGTCGAGGGCAGCTTCCTGGCCGGTCGCCACGACGGCGGCCCCGACCTCGCCTTCCGCAGCACCGGGCGGCTGCTGCTGGCCGGCGCCCGGGTCGGTGGCGACCTGGTGCTCTCCGGCGCTCGGATCGAGCGCCGGCCCACCCCCGGCCCCCCCGACCCGGACCCGGTGGCCGACGAGAGCAGGCTGCCGGTGGTGCCCGGCGGGATCGTCGACGCCGGCGCCTGCGTGGTGGCCGACCGGGTCCGGGTGGAGGGCAACCTGGAGCTGGACGACGGGCTGTCCACCGACGGCACCGTCCGGTTGCCGAACGCGGTCGTCGGCGGCTACCTGCGGCTGTCCGGGGCGCGGTTGCTCGGCCCGCACGGCGCCAGCGAGCGGGGCATCGCGCTGCTCGGCGACGGCATCGAGGTCGGCGGCGACCTGGAGGGCCGCGACAGCGGGCGGGGTCCGCTGGTCTGCGGGGGCCAGGTGCGCCTGGTGGACGGCGCCGTCCGGGGCAGCGCCAGCCTGTCCGGGATCCGGCTCGGGGCCCCGGGCGGGTACGCGCTGCTGGCCGACCGCCTGCGCATCGGCGGCGAGTTCTACCTGCGCCGGCTGGTCTGCACCGGCACGGTCCGGCTGCACAACGCCGAGATCGGCGCGACCCTGGACTGCACGGGCGCCCGGCTGACCGAGCCCCGGCGGCGCTCGGACGGCAGCTTCCGGCCGTCGCTGGACGCCCGGGCCGCCACCGTCGGCAAGGACCTGATCTGCGCCGACGGCTTCACCGCGGTCGGCGGGGTCCGGCTGCGCCGCGCCGACGTGCACAAGTCGGTGGTGATCGTGGACGCGACGCTGGGCTGCCCGCCCGAGGTGGGGACCGCCCGGTACGCGCTGAACGCCTACGGCCTGACGGCCTCCGAGCTGATCCTGCGCCCCGCGGCGCTGCCGGGCGGTCAGGTCCGGCTGAGCCGGGCCGTGGTGTCGATGTTCGCCGATTCCGAGCTGCTGTGGAACGCGCCGGGCGGCGTCGACCTCGACGGGTTCGACTACGCGGCGCTGCACGACACCCGCGCGGTGGACGTCCGGACGAGGCTGCGCTGGATCCGACGGGTGATGCCCGACTACAGCCCGGGTCCCTACGATGCGCTGGCCGGGGCATACCAGCGCTCGGGCAACGACGAACTGGCCCAGTCCGTGCTGATGGAGCGGCAGCGGCGGCGCTACGCCGAGGCCGACCCGCTGGAGCGGGTCTGGGGCTGGTTGCAGCGCTGGACCGTGGGCTTCGGCTACCGCCCCTGGCTGGCCGTGGGCTGGTTGGTGCTGTTCGCGGCGCTGGGCGGGGTCTGGTTCTCGATCAACCCGCCGCGGCCGGTCGACGACGGCCAGCAACCGGTGTTCAACGCCTGGATCTTCGCTGCGGACACCCTGCTGCCGATCATCAACCTGGGCCAGGACGGGTACTGGCGGCTGGAGGGCGCGTCGCAGTGGATCGCGACGCTGCTGGTCGCCCTCGGCTGGATCCTGGCCACCACGGCTGCAGCGGGTGCCGCGCGGGTGCTGAAGAGGACCTGACCGGGTGAGGACAAACCACTCCCGCAGGTGAATGCGCCGGTGGAGGCGTGTTCGCCGGTCCCGCGGCCGTTTCCCCGGCCGGGTGTCCCCGTTGTGGGTGGCAGTGGAGCGTCGATTTCCTGGAGGTGCCCGGATGCCCCACCCGCACAGCGACCCCTACCGCCGTGACCCGTACCGCCGTGACTCCCGCCGGCGCTCCGGCCCGGGGCGGCTCCGGCTCGTCGACGGCACCGGTCCCGACACCGGCCGGCACGCCCTGGACGAGGACGCGCTGCTCACCCCGATCTTCGCCGCGCTGGCCCGGCGCGGCACCCGCCCGTCCCCGGTGGACCCGGTGGAGCGGTTCCGCCGCGACCCGCTGACCGCGCCGCTCCCGGTGCAGGTCCCGGCCCGGCGCCGGCCCGGCGCGCACGCCCGGGTCGACCCGCTGCCCGAGCGGTTCGGTCCGCACGACCCCGCCGGCCGCCACCACCTCCGCCGCGCCCCCGCCTGACCCAGCTCCCCCCGTCCGCCCCCACCCCGGGTGGCAGGAAAGCCACTTTCAGGACCGAATCCGTCCTGAAAGTGGCTTTCCTGCCATGGGGCGGGGGGTGGGATCAGGGGCGCAGGGCGGCGGTGGCGCGGCGCAGGGCGAGGGTGGTGGCGGCGCGGTCGACGCGGGTGGGTTCGCCGTCGGCCAGCACCTGCTCGCCGGCCACCCACACGTCCCGCACCAGCCGCGACCCACCGGCCCAGACCAGGTTCGACACCAGTTGGGCGTCGTCGTCGGGGTCGACGAAGGTCGACTCGTCCAGCCCGACGTGCACGACGTCGGCCCAGCGGCCGGTCTCCAGCACCCCGAGGTCGTCGCGGCCGATCGCCGCCGCGCCGTCCCGGGTCGCCATCAGCAGCAGCTCGGCCGCGGTCAGCGCGGCGGCGTCGCCGCTGGTCACCCGGGCCAGCAGGCCGGCCAGCCGGGACTCCGCCCACAGGTCGAGGTCGTCGCCGGAGGCCGGGCCGTCGGTGCCCAGCCCGACCCGCACGCCGGCCCGGCGCAGCGCGGTCACCCGGGCGACCCCGGCGGCCAGCTTGGCGTTCGAGCCGGGGCAGTGCGCGATGGCGACCCGGTGCCGGGCCAGCAGCGTGATGTCCTCATCGGACAGGTGCACGCCGTGCGCGGCCAGCACCCGACCGCCCAGGACCCCGAGCCGGTCCAGCATCGCCGGCACCGAGCCGTGCTCGGCGCGCTGGGCCTGGTCCTCGTGGGTGGTCTCGGCCACGTGGATGTGCACCAGGGCGCCCCGCTCGCGGGCGTGCTCGGCCACCGAGGCCAGCGCCTCGGGCGGCAGCGTGTACGCCGAGTGCGGGCCGTAGCCCAGCTCGACGCGGTCGCCGGGGCCCGAGCGCAGCCCGTCGCGGTCGATCCGGGCCGAGATCGCGTCGCGCATGGACTCCCAGCTGCCCAGCCGGTCCCAGCCGGGCGCGGCGATCACCCCGGGGGTGAGCACCACCCGGGACCCGACGCCGGTCACCGCGTCGACCACCTCGTCGGCGTAGAAGTACATCTCGACGCTGGTGGTGCAGCCCCGGCGCAGCATCTCCACGCAGCCCGCGGTCATCCCGGCGTGCACCTGCGGGCCCTGCATCCGGCCCTCGGCCGGCCACATCACCTCGTGCAGCCAGCGCAGCAGCGGCAGGTCGCCGCCCATCCCGCGGAGCACCGCCATCGGGGTGTGCGCGTGGGTGTTGACCAGGCCGGGCAGCAGTGCGCCGGGCAGCGTGCGGACCGGGGCGTCGGTGTCCGGGGCGCCGGCCCGCGGTCCGGCGAAGGCGATCCGGCCGTCGGCGCTGATGTCCAGCACGGCGTCCCGGACGACCGAGCAGGCCGGGTCGCAGGGCAGCATCACCGGCGCGAGCAGCCGGACCGCACCGGTCACCGGCGGGACTCCAGCAGCGAGCGCAGCGACCGGAAGGGCGGCAGCCAGGCACCGGTCTCGGGCAGCGAGTCCAGCGTGATGCGCGGCAGCGGCTCGCGGAAGACGCCGTCGATGTCCTCCAGGTCGACGAACTCGATGACCTCGGAGTTCAGCGCGAAGCTGGCGTGCTCGCGGAACCCGATGACGGTGATCGGGGTGCCGAGCTTCTCCAGGCCCTCCAGCGGCTCGCGGAAGGCCCGGCCGTCCCCCGACGCCACCACCACCCGGCGCAGGTGGCCCTCCGCGGCGCGCAGCCGGATGTGGGCCAGCATGTCGTCGTCGACATCGGAGTCCTCGCTGAGCTTGGGCTTGGCGAAGACCGCGAACCCGACGTTGCGCAGCGCCTCGACCCACGGCCGGACGACCTCGGTGCTGCCCGGCACGACGTTGGTGAACACCGTGGCCTCGGCGACCGCGTCCGGTCCGGCCAGCTCCAGCAGCCAGCGGCCGACGGCGTCGAACCGCGGCCGGAACGCCGAGGTGGGCCGGGCCCCGAGCAGCGAGCCCAGGCTCATGTCCATGTTCGGCGCGTCCCAGACCAGCAGCACGCGCGGGGCCGGCCCGGTCGGGGCGATCACGACGGCACCGGCTGGCAGGACGGGATCATGCCGCGACCCTATCCGCCCCCGTCACCGCCGGTGCCGAGGTGGCCGCCGCGGTTCAGCAAGGCCACCTTCCGGAACGCACAGGACCTGAAGGTGGCCTTCCTGAACCAGGGCCCGGGTGGGCGGCGGCCTAGGGTCCGGGCATGGACGACGCCACCCGGACCGCCCGCGCGGCCGCGGACGCCATGCAGCGGGAGGACCGGGCCGCCCGGGGTGCCGGGGTCCGGTTGCTCGACGTCGGTCCGGGCCGGGCCCGGGTGGCGATGACGGTGCAGGAGCGGCACGTCAACGGGCACGGCATCTGCCACGGCGGGTACCTGTTCCTGCTGGCCGACGCGGCCCTGGCCTACGCCTCGAACAGCCACGGCGTGTCCGCGGTGGCGGCCGGGGCGGACATCGCGTTCCTGCGGCCGGTCCGGCTCGGCACCGAGTTGGTCGCCGAGGCCGTGGAGCGGGCGCTGGCCGGGCGCTCCGGGCTCTACGACGTGAGCGTCCGGGCCGGCGACGAGGCGGTCGCCGAGTTCCGCGGCCGGACCCGCCAGGTCCCCGGGCTGGCGCCGCCGGGCTGACCGTCACCGGCCGTGCGGCCGGGGGCGCGGCGGTGCGGGCGGTCGCCCGTTGCCGGTGCACCTCATGGTTCCTCCTCCGCTCGGAGGGTCGTGGTCGGCGGTTCGCCGGGCCACGCCGTCACTGGTCGGCGGTGGTGTCGAGGATCATCACCTCCCCGGTGTTGAGGCAGGTCACGTACGCGAGGCGGCCGCTCGGGTGGGGCGAGACGCTGGTCGGCCCGTCGCAGACCGGGATGGTCGCGGTGACCGCGTGCGCGGCGGTGTCGACCACCGACACGGTGTCCTCGTCGACGTTGGCGGTGTAGAGGTAGCGGCCGTCCGGGGCGTAGTTGACGTCCTGCGGGTTGCGCCCGACCGGCACCTCGGCGGTCACCGCGCCGCTCGCCGTGTCGATCATCGAGACGGTGCTGCTGTCGAAGTTGACCACCGCGGCCTGGCCGTGCCCGACCGACACCGCGGTGCTGTGCGGGCTGGTCCCCACCGGGATCGTGGTCAGCGGGGCCATCGTGGCGCTGTCCACCACGGTGACCACGTTGGACTCGTGGTTGGCCACGTAGACCCGGGTGCCGTCGTCGGCGAAGGCCACCCAGTGCGGGTTGGGCGCCACCGGCACCGAGGTCAGCAGGGTGCTGGTGGCGGTGTCGATGACGTCCAGGCGGCCGTCGTCGTGGCTGGGCACCCACAGCCGGGTGCCGTCCGGGCTGACCGCCGAGGCGAACGGGCGGCGGCCGACCGGCACGGTGCCGAGCAGGGTGTTGGTCGTGGTGTCCAGCACGCCGACCAGGTTGATCGTGCGCTCCTCGTTGTAGATGGAGATGTAGGCGCGCTTGCTGTCCGGCGAGAACGACACGAACCGCGGCGGGCCGGCCGGGATCGCGATGGTGGCGCTGACCCGGTTGATGGTGGTGTCGAACACCGAGACCACCCCGGCGTCGCGGTGCGCGATGAGCGCGAACCGGCCGTTCGGGGCGATCTCCAGGTAGCCCGGCGTGGGACCGACGGGCAGGGTCCCGCGCACCATCGGGACGGCGATGCTGGCCGCGACGGCCGGCGCGGGGGCCGGGGCCGGTACCGGTGCGACCGGCAGCGGCCGGGGGAACTCCGGCGCCGGCGCGGCCGCGGCCGCGACCGGTGGCGGCACCTGGCGCACGTCGACCAGCAGGACGGCCAGCGTGGCGAGCGCGGCCACCACCGCCACCACTGCGATGACCAGCGGCAGCCGGCTCCGGCGGGCGCCGGCCCGGGGAACGGGCAGCGGCGGGGCCGGTGTGCTGGGCGGGGCGGGCGGGCCGAACAGCGGCGCCGGGCCGGGCGGTGGGTAGCGCCGGTCGCCCAGGTCGTGCCCCGGGTGGTCGGGGCCGTGGTCGGTGCCGCCGTAGCCGCTGCCGTGGCTGTACCCGTGGCTGTACCCGTT
>JASLAP010000360.1 GCA_030147065.1 Pseudonocardia sp. | reverse complement strand
ACCGCGTTGCACCGCACGTGCGGGGCCAGTTCCAGGCCCAGGCCGCGGGTCAGCGCGACCGCGGCGGCCTTGGACGCGGCGTAGGCCGCCATCCCCGCGCGGGGGACGCCGGCCGCGTTGGACGCGACCGTGACGATGCTGCCGGCCCGCCGGGCGTGCATCCGCCGGCCGACCGACCGGCCGGTGTTCCACACCCCGGTCGCGTTGACGGCCAGGCAGTCCGCCCAGTCGGTGTCGTCGGCGTCCAGGATCTCGCCGGTGCGCAGGACGCCGGCCACGTTGGCCAGCGCGGCGATCGGGCCGAGCTCGCGCTCGGCGCGGGATCCGCCGGTGGTCGGGACGGCCGCGTGCACGCCGTCGGCCAGCAGGGCGCCGCGCGGCGAGCAGTAGAGGAACGAGCCGGGCAGGTAGGCCGCCAGCAGATCGGCCGCGCGGTGCTGGGGACGCGGTCGAGCGAGGGCCGGTGTGGGCACGTGGGGTCCTTCCGTGGGAACCGGGGGGCCGGTCAGACGCCGAGCGTGGCGCCGCCGTCGACGGTCAGGGACTGCATCGTGATCTGGCGGGCGGCCGGGCCGGACAGGAACAGCACCGCGGCGGCGACGTCGGCCGGCTCGGCGATGCGGCGCAGCGGGATGCCCAGCCGGTGCCGGGCCAGGCTGCCCTCGATCACCGGGCCGGCGCCGCCGTCGTCGCCGGGGTCGGGCCACAGCGAGCGCTGCATCGGGGTGTCGGTGGAGCCGGGGCAGACCGCGTTGCACCGCACGTGCGGGGCCAGTTCCAGGCCCAGGCCGCGGGTCAGCGCGACGGCGGCGGCCTTGGACGCGGCGTAGGCCGCCATCCCCGCGCGCGGGACGCCAGCCGCGTTGGACGCGACGGTGACGATGCTGCCGGCGCGCCGGGCGTGCATCCGCCGGCCGACCGCGCGCCCGGTGTTCCACACCCCGGTCGCGTTGACGGCCAGGCAGTCGGCCCAGTCGGCGTCCTCGGCGTCGAGGACGTCGCCGGTGCGCAGCACACCGGCGACGTTGGCCAGCGCGCCGATCGGGCCGAGCTCGCGCTCGGCGCGGGCCACGGCGTCCTCCACCCCGGCGGCGTCGGCGACGTCGGCGACCAGGGCGATCGCGGTGGCCCCGCCGACCCGCAGCTTCTCGGCGGTGTCGTGCACCGCCCCGTCCCGGTCCAGCAGCGCCACCGGCGCCCCGGCCTGCGCGAACACCTCGGCGACGGCCGCCCCGATGCCCCGACCGGCCCCGGTGACGAGCGCTGCTCCGGTGATCGGGGGCAGGTCCGGCACGACGACTCCTTCCGGGCAACTTTGGCTAGGCTTCCCTAACAAACCAGGTGCGCTGGCGGATGGCAAGACGCCGAACGCGCGGCCGGCCGATCAGCCCTCGGGCGGGTCCGCGGTGGCCTGCCGAATCGGCCGCAGCACCCCGACCAGCAGCAGGGTCAGCAGCACCCCGCCGACGCCGTGCACGACCAGCGCGGTGCCCGGGGGGAACCACTCCCCCAGCAGTCCGGCGACCACCGAACCGACGGCCGTGCCGAGGACCACCTGGACCTGCCAGAGCGCGGAGATCCGCCCGCGCAGCTCGTCGGGGGTGTGCCCCTGCAGGACGGCGAACCGCAGGACGTCGTTGAGCACCCGGCCCAGCCCGTGCCCGGCCAGCCCGAGGAACGCCACCGCGGCCAGCGCCGTGGACCCGGCCACCGCGACGCCGATCGCCATCAGCAGGGCCGTGGCCAGCAGCGCGAGCCCGGCCCGGCGCACCCGCCCGGTCCACCCGCTGCTCAGCGAGCCGAGCACGGCACCGACCGCGGGCGCCCCGTAGAGCAGGCCGAGGGTGACCGGGCCGGCGCCCAGCACCCGGTCGACGTAGGCGGGCAGCAGCACCGCCGGCCCGCCGGCCACCATGGCCAGCACCCCGACCAGCAGCACCCCGCGGACCACCGGGTGCCGGGCGGCGAACCGCAGCCCGGTGAGCAGCGCGCGCACCGGGTTCTCCGGCGGCCCCCCACCGGGCGCCGGGGTCGGGCCGATCCGGTCGATCAGCGTCACGGTGGCCACGGTGGCCACCACCGCGACGAAGTACGTGGCCGCGACCCCGCCGGAGGCGATGACCAGGCCGGCGATCGCCGGCGAGGCCACCGTGCCGAGATCGGTGGTCAGCGCGATCAGCGCGCCGGCGGCGGCCAGCTTGTCCCGCGGGACCAGGGTCGGGACCAGCGCCATCAGCGCGGTGCCGCTGACCCCACCGGCCAGCCCGTCCACCGCGGACGCCAGGTAGATCACGGCCAAAGAGGGCTCCGGCACCAGGGCGTTCACCCCGAGCGCCAGGAACCCCAGCCCGGCCGCGGTCCGGGACAGCTGGATGGTGCGGCGCCGGTCGAACCGGTCGGCCAGCACCCCGCCGGACATGCTGCCCACGAACATCGCCACGCCCAGGGTGGCGGCCACCCCGGCGACGTGCAGGCTCGCCCCGGTGAGCTGGTAGGTCTGCGCCGGCACCGCCACCACCAGCAGCCCGACCGCCAGCAGGGTCACCAGCCGGGCGGTGAACAGCAGCCGGAAGTCGCGGCTGGTGCGCAGCGGCGCGAGGTCGATCACCAGCCCACCGAGGCGGGTGGTCATCCGGCGAACTCCCCGGCGAACACGTCCAGGGTGGCCATCGCGGCGTCGTAGTCGGGCCGGTAGCTCGACGCCGGCAGCTCGTGGACCTGCCCGGCCTGGAACGCCGGCAGCTGGGCGTAGACCGGGTCCTTGGCCAGCTGCTCGGCGGTGGGCCCGCCGAGGGCGACCACGAACGCCCGAGGTGCGGTGGCGGTCTGGGCCAGCAGCTCGGGGCTGACCTCGAAGGAGTCGCCGGAGCCGTACAGCGGCGGGTTGCCGGCCTTGGTCAGCACGTCGTCGGCGGTGAAGCCGAGCTCGCCGGCCAGCGCGGGCAGCGCGGCGTTCTGCGGGATCAGGTAGGGCTTGCCGTTGGGCAGCGACAGGATGAACACCACCGGCTCCGGCGGCACCGTGATCGCCCCCTCGACCTCGGCGACCTTGTCCTCGTAGGCCTGCACCAGCTCGGCCACCCGGTCCTCGCGGCCGATCGCCCCGGCGACCAGCCGCAGCTGCTCCTGCCAGGCCACCACCGTGGTCGGCACCAGCACGGTGGGCGCGATCTCGGTGAGGGTCTGGTAGTTCTCGGCGGCCTGCACCGCGGTGATGCCCTGCCCGCCGCCGACGATCAGGTCGGGGTCGGCGGCGGCGACCGCCTCGATGCTGAGCTGCTCGCCGGCCGGCAGCGGGGTGGTGCCCTGCTCGGTGGCCGCGTCCGCCCAGGCCGGCGGGAAGCCGCCGTCCAGGTTGGTCACCCCGAGCACGCGGGTGTCGGTGGCGGCGACCGGCGCGTCCAGCGCGTAGAGGTAGCCGGCCAGGCCACCGCTGAGCACCACGATCCGCTGCGGGTCGGCCGGGACCTCGACCGTGCCCTGCTCGGTGCTGATCGTGCGGGTGGTGGGGGCGGGCGCGGCGTCCGCGGCGGGCTCGGGCGCGGCGGCCTCACCGCCGCCGCAGGCGGCCGTCGCGGCGAGCGCGAGGGCCGACAGGGCGGTGAGGGCGGGCCTCGACCACCGGCCGGGGCGGTGGCGGGGCGGACTGGTCGTGCGCATGGTTCTCCTGTCGGATCGTGGGGCTAAGGGGTCTGCGGGACGGGGGTGCGCAGCGCGGGGTCGGCGTCGAGCAGCGGGCCGAGCTGCGCCCACCCCCCGGGGGAGACCAGACCGGCGTGGTCGTGCGGCAGGTGGTGCACGACCAGGCGGTCGGGGTCGTGGGCGCGCCGCCAGGCGGCGACGACCCGCTCGCCGCCGGACGGCCGGTCGGCGACGAACAGGGTGAGCAGCCCGGGGAAGGTGACGGGCGTGCCCGTCCGCAGCAGCCGCAGGCTGGCGCTGGTGGCCGCCCGCACCGCGTCGGCCACCCTCCCCATCCGGGTCCTGTCGCCCCCTCCCCGAGGTTCAGGAAGGCCACCTTCAGGTCCGCACAGGGCAGGAAGGTGGCCTTCCTGAACCGGGTGACCGTCGGGCGCCGTCCCTGCCGCGGCGTCCCGGTCGGCGGCGGCCTCCTGGGGGGCGCCGATCGGGAGACCGTCGACGATCCCGGCGAAGGCGACCGTCTCGCCCTGCGCGGCCAGCAGCGCCGCCACGGCGTGCACGACGGTGCCGCCGAACGAGTAGCCCAGCAGGTGGTAGGGACCGGTCGGCTGGAGCCGGCGGATCGTGGCGAGGTTGCGCTCGGCCAACTCGTCCAGCGTTCCGATGCCCGCCGCGGGTTCACCCCGGTCCAGGCCGGGCAGCTGCAGCCCGATCACCGGCCGGTCCGCCCGCAGCACCGCGGCCAGCCCGGCGAACGGCCAGGCCAGCCCGCCCGCGGGCGGGAGGCAGAACAGCGGTTCGGCGGCGCCGTCGGCCCGCAGGGTGACCACCTCCCCGCGGCCCGGGTCCGGCACCGGACCGGCTTCCGCACGACCGAGGTGCGCAGCCAGCTCGGCGACGGTCGGGTGCGCCATCAGCGCGCCCACCTCGACGCTCACCCCCAGCTCCCGGTCCAGCGCGCCGACCAGCCGCATCGCGGTCAGCGAGTCCCCGCCGAGGTCGAAGAAGCCGTCGTCCGGGTCGACCCCGGCGACGTCGAGGACGCGGGCGAACAGCCCGCACAGCGCTTGCTCGCGGTCGTCGCGCGGCGCCCGGCCGGCCGCGCGCGGCGGCGGGGCGGGCAGGGCGGCCCGGTCCAGCTTCCCGTTCGGGGTCAGCGGCAGCCCGGCGACCGGGACGACGTCGGCGGGCACCAGGTGGGCCGGCAGCCGCTCGCGCAGCGCGGACCGCAACGCACGCCGCGGGTCGGCGGGACCGTCGGGGTCGAGCACCACGTAGCCGATCAGCCGCGCGGTGCCCCGGCTGTCCGTGCGCACGTCGGCGGCGGCCCGGCGCACCCCCGGGCAGGCTGCCAGCGCCGCCTCGACCTCGCCCAGCTCCACCCGGAACCCGCGGATCTTGACCTGCCCGTCGGTGCGGCCCAGGTACTCCAGCTCGCCGTCGGCGCGGCGGCGCACGACGTCACCGGTGCGGTACATCCGGGCACCGGCCCCCTCGGCCGGATCGGCGAACGGGTCGGCGACGAACGCCGCCGCGGTCGCCCCTGGTCGGCCCAGGTAGCCCAGCGCGACGCCGTCGCCGGACAGGTACAGCTCCCCCACGGCGCCCACCGGCACCGGCGCCAGCCCGGAGTCGAGCACCCGGGCCCGGGCGTTGCGGACCGGGCGGCCCAGGCAGGGCGTCGCGCTGCCGCGCACCGGCGAGCCCATCGCGTTGATCGTGAACTCGGTCGGGCCGTACAGGTCGTAGCCGTCCACGCCGTCCTGCTCGCGCAGCCGCGTCCACAGCTCCGGCGGCACCGCCTCGCCGCCGAGCATCACCAGCGCCGGGGTGCGCTCGCCGTCGAGCAGCCCGGCGGCGATCAGCTCGCGGGCGTAGGACGGGGTCACGTTGACCACGTCGATGCCGACCGCGCGGTAGTGCCGGACCAGCGGCACCGGCTCGAGCCGGGCCCGCTCGTCGATCACGTGCACCTCGTGCCCGGCGAGCAGCCAGAACAGCTCCTCCCAGGACATGTCGAAGGAGAACGACACGGTGTGCGCCACCCGCAGCCGTCCCCGCCCGGCCGCCGCCGCGGTGGGCCGGAAGATCTCGTCGACGTGGTTGTGGAACATCGCGGTGAGCCCGCGGTGCCCGACCAGCACGCCCTTGGGCCGCCCGGTGGAGCCGGACGTGTAGATCAGGTAGGCGGGCTGGTCGGGCCGGACGGGCCCGGCCACCGCGGCGTCGGGCACCGCGGGGGCCGGCGCCCGGCCGTCGAGCACCGCGGACACCGCCGGGTCGTCGAGCAGGACCCGCGGGGTCGGCCCCCCGGCGACCGCGGCACCCCGCTCCGCCGTGCTGACCAGCAGCGCCGCCCCGGCGTCGTCGATCAGCTCGCGCAGCCGGGCCGGCGGGTGCGCGGACTCCAGCGGCAGGTACGCCGCGCCGGTCCGCATCACCGCGAAGATCGCCACCACGTGGTCGGCGGTGCGGGGCAGGGCGAGCGCCACGGTGGTCCCCGGACCCGCCCCGCGGGCGGCGAGCAACCGGGCCAGCCGGTCCACCCGCCCGTCCAGCTCGGCCGCGGTCAGCGCGACGTCGCCGCACACCAGCGCGACCGCGTCCGGGGTGGCCGCCGCCCGCTCCCGCAGCAGCGCGTCGACGCTGCCGCCGGGCTCCCCCGGCGTCGGAACCGGCACCCGCGGCGGGGCGAACGCCACCGGCACGTCGGCCGCCGGGACCGCGGTGTCGGCGACCCGGCGCAGGCCGGTGGCGGTAGCCGGGTCGGCCAGCACCGCCAGCACGGCCAGCAGCCGGTCCAGGAACCCGGCGGCGGCCGCGTCCGGTACCAGGTCGGGACGGCTCTCGCAGGCGATCGCGATCCGCCCGCCGGGACCGCTCGGGTCGACGTCCAGGGTGAGCGCGTAGTGGGTGCCGTCCACCGCGCTCATCCCGGTGACACCGGCCCGGGCGAACGCGGCGTCGCGGGCCGGCTCGTCGCGCGGGGTGTTGCGGAAGACGTAGAGCGTGTCGAACAGCACCGGGTGCCCGGCCGCCCGCTGCAGCCGCCCCAGCCCCAGCTGGTGGTGGGCGATCAGCCGGCCCTGCTCGACCATGGTGCGGCGCAGCAGGTCGGCCAGCGGCTCGCCGGGCCGGGTGCGCAGCCGCACCGGCACGGTGTTGAGCAGCAGCCCGATCATCCGCTCGGCCCCGGGCACCTCCGCCGGGCGACCGGACACCGTCGACCCGAAGACCACGTCGTCGGCGCCGGTGGCCCCGCGCAGCGCCAGACCCCAGGCAGTGGCGACCACAGTGGACAACGTGACGCCGAGGTCGCGGGCCAGCCGGTGCAGCGCCCCGGTCGTCCCGTCGTCCAGCTCGGCGCGGCGGACGACGGGCAGCGGCGGGCGCCCACCGGCCGGGCGGGCGGCGCGCTCGCCCGCCACGAGGGTGGGTCGGTCGAGACCGGCGAGGTACTCCCGCCACGCGGTCTCGGCCGCGGCCCGGTCGGTAGCGGCCACCCAGTCCAGGTGGTCGCGGAGGTCCGCCGGCGGCGGCAGGGCGGCGTCCAGCTCGGCGGTCGTGGCCCCCGCCCGGGCCCGGTCGTGCAGCGCGAACAGCTCGGCGAAGAACAGCGTCAGCGACCAGCCGTCGACGAGCAGGTGGTGCTGGGTGACCACCAGTCGGGCGCGCCCGCCGGGCAGCCAGGCCAGCACCATCCGCAGCAGCGGCGGGGTGGCCAGGTCGAACCCGATCGCGAACTCGCGCTCGTCCAGGTCGACCAGCGCCGCGGACAGGTCCGGCTCGCCGAGCGTGCGCAGGTCCACCTCGCGGTAGGGCATCGCCGCCGCGGCCGGGACGAACTGCACCGGCTGGTCGAAGCCGGCGTGGGTGAAGCCGGCGCGCAGCGTCGGGTAGCGGCGCAGCATCGCGTCCGCGGCGGCCCGCAGCGCCGGCACGTCCAGCGCCTCGGCGTCACCGATGTCGAACCGCTGCTGCACCAGGTAGACGTCGGTGCCCCCGGCGTCGAGGACCGACTGGTAGTACATGCCCTCCTGCAGCGGCCCCAGCGGCAGCACGTCGACCCGGTCCGGGCAGAGCGCGTCGAGCCGGGCGGTGCGGTCGGCGTCCAGGTCGACGCGGGCCGGACGCGGGGCGGCGGGGTCGGGCAGCGCCGCCCGGTCGATCTTGCCGTTGAAAGTCAGCGGCAGCTCCGCGAGGGGCACCACGACCTGCGGGACCATGTACTCGGGCAGGGTCGCGCGGACGGCGTCGCGCACCGCCGCCGGGTCGATCCCGGTACCCGGCGCGGGCACCACGTAGCCGAGCAGGCGGCCGGTGCCCGCGGCGTCCGGGCGCACCACCGCGGCCGCGCGCGCCACCCCGGGCGCGGCCCGCAGCGCGGCCTCCACCTCGCCCAGCTCGACCCGGAACCCGCGCACCTTGACCTGGTCGTCCACCCGGCGCAGGAACTCCAGGCTCCCCGCGCGGCGGCGCACCAGGTCCCCGGTCCGGTACAGCCGCCCGCCCGGCGTCGCGGGGTCGGCGACGAACCGGGCTGCGGTGAGGCCGGGGCGACCGAGGTAGCCGCGGGCCACCTGCGCCCCGCCCAGGTACAGCTCGCCGGCGACACCCTCGGGGACCTCGCGCAGACCCCCGTCGAGGACCCGCACGTGCACGTCGGTCCACGGGGCCCCGATCGTCACCGGCCCACCGGGGACCAGGTCCGCGGCGGTGGCCCACACGGTGACCTCGGTCGGGCCGTAGACGTTGCGGACCGCCGCGCACCGGGCGGTGAGCTCCGCGGCCAGGTCGGCGGGCAGCGCCTCGCCCCCGACCAGGGCCCGGACCCCGCGCAGCCGGTCGGCGTGCTCGTGCTCGATCAGTACCCGCCACAGCGACGGCGTCGCCTGCACGACCGTGGCCCCGCTCCCGGCGACCAGGTCGTGCAGGGCGTCGGGGTCGAGCACGGTGCGGCGCTCGGCGAGCGCCACGGTCGCGCCGGCCACCAGCGGGCAGAGCAGCTCCAGCACCGCGATGTCGAACGACACCGTGGTCACCGCGACCAGCCGGTCACCGGGCCGGATCCACCCCTCGCCGACCACGGTCTGCACGAACGCGGCCAGGTTCGCGGTGCTGATCATGACGCCCTTGGGGCGCCCGGTGGAGCCGGACGTGTGGATCACGTAGGCGAGGTGGTCGCCGGCCGGCGGCGGCTCCGACAGCGGCGCGGCCGGACCGTCCGGGCCGTCGACGAGCACGACGTCCGGCAGGTCGACGGGCAGCGCAACCACGGACCCGGTCAGCGCGCAGACCGGGCGGGCGTCGTCGAGCATGAACCGGAGCCGGTCGGCCGGGTAGTCGACGTCGAGTGGCAGGTAGGCCGCCCCGGTGCGGAGCACCGCCAGCAGCCCGACGACCAGGTCCGCGGTCCGCGGCAGGGCCACCGCGACGACCCGCTCCGGCCCGGCCCCGGCCGCGACCAGCCGGGCGGCCAGCCGGTCGACCCGGGCGACCAGTTCCGCGTAGGTCAACGTGACGTCCCCGGCGACGAGCGCAGCAGCGTCCGGGGTGCGCCGGGCCTGCTCGGCGACGGCGACCGCCACCCCGGCCGGGGTGCGGGATCGCCGGGGCGGGTCCGGCTCGACCGACGGCGTGACGGACGGGCTGTCGGCGACCGGGGCAGCGGAGCCGGCCGGTCCGCCCGGAGTCGGACCGGTCCGGACGGCGCCGGTCTCGACGAACCCGATCCCGGTAGGCCAGGCGCCCTCGATGCTGGTCCCAGCGAACCCGGTGCCGGCGGCCCCGGCTCCCTCGGGGCCGGTCCCGGCGAACCCGGTTCCGGCGGTGCCGAACCCCCGGGCAGCGCTCCCCGAGCGGCCGCCAGCTGGGGCGTCGGGGTGTGCAGCGCCGGTCCCGGCGGAGTCCGCTCCTCGGGAGCCGGTTCCCCCGGCGTCGGTCCCGGCGGCACGGGCGGATGCAGCACCGGCTCCGGCGCTGCGGGCGCCGGTCCGTCCGGGGTCGACCTGGGCGCGCCCGGCCAGCGCCCGTGGCGTCCGGACCTCGAACACGTCCGGCACCGACACCCGGATCCCGTCCCGGCGCAGCCGCCCGACCAGCCGCATCGCGGTCAGCGAGTGCCCGCCGAGGGCGAAGAAGTCGTCGTCGGGGCCGACTTCGGGCAGCTCCAGCACCACGGCAGCCGCCGCCTGCAGAGCCGCGACCACCGGTTCTGCTGTGCCGGTGGGCGGCGGTCCGGCAGCCGGGGAGCCGACCGCTCCGGCGGGAGCGCGGCCCGGGACGGTCGGCCGCGGCGCGACCACCCCTGCCACCCGCAGGTCCAGCACCTCGCCGGCGGCCCGCTCGGGGTGCTCCACCAGCCCGGCCAGGACCTCGGCCAGCCGGGCGGCCAGCACCTCAGCCCGGGCGGTCGGCACCCGGACCGGATCGTGGTCGAGGACCAGTTCCAATCCGTCGGCCGGGGGCGCCATCAGGGTCAGCGGGTAGTGGGTGACGCCGCGGTTGGTGAACCCGGCCACCCGCAGCTCGTCGGGCCCGGCCGGGCCGGGGCCGCCGTTCGGGAAGTTCTCGAAGACCACCAGGGTGTCGAACAGCTGCCCCAGCCCGGCCACCCGCTCGATCTCGGCCAGGCCGGCGTGCTCGTGCTCCTGGATCGCGAACTGGGCGTCCTGCAGCCGGGCGAACCGGTCGAGCAGCGGCTCGTCCGCGGCCACCGCCAGCCGCACCGGGACGGTGTTGCTGAACAGCCCCACCATCGCCTCGACGCCGGGCAGGTCGGCCGGGCGGCCGGACACCGTCGCCCCGAACACCACGTCGGTCCGCCCGGTGGCCTCGGCCAGCACCGCGCCCCACGCCCCCTGGACCAGCGTGTTCACCGTGAGGCCACGGCGACGGCCGAGCGCGGCCAGCGCGTCGGCGGTGCCGTCGGGCAGCGGGACGGCCGCCCGGACCGGGCGGGCGCGGTGACCGGCGGGCCCGCGCCCGCCGG
>JASLAP010000345.1 GCA_030147065.1 Pseudonocardia sp. | reverse complement strand
CGGATCTCGGCCACCCTCGTCGCGGCCGTGGTGGCCGCGGCTGCCGCGGCCACAGTGGCGGTCGCCCGGCTGTCCCCGGAGCCGGTCCCGCCGGGCTGGCTGGTGCTGGCCGCCGACCTCGTCGTCCGGTCCGGGACGGCGTCCGCGGCGGTGTTGATGCTGCTCGCCGGTGCCGTCGCCGACCGGGCGCTGCTGCGCGGGGCCGGGCTGGCCTTCGCCACCCTGGCGCTGGCGAACGCCGTCCGGATCGGCACCGGCGGCCCGGTCGTGCCGGCGCTGGAGCTGGCCGCGATGACCATGCTGCTGGTGGTGGCGGTCCGGTTCGGCCGGGCCGAGGTGGCCGCGGTGGCCGGGCGCCGGGCCCGGCTCGTCGACGCCGAGAACGCCCTGGCCGACAGCCGGGCGGCCACCGCGGGCCGCGACCAGGAGCTGCGCGAGCTGGCCACCGCGCTGTCCGGCGCGACCCGGGAGCTGGCCGGGGACGGCCGGCAGCCGGCCGCCGCCGCGGCCGGGTTCGACCGGCTGCGCCACCTCGTCGACGCCGGGCCCGGACCGCTTCGCGCCCCGCTGGGGCCGGTGTTGCGCGACCTCGCCGAGGTGCACCGGGCGAACGGGCTGGACGTCCGGGTCGCGGTGGACGGCGCGGTGGACTGCGAGGTGGACGGCGAGGTGGACGGCGACCCGGACACCCTGGTCGAGGTGGGTGCGGTCGCCGAGGTGCTGACCCGGCTGCTGGTCGACTGCGCCGAGCAGGCGCCCGGCGCCCGGGTCTGGCTGCGCGCCGAGCCCGCGGCCGGCCGGCTGCGGATCGAGGTCGTCGACGACGGGCCGGGGCTGCCCCCGGAGACGGTGGCCGCGCTGGTCCAGCGGGGCGGGGCCGGACCGCGGCCGGTGGGCCCGGGCCCGACGCTGGGCGCCGGACTGGTCGAGCGGCACCGGGGCGCGCTGACCATCACCCCGGTCGACGGCGACCCGCGCGGCTGCACCGCCGTGCTGGAGCTGGCGGTCGCCGAGCCGGCGGAGCACCGGTGACCGCGCGGTCGACCGTGCTGGTCGTCGACGACCAGGCGCTGGTGGCCTGCTCGATCGCGCTGGCGCTGCGCGGGGTCGGGATCGCCGCGCGGGCACTGCCCCCCGCGCGCGTCGGCGAGCTGGCCCACCAGCCCGCGCCGCCCGGCGGCCTGGTCCTGCTCGACCTCGACCACGGCCCGGACGCCGTCGCCACGGTGCCCCGGCTGCGCCGGTCCGGCTGGCGGGTGCTGCTGGTCACCGGCTCCCCGGACGAGACGCCGGTGGCGCTGGCGCTGGCCGCCGGGGCCAGCGGGTGGGTGCACAAGTCGCAGCCGTTCGAGGAGCTGGTCCGGCTGGCCACCCGGGCCGCGGAGGGCCGGCCGGTGCTCAGCGCGCCGGAGCGGGCCCGGATGCTGGCGGTGGCCGACGCGGCCCGCACCGCCGAGCACCGCGCCGGCGACCGGTGGAGCCGGCTGACCCCGCGCGAGCGGCAGATCGTCGACCGGATCGTCGCCGGGCGGCGGCCGGCCGCGATCGCCGACGAGTTCGTGGTGTCGCTGGCCACCGTGCGCAGCCACATCCGGTCGATCCTGGCCAAACTCGGCGTGGGGTCCCAGCTCGAGGTGGCCGCGCTGGCCCGGACCCGCCGGGTCTGACGGTCGCTCAGCCGGCTTCGAGCGCGTCGCGGACGGCGGCCATCTTCGCCGCGGCCTCGCGCACCTCGGTGTCCGGGTCGGAGTCCGACACCACCCCGCAACCGGCGAACAGCCGCGCGACCGGCCCGTCGAGCTGGGCGCAGCGCAGGGCGATGCCCAGCTCGCCGTCCCCGGCGCCGTCCACCCAGCCGACCGGGCCGGCGTAGCGGCCGCGGTCCATGCCCTCCAGCTCGGCGATCAGCTCGACGGCCGCGGCCCGCGGGGTGCCGCCGACCGCCGCGGTGGGGTGCACCGCGTCGGCGAGCTGCAGCAGGCCGGCCGGCGAAACCGGGTCGAGCGTGCCCTCGACGTCGCTGGACAGGTGCGAGACGTTGCGCAGCGAGATCACGTCCGGGGTCCGCGGGACGTCCAGCGCGGTGCACAGCGGGCGCAGCGCCTCGGCCAGCGAGTCGACGGCCAGGGCGTGCTCGTGGCGGTCCTTGGCCGAGCCGAGCAGCCGCTCGGCCAGCTCCGCCCGGTCCGCGTCGCGGCCGTCGGCGCCCGGCCAGAGCGTCCCGGCCAGCACCCGGGACCGCACGGTGCGCCCGGCCCGGCTGACCAGCATCTCCGGGGTCGCGCCGACCAGCCGGTCGACCGCGAACGACCAGCAGGTCGGGTAGCGGGTGGCCAGCCCGCCGAGCAGGAAGCGCGGGTCGAGCGGGGCGTCGCCGACGGCGAGCAGGTCGTGCGCGAGCGCGGCCTTGGCCAGCTCGCCGGCCCGCATCCGGCGCACCGCCTCGGCCACCGCGTGCCGGTACCCGGCCACCGGCAGGTCGCCGTCGGAGTAGCGCAGGTTGCCGGTGCGCCGCACCGGGCGGACCGCGGAGACCGCCGACCCGTCGCCGGCCGAGAACTCGGTGACCCAGCTGCGCCCGTCCCGGCGCCCGACCAGCACCCGGGGCACCACCAGCGTGGAGCCCACCGACTCGGCGGCGAAGGTGAAGCTGGCGAACGCGACCGGTCCGGTGCCGGGTGCGCCGACCTCGTCGCGCACGTCGAGCCGGGCGGTGAACTCGCGCCACCACGCGTCGGCGTCGGCGAACCGGCCGGGGCCCTTGCCGGTGAACCGGGCGACCTCGCCCCAGCCGACCAGCCCGTCGCCGCCGCGGACCCAGCACAGCGGGTTGCGGTCGTCGGGGAGCAGGTCGATCAGCCGGCCCGGATCGTCCACCGGACGGGTGCGCACCCCCAGTTCGGTGGGAAGCTGCGCGATCGTCACCCCTGCGAGAGTAGGAGCCTGCCGCCACGGATGCCCGTCCGGTCGGGGAGGCGCCCGCCACACCGCGTGGCCGCCCTATCATCGCCCGATGACCAGCGGCGCCGGTTCCGGCGACACCGGGGCGGACCCCGCGACCGGCGCAGGGGCGCCGGTGGAGCCGCCCGGTACCGCCCACGGGACCGCCACCCGGGCCACCGACGAGCTGGCCGACCTGCTGCGGCCCGCGGTCCGGGTCACCCGGCGGCGGCTGCCCGAGGTGATCATCGGGATCGCCGCGCTGGTCACCGTGCTGGCCGTGCTGGCGCTGGTCGGGGCGGCCATCGACGACCGGGCGATCGCCCGCAACCCGGCCGTCGCCCAGGCCGAGGTGCTGGAGGGCTCGTCGTTCTCCCGGACCCTGGTGCGGTTCACCGTGGCCAACGGCGAGGCGGCGGTCCCGGCGCTGGGCGTGTACTACCCGCGCGGGCTGGAGGTCGGCCAGACCGTCGCCGTCGAGTACGACGTGACCGATCCCGACCACGTCCGGGTGGCCGGGCGCAGCGCGCTGGACGGGGTGCTGCCGCTGTCGCTGATCGTGGTCGGGGTGTGGGTGGTGCTCGGGCCGCTCGCGGTGTGGCTGCGGCGGCGCCGGGCGCGCTAGCCCGCGTAACGTCCGGGTCTGTGATCCGCGCCGACCTGGACAAGAAGCCGCGCGACGTCGCCACCATGTTCGACGGCGTGGCGCGCCGCTACGACCTCACCAACACCGTGCTGACCGCCGGGATGGACCGCCGCTGGCGCGCGCTCACCCGGCAGGCCCTGCGGCTCGCCCCCGGCGAGCGGGTGCTGGACCTGGCCGCCGGGACCGCGGTGTCCACCCTGGAGCTGGGCCGCTCCGGGGCCTTCTGCGTCGCCGCGGACTTCTCGCTGGGCATGCTCCGCGCCGGCGCGCAGCGGCACGTGCCGAAGGTGGCCGCCGACGCGCTGCACCTGCCGTTCGCCAACGCCGCTTTCGACGCGGTGACGATCTCGTTCGGGCTGCGCAACGTGGCCGACGCCGACCGCGCCCTGGCCGAGTTGCGCCGGGTGACCCGGCCGGGCGGGCGGCTGGTGGTCTGCGAGTTCTCCCGGCCGGTGTGGGCGCCGTTCCGCGCCGTCTACTACGCCGGGCTGGAGCGGGTGCTGCCCGCGGTGGCCCGGCGGGTGTCCAGCAACCCGGCGGCGTACTCCTACCTGGGCGAGTCCATCCGGGACTGGAGCGCCCAGCCCGACCTGGCCCGGCGGATCCAGGACGCCGGGTGGCGCGAGGTCGCCTGGCGCGACCTGGTGGGCGGGGCGGTCGCCCTGCACCGCGCCGTCCGGTAGGGCGCGTCCGTCCCGGCGTGCGCACGGCCCGGGGTTCCAGCGCACCCCGACCCCCGGTCCGACCGACCCGGGCTACCGGCCGCGGGGCCGCCGCGGGTCCTCGCCGGACTCCGACCGGTTCCGCACCGCGACCGGGACCAGCAGGTCGCTCAACCACCGCCGCAGCCCCGGTGGCCGCACCACGGTGACCGCCAGGGTGATCACCAACGAGAGCAGGGCGATCCGCAGCAGCACCGGCCCGCCGGCCAGCAGCGGCGCCACCACGGTCTCGAACACCGCGGTGAACAGCAGCACCACCGCCCCGGTCAGCACCGACGTGCCGACCCGGGTGCCCAGCGCGGCCGCCACCGGGGAGCGCACCGGGGGCACGTCGGCGCGCAGGCCGGGCGCGGTGGACAGCGGTCCGGGCCGGACGGGTTCGGGCCCGCTGCCCGCGCGCCGGCTCCGCGCGCGGGCAGCGGGCCCGAACCCGTCCGGCCCGGACCGCTGACCACCGCGCCCGGCCTGCGCGCCGACGTGCCCCCGGTGCGCTCCCCGGTGGCGGCCGC
>JASLAP010000268.1 GCA_030147065.1 Pseudonocardia sp. | reverse complement strand
CAGCCGGACGAGTGGGGCAGCACCCGGATCTGGGTGCTGCCCAACCCCAGCGGCCTGAACGCGCACTGGACCCCGGCCACCCTGGCCGCGGAGTTCGGCCGCCTCCGCGAGGCCGCGGATCGCCCCGCATGACCCGAGCGGCCACCCGCTCGCGCCTTCGAGGCATGGCTGCGCTGACGTGACCCGAGCGCCCTCCGGCGACCGCGCACACCCCGCGGCCACCGCGCGCACGTCCCGGCATGTGCGCGGCGACCAGGAGGTGTGCGCCGTCGCCGGGAGGACCGGGGAACTGCGTCACCGGCCGGCCCACTCGTGGTGCGGCCCCTCGTGCAGCGCGGCGTAGACCCGGTCGCGCGCCCGGTTGGCCGCGGCGTCGGTGAGGGTCCGGTCGACCGGGCGCAGCACCAGCCGGACCAGGGCGTTGTGCTGGCCGGGGCGGATGCCGAGGCGCTCGCGGGCGGGCGGCGGCAGGTCCTCGTGGGGTGTACTGGCCAGCACGGTCAGGCTCTCCACGACATCGGCGTCCGGGCCGAGGGCGGTGCGGGCGCGGTCGCCGAGCAGCTCGGGGTCGGGCGGGCCGTCGAGCACGAGCGAGAGGTCCCGGCGGACCGCCGGCAGCGACGACACCGGCCGCCACGGGGCCAGGTCGAGCATCTGCCCGGCGATGCGCGGGTCGCCGGCGCGCAGCAGGCGGATGTCCGGCACGCCCTTGCGCAGCATCAGCGCCCGGTCCAGGCCCATGCCCAGAGCCAGCCCGGACCACCGCGCCGGATCGAGTCCGGCCGCGCCGAGCACCTGCGGGGCGGCCAGCCCGCACTCGGCGAGCTCGACCCACCCGTCCGCGGTCCGCACGTCGATCTGCAGGCCGTCGGTGGTGTAGGGGTGCCGTGCGGGCTCGGACCGCCACCGCGAGCCGGGCAGCACGGCCTCCACCAGCGCGCCGACCATCCCGTCCAGGTCCGCAGTGGTCATCCGGGCGCCGCGCACGATCCGCCACAGGTCGACCTGGTGCGGGGTGCCGACGTGCAGCCGGTCGACGACGTCGCGGCGGTAGGTCAGCCCGGGCCGCACGACCAGGACGTCGTCGGGCTGCGGTGCCGCGGCCGCGAGGACCCGCAGGGCCGGCGGGATCCCGGCCGAGGTGTGGCTGCGCAGCATGACCGTGTCGCTGACGTAGCGGCTGTAGCGGCTGTCCCGGGTGATGGCCGAGCGCTGGTAGCCGAGCCGGTCGTAGTTGTCCTCCACCGCCACCAGGGGTGACGGCCGGCGAAGGTCGACCGCGCAGCCCCAGCGGGCGGCGAGGGCGTCGACGGCCGCGTCGAGCAGGGCCTGCACCGCGTGCGGGCCGGCGGCGGGATCGGTCAGGTCGCGCACGGACAGCGCGTCGCGCACCTGGTCGGCGGAGACCGGCGCGACGGGGGAGGGCGGAACGGGGGTGAGGGTGGTCATGGCGGGGTCCTCGGAGGTCGCGGAGGGCGGGGTGCGTCACCCCCGACCGCGGCGGCGCGAGGACCTCAGGCGGACACCGGTGAGCCCTCGCGGCCGCGCTGCGGCCGGGGGCGGGGAAATCGCCGGTCGTACCCCATGGCGACACGGTAGCTCCGCGGGCGCCGCCGGCCCAGCCGGTTACCGGGCGTCCAGGTCCTGCACGCCGTCGTCGAGGTCCTCGGGCGGCTCCTCGGCGCCGTCGCGGGCGTCCCGGTCGGCCCACTCCAGCAGCTCGTCGATGCCGAACACCGCGTCGTCGATGTCGGCGTGCAGGTCGCCCAGCTCGGCGAAGCGGGCCGGCACCGTGGCGATGGTGAAGTCGTCGGGGACGGCGTCGTCGACCTCGTCCCAGCGGATCGGGGTGGACACCAGCGCCTCGGCCACCCCGCGCACCGAGTAGGCGCTGCGGATGGTGTGGTCGCGGGCGTTCTGGTTGTAGTCCACGAACACCGACGCGGGGTCCCGGTCCTTGCGCCACCAGGTCAGGTCGACCAGGCCGCAGCGCCTGCCCACCTCGCGGGCGAAGGCGTGCGCGGCGCGGCGCACGTCGGCGAACCCGTGGTCCGGCGCGATCCGCACGTAGACGTGCATGCCCTTGCCGCCGGAGGTCTTGGGCCAGCCGGTCGCGCCCAGCTCGTCGAGCACCTCGTGGGCGACGTGCGCGACCCGCCGGACGTCGGCGTAGCCCGCCCGCGGCATCGGGTCCAGGTCGATGCGCCACTCGTCGGGCTTCTCGGTGTCGGCCCGCCGGGAGTTCCACGGGTGGAACTCCACGGTGGACATCTGCACCGCCCAGACCACGTCGGCCGGGTGCTGGACGCACAGCTCGTCGGCGTGCCGGCCCCACCGGGGGAACTCCACCCGGACGGTCTCGACCCAGTCGGGGGCGCCGCGGGGCAGCCGCTTCTGGTGCACCTTCTCCCCGGTGACCCCGGTGGGGAAGCGGTGCAGCATGCACGGCCGGTCGCGCAGGGCGCGCACGATGCCGTCGCCGACGGCAACGTAGTAGCGGGCCAGGTCGAGCTTGGTCTCCCCGCGGGCCGGGAAGTACACCCGATCGGGGTTGCTCAGCCGGACGGTGCGGTCACCGATCTCCAGCTCGATCGCGGGCCCGGCCACCGGGCGGCCTCAGCGCCGCCAGGCGTTGCGCTGCGCGACGACCCCGCGCACCAGCAGCAGCGCGATCAGCAGGGCGGTGCCGATCAGCCACAGCAGGTGCGTGCCGCCCTGGTGCGCGCCGGGGATGAACAGCAGCAGGGCGATGATGCTCACGACACCGCCGATGACCTTGCCCTTGGGGAAGCCGCCGTGCCAGCCCCACTCCGCCGACGGCTCGTCGGTCGGGTCGACCGCGGGTCGCCGTGCCAGCTCCCGGGAGTTCCTCGCCACACCGTCCTCCTGATCACCTGGTTACCGGGCTCATCGTCGCACAACAACGGCCGGGGGATGATGGGGAGGATGACCACCAGCCGTTCTGTTCTCGTGCTCGGGTCGACGGGGTCCGTCGGCACCCAGGCGCTGGACCTGATCGCGGGCGACCGCGACCGGTTCAGCGTGGCCGGGCTGGCCGCCGGCGGCGGCGACCCGGCGCTGCTCGCCCGGCAGGCCCGCGAGCACGACGTGCGCCGGGTCGCGGTGGCCCGCGCCGACCGCGCCGGCGAGCTGCGCGACCTGCTCCCCGGCGTGCAGGTGCTGGCCGGTCCGGACGCGGCCACCGAGCTGGCCGCGACCTCCGGGGCCGACACGGTCCTCAACGCGATCACCGGATCGGTCGGGCTGGGTCCGACGCTGGCCGCGCTGGACACCGGAGCGGTGCTCGCGCTGGCCAACAAGGAGTCCCTGGTCGCCGGGGGCGCGCTGGTCACCGGGGCGGCCGCGCCCGGGCAGATCGTGCCGGTCGACTCCGAGCACTCGGCGCTGGCCCAGTGCCTGCGCGGGGGCCGGGCCGAGGAGGTCGACCGGCTGGTGCTCACCGCCTCCGGCGGGCCGTTCCGCGGTCGCCGGCGCGACGAGCTGCACGCGGTCACCGTGGAGCAGGCGCTGGCCCACCCCACCTGGGCGATGGGCCCGGTGATCACCATCAACTCGGCCACGATGATCAACAAAGGGCTCGAGGTGATCGAGGCGCACCTGCTGTTCGACGTGCCCTACGACCGCATCGACGTCGTGGTGCACCCGCAGTCGGTAGTGCACTCGATGGTCACCTTCGTCGACGGCAGCACGCTGGCCCAGGCCAGCCCGCCGGACATGGTGCTGCCCATCGCGCTGGCCCTGGGCTGGCCGGACCGGATCCCCGGGGCGGCCCGGCCGTGCCGCTGGGACACCGCGCAGAGCTGGACCTTCGAGCCGCTCGACGAGGACGCGCTGCCCGGGGTGCGGCTGGCCCGCCGCGCGGGCGGCGTCGGCGGCTGCCTGCCGGCCGTGCTGAACGCGGCCAACGAGGAGGTGGTCGGGGCGTTCGTGGCCGGGCGGCTGTCGTTCCTGGCCATCACCGACGTGCTCGAGGACGTGCTGGACGCCGCCGACGGGTGGACCGGCGACCCCGATACGGTGGCCGACGTGCTCGCCGCGGAGGAGTGGGCCCGCGCCTACGCCCGTCGCGCGGCCCACAACGCCGCCGCCGCGGGCGTCCGCCCGACCGGACCTGGAGCCACCGCATGATGACCCTGCTGGGAATCGTGATCTTCTTCGTGGGGATCCTGTTCTCGGTCGCCTGGCACGAGCTCGGGCACTTCACCACCGCCCGCTGGTTCGGCATCAAGGTGCCGGAGTTCATGGTCGGGTTCGGCCGCACGCTGTGGTCGCGCCGGGTCGGCGAGACCGAGTTCGGGCTCAAGGCGATCCCGCTGGGCGGCTACATCCGCATGATCGGGATGATCCCGCCGGAGCCCGGGACGGGCACCCTGGGCAGGTCCCGGCGCACGGGCCCCTTCCAGGGCCTGATGGACGACGCCCGGCGGCAGTCCGCGATGGACGTCCGCCCGGAGGACGCGCACCGGCAGTTCTACCTGCGGGCCCCGTGGAAGCGGGTGATCGTGATGTTCGCCGGGCCGTTCATGAACCTGGTCCTCGCCGTCGTGCTGTTCGCGATCGTGCTGATGGGCTTCGGCGTGCCCACCTACACCCCCACGGTGTTCGAGGTCAGCAAGTGCGTGCTGCCGGCCACCACGAGCAACCAGGCCGCCACGGAGTGCCCGCCCGGTGCGCCGCTGACCCCGGCCGCCGAGGCCGGGTTCCGGCCCGGGGACCGGATCGTGGCCTTCAACGGCCAGCCCTACGAGGAGTGGCGCGACCTGCAGGAGGCCATCCGCGGGGCGACCGGCACGGTCACCGTGACCGTGGAGCGCGACGG
>JASLAP010000257.1 GCA_030147065.1 Pseudonocardia sp. | reverse complement strand
GTTCGGCTACGTGGTCGGGGGCGCCGGGCAGGGGGCGACGATGCGGGCCAACCGGGCCGCGTTCGACCACGTAGCCGAACGGGCCGGGCTCGAGCACGGCCCGGGCCGCCTCCTCCAGCCTCGCCGGATCGGTGGGCAGGGCCGGGGTCTGCCCGGCCAGCCCGCGGAGGTAGATCTCGGCGCCGTAGCCGGAGAACGGGACGGTCATGGCCGACAGCACACCACAACCGCGCCCGGGACTGCCCGACCGCGGCGGAATGCCCGCCCGCCCGGCCGGCGTTGCGCCGTCATGGGACTCACCTTCGCCGACGGGCCGCTGGCCCCGCGCCCGCCGAAGAACGTCAACTACGACATCACCGGTCCCGCGCACCGGCTGCTGATGCACCCCTTCCCGCGCCGGGTCCGCGCCGAGTTCGCCGGCCGCACCGTGCTCGACACCCGCAACGGGGTGCTGCTGCACGAGAGCGCCCTGCCGCCGCGGCTCTACGTCCCCGAGCAGGACCTCGACACCACCGCGTTCGAGCCGTCGGACCACACCACGCACTGCCCGTTCAAGGGCGACGCCCGCTACCGCTCGCTGCGGGTCGGCGACCGCACGGTGCCCGACGCCCTGTGGGACTACCCGGACCCGATCCCCACCGCGCCCTGGCTGTCCGGCCTCGCCTCGCTGTACTGGGCCGCCGCCGACGCCTGGTACGACGAGGACGAGCAGGTGCTCGGGCTCACCGACCCCTTCCACCGGGTCGACGTGCGCCGCACGTCCCGCCACGTGCAGGTGCTCGCCGGCGACGAGGTGGTCGCCGAGTCGCGCAGCGCGCTGCTGCTGTCCGAGACCGGGCTCCCCAACCGCTACTACCTGTCCCCGGACGACGTCGTGGCCCCGATCGAGCCCACCGCCACCCGCACCAGCTGCCCGTACAAGGGCGAGGCGGGCTACTGGACGGTGCGCCTGGCCGACGGTCGCGAGCTCACCGACGCCGCCTGGGGCTACCAGACCCCGCTCGCCGAGTCGGCCCCGATCGTCGGACGGGTGTCGTTCCTGCACGACGACCTGCGCACCCTCGTCGACGGCACCCCGGCCTGACCCCCGTCAGTCGTCGCGTCAGTCGTCGTCGACGAGCAGGGCCTCCAGGGACGGCAGGGCGTCGTGGAGCCGGCGGCGCTGCTCGGGGGTGAGCCGGGCCAGCCGGCGCGCCACCAGCGCGTTGCGGGTGTTGCGGACCTCGTCCAGGCGCTGCGCACCCCGCTCGGACAGCACGATCCGCACCCCGCGCGCGTCGTGCGGATCGGGCGTGCGGATCACCAGGCCCTGCTCGTCCAGCGCCGACAGCACCCGGCTCATCGTCGGCGCCGTGACCGCCTCCCGCCGGGCCAGCTCGGAGAGCCGCAGCGGGCCGTGCTGCTCCACGGTGACCAGCGCCGACAGCTGCAGCGGCGGGGTGGCCTCGTGCCCGTCGATGCGGATGCGCCGGTTCAGCCGGCCCACCGCCAACCGGAGCCGGGCGGCCAGATCGCCGTCGCGGGCGTCGGCGCCGTCGGGATCGGCGACGGGCTCGGCGGCCGTGTCCGTGCCGGCCCGCGCGGCGGTGCTGCTCGCGGGGGCGCCCGTGTCGGCGGTCATCGACCCATGGTGCCAGGCCCGGGTCGCGACCCGGTCACAGCACGCACACCGCTACACCTTGCGCAACCGGATACCGGTGACGTTGTGCGCCGGGCCCTTGCGCAGCACCAGGCTCGCCCGCCCGCGGGTGGGCTGGATGTTGCGCTCCAGGTTCGGCCCGTTGATCTCCGCCCAGATCGTCTCCGCCCGGGCCACCGCCGCCGCCTCGTCCAGCTCGGCGTAGCGGCGGAAGTAGGACTCCGGGTCGCGGAACGCGGTCTCCCGCAGCCGCAGGAACCGTTCGACGTACCAGCGCCGGATGTCCTCGGTCGCCGCGTCGACGTAGACCGAGAAGTCGATGAAGTCGCTGACCGCCAGCGCCATCCCGCCCGGCGCGGGCTGCAGCACGTTGAGCCCCTCGATCAGCAGGATGTCCGGGCGGTGCACGGTCAGCCGCTCGCCGGCCACGATGTCGTAGACCAGGTGCGAGTACACCGGCGCGCTCACCTCGGCCCGGCCCGCCTTGATGTCGGTGACGAACCGCAGCAGCGCCCGCCGGTCGTAGGACTCCGGGAACCCCTTGCGGGCCATCAGACCGCGCCGCTCCAGCTCCGCGTTCGGGTGCAGGAAGCCGTCGGTGGTCACCAGGTCCACCCGCGGGTGCTGGGGCCAGCGCGCCAGCAGCAGCTTGAGCAGCCGCGCCGTGGTCGACTTGCCCACCGACACCGACCCGGCCACCCCGATCACGAACGGGGTCCGCTCGGTGGTCGCCCCGAGGAACGTCCGGTAGGCGCGGTAGAGCCGGCCGCCCTCCTGCACGTGCAGGGTGAGCAGCCGCGACAACGGCAGGTACACCTCGCGCACCTCGTCGAGGTCGAGCTCGTCGCCGAGGCTGCGCACCCGGTCGAGCTCCTCGCCGGTCAGCGGCAGCGGGGTGTTGGCCCCCAGCCGCGCCCAGGACGCCCGGTCGAAGTCGACGAACGGCGAGGACGACCCGCGCACCCCGCTGCGGGCCACGCGCACGCCGTTGTGAACGGTCACTCGAGCACGCTAGATCGCGACCCGCCGGTACGCCGTCGGAGGTGACGCGTCGCTCATCCGCCGTCCGGGGCCTGCGCTACCGCGCCGGTGCCCGTGATCACGCCGTACACTGCGTTCTCCGCCTGACGAGGAGCAACCGTGCCGACCGCACGTTCCGACGAGCCGGGTCGATGTCCGTTCGCGGCCACTGGCCGCGACCCCCGACACCCCGCCCAGCACCCGGCTGAACCGGCATGACCGTTCTGCTCTCGCTGCTCGGCCTGCTCGCCGTGGTCGCCCTGACCGTCGGCACGGCCATCTCGGTCGCCTCGGAGTTCGCGCTCACCGCCCTGGAGCGCAGCCAGGTCGACGCCCAGGTCGCCGAGCGCGACGACCGCCGCGCCCGCGCCGTCCAGCGCGCCCACCGCAGCCTGTCGTTCCAGCTGTCCGGCAGCCAGCTCGGCATCACCATCACCACCCTGGCCACCGGGTACATCGCCGAACCGGCCATCGCCGAACTGCTCCAGCCCGGCCTGGAGTTCGTCGGCATGCCCGAGGGACTGGCGTCGGGCACCGCCACCGCGCTGTCGCTGCTGCTGGCCACCACGCTGTCGATGGTGTTCGGCGAGCTGGTCCCGAAGAACCTGGCCATCGCCGACCCGATCCGCACCGCCCGCGCCGTCGTCCCGCTGCAGAGCGCGTTCGCCCGGGCGTTCCGCTGGCTGATCGCCGCGCTGAACGCCTCGGCCAACACCATCGTCCGCCGGCTGGGCGTCGAACCCGCCGAGGAGCTCCGCTCGGCCCGCTCCCCGAGCGAGCTGGGCTCGCTGGTCCGCAGCAGCGCCCAGCACGGCACCCTGGACGCCGGCACCGCCACGCTGCTGGACCGCTCGCTGCGGTTCACCGACCGGGTCGCCGAGGACCTGATGACCCCCCGGGTGCGGGTCGAGTCGCTGGACGCCGACGCCGCCGTCGCCGACCTCGTCGCGCTCGCCCGGCGCACCGGGTTCTCCCGCTTCCCGGTGCACGACCGCGACCCCGACGCGGTGCTCGGCGTGGTGCACGTCAAGCAGGCCTTCGGGGTGCCGGCCGCCGAGCGCGACCGGGTCCCGGTCCGCGACCACGTGCAGCCGGTGCCCACCGTGCCCGAATCCCTCGACGGCGACGCCCTGCTCACCCGGCTGCGCGAGTCCGGGCTGCAGGTCGCCGTGGTCGTCGACGAGTACGGCGGCACCGCGGGCCTGGTCACCCTGGAGGACCTGGTGGAGGAGATCGTCGGCGACGTCCGGGACGAGCACGACCGCGCCGAGCAGGCCCGGGTGCGCCGGCTGGGTCGCGACAGCTGGCTGGTGTCCGGGCTGCTGCGCGCCGACGAGGTCCACGACGCCACCGGGTTCCTGGTCCCCGACGGCGCCTACGAGACCCTGGCCGGGCTGGTGCTGGCCCGGCTGGGCCGCATCCCCGACGTCGGCGACGACCTGACCGTGGACGGCTGGCGGCTCACCGTGATGCGCCGCGACCGCAACCGGGTCGCCGAGCTGCGCGTCGCCCGCCCCGGCACCCTGGCCGAACCCGCCGATGCCACCAACACCGCCGCCGTCCCGGCGCCGCGGCGCGACCGCGAGGAGGCCGGCCGTGGGCGGTGACCTGATCGCCCTGCTCGCCGCCATCGGCCTGCTGGGCGCGAACGCGTTCTTCGTCGGCGCCGAGTTCGCGCTGATCTCGGCGCGCCGCGACCGGCTGGAGGCCCTCGCCGACGCCGGCAGCGCCGGCGCCCGCACCGCGCTGCGGGCCAGCGCGGACCTGTCCCGGATGCTGGCCGCGTCCCAGCTGGGCATCACGATCTGCTCGCTGCTGCTCGGCCGGCTCGGCGAGCCCGCGGTCGCCCACCTCATCGAGCGCCCGCTGGAGTGGGCCGGGCTGCCCGAGGCGGTGCTGCACCCGCTCGCCTTCGCGATCTCGCTGGCCATCGTGGTCGTCGCGCACATCCTGCTGGGCGAGATGGTGCCCAAGAACATCGCCATCGCCGGCCCGGAGCGCACCGCGATCTGGCTGGTGCCCCCGTTCCTGGTGTTCACCACCGTCATGCGGCCGCTGATCGAGCTGTTCAACGTGATGGCCAACGGGGTGCTGCGGCTGCTCGGCGTGGAGCCGCGCGACGAGCTGGAGACCTCCTTCACCCCCGGCGAGCTGGCCGACCTGATCGCCGAGTCCGGCCGCGAGGGCCTGCTCGACCACGACGAGTCCAGCCGCCTCACCCGCACGCTGCGCTCGGTCGAGGCCACCGTGGCCGAGGTCGTCGTGCCGCTGGACGAGCTGGCCACCCTGCCCGCCCGGCCCACCGTGCGCGACGTCGCCGAGGCCGTCGCCCGGACCGGGTTCTCCCGGTTCCCGCTGCGCAACGGGGGCGACGGCGGCAGCGGACCGCTCGGCGGGTACCTGCACGTCAAGGACGTGCTGGACCTGCTCGACGCCGACGAGACCGAACCGGTGCCCGCCGAGCGGGTCCGCGACCTGCCCGAGGTGCCCACCCTGGCCCGCCTCGACGAGGCCCTCGCCGTGCTCCGGCGCTCCCGGGCGCACCTGGGCCGGGTGGTCGACCCGCGGGGCGACACGATCGGCCTGGTCGCCATGGAGGACCTGGTCGAGCACTACGTGGGCGAGGTCCGCGACGCCACCCACGCCGGCCCCGACCCGGTCCCCCGCACCACTTGACCTGAAGTCGGGTCGAGGTCGCACGATCCTGGCATGAGCATCTTCAGCGACGCCGAGCTGGCCTACCTGCACCAGCAGCGGCTGGCCCGGCTGGCCACCATCGGCCCGGACGGCGCCCCCCAGGTGCGCCCGGTCGGATTCCGGGTCGATCCGCGGACCGGCGCCATCGACATCCCCGGCCTGGACAACCCGGCCACCCAGAAGTGGCGCAACATCGCCCGCGACGGGCGGGTGTCGCTGGTCGTCGACGATGTCGTCCCGGACCCCTGGCAGCCCCGCGCGCTGGAGGTCCGCGGGACCGCCGAACTGCTGCCCGACGAGCTGCCCGACTCCGCCTTCCCCGGCGTCGCGCCCGGGGTGATCCGGATCCACCCCCGACGGATCCTGGTCTTCGGCATCGAGGCCGGCGCCCCGCCGGCGCGCACCGTGCCCGCCCCGGTCGGCCCCGCCTGACCGGAGGCCTACCGTAGCCGCGTGGAGGTGCTCGACGAAGCCGGCTGGCGGGCCCGCGCGGCCGCGCACCGCGCCCGCGTCGAGCAGTGGACGGTGCCGCACCGGGCCCGGCGGCAGCGCCGCGAGCCGCACCCGGTGCACGACTTCCTGTTCACCTACTACTCGCTGCGGCCCCAGCGGCTCGAGCAGTGGCATCCCGGGCCCGGCGTCCGGCTG